>NZ_JAQQDB010000036.1:0-80111 GCF_046030135.1 Caballeronia jiangsuensis
AAGTCGCCGCCGACATCATGACGTTGACCGGGCCGCGGACCCCGCACCCTGACTCAAGGAGAAACGTCATGAAAACAGATTTCCTGCACGGCGAGCAGAATGCCGCCCCTATCGATATTCCGGCCATCGGGCTGCGTCTTCAAGTACGAATCGATTCGAAAGCGACGGGCGCATCGGCGACGCTACTGGAAACGACGGACCAGCCCGGATTCGGCCCGCCGCAGCATCGGCATGAGATCGAGACGGAAGTCTTTCACGTCGTGCAAGGCCGGTATCTTTTCGACGTGGACGGTAAGCAGACCGTCGTTAGCGCAGGCGAGACGATCGTCGCGAAGCAAGGCACCACGCACCGTTTCATCAACATCGACGATCAACCGTCACGCATGCTGGTGCTGGTCACGCCTGGCTGGGATGCCACCCGGTTTTTTAGCGAACTCGGTGACGTGATGGCGAATGGTTCGCCGGACCCGGCGGTGTTGAAAGCATTCGGCGACGAGTGGCGCATCGAGTTTGTCGGTCCGCCGCTTACGATGCCCGCCGAACTCGCGCCCGACGCGTTGAGCGCGTAACGGGCGTACGCGCGGTCAGATGCGGCTTCTCGCTTGGAGCAGGTCGCGCGCGGTGCTCAGCATGCCGTCGGCGATATTGCCCGAATCGATCTTGTAGCTACCGTCACGCAGCGCGGCCTTGATCGACTCGACCTTGGCCGTATCGATGTCGGAACCGCTCGATTCGCCCAGCGCGGACATCGACGACAGATTCACCGTCGAGTTCAGCGCACCGGCGGCGCTCACCGACTGCACGGCGCCTTTCGTCGCGCGTTGCGTGTCGCTCTGGGCGGCTGCGAGCGTGTAGTTAATGGATTCGATTTTCATGGTGTCTACTCCCGACGTGTTGAATCCTTTAACGGTCCGGGGTTTGAAATCTTCACCATGCGCGGGAACGCGTGACCGATCCCGACGTTCGCCGCACCCCGCGGGGCCTTGCTGGGCGGGCGTCTCAGTCGTTTGAAACAAATTGAAACAAAGTGTGAGCAAAGCCACACAAGGGCGATCGGGTCAACTCGCGATGGCTCGAACGCGTCGCGCCGCGGCGCGCATGCGCCGGCACTTTTGCTTCTCCAGCCATTGCAGCGACTCCTGCACGACTTCGGGCGGAACGTCGTCGAATGAGGCGTCGCGAATCAGCATTTCACTCGCGGCGATGTCGTTGAACTGGCCGAGCTTGTTCTGCACGGACGTCAGTTCCTTGATCGTGCGATCGTGTCCGCCCTTGATCACGGGCTGAAAAAACTCGAGCAGATAGCGCAGCTTCTTGCCGGCCTTGCGAACGTCGTGGAGATCTTCTTCGTGGGCGGTCTCGTTACGCGATGCATATCGGCTGCGCTTCTTCAGCGCGCGCTCCGCCCGGCGAACACGATCCTCCGCGAAGTCCCGAATGGGAAGATCGTTGCAGCTCGACTCCAGTGCGATCTGCGCGCGAAGCAGGACGTCGTTGAGAAACGATTCGACATCATCGCTCTTGATCATCGTCTGGCTATGCACCACGGCCTGCGCCCGCTTTTCTTTCGCGGCGGCCACGAGAATGCCCATCGATGCACGCGACGCCTGCGCGGCTTTCAGAAGATCGCCGGCGATATCCCAGTCTCGCGTTCCACCGGCCACGGCGGCCAGGCGCTTGAATTCTTCGATGGCGTGTGCGGTCGCTTCTTCGCCGAGATAAGGCGAATAGGCCCAGTACAAGGCACGCAGTTTTCTGAAGGAGACGCGAAGCTGATGGAATGCTTCGGCATCGCAATCCGTGGCGACCTCTCGCGCCCGCCTCACGGCTTCGGCGACCACGGGCGCCGCCAATGATGAAAACGTGCTCGCGATTGATTCCGCGTCTGGTGTCGATGAATCGGCCGGTCGTCGGCCTTCCTTGAAATTGATCGGCCGGGGCAAGGGCCAGTCAGCATCCATATCCACCATCGAGGCCTCGAGTCAGACAGAATTTTGGTGGACTTGACCATACCACAGCGAAGTGCCCGAAAGCTGAACTCGATGACGATTTGATGAAGGTAGAACCCGTTTATCGATCGGCGAATTCGACGCGGTTGCGCCCGCCTCGCTTGGCGCGATAAAGCGCTGCATCGGCCGACGCATAGGCCGTGTCGAAGCCGGCTCCGGCTTCATTGTTGCTGATGCCGAAACTCGCGGTGATGCGGCGATCTACCGGCGGAACAATCAGCGATTCGCTGATGGCTTCGCGCATGCGCTCCGCAAGAAGTGCGGCGCTCGACGAATCATGACCGGGCAACAGCACCGTGAATTCCTCTCCACCCACGCGCCCGATGAAGCCGCGCTCGCCCACGATTCGCCGCAGACAATCGACGACGCCCAGTATCACCGCGTCGCCTGTGGGATGGCCGAAATCGTCGTTGATCCGTTTGAACTCGTCGATGTCCAGGACAATCATCACCGCGCTGTTCGTACGCAGCATCTTGCCGGTCCGCTCGATCACGGCGCTGCGATTGAGCACGCCTGTCAGCGCATCGTGCGACGCGCGATGTTCGAGCTGCGTGGCAAGCGCCTGCATCTCGCGCTCGGCACGATCGCTTCTGCCGATCAAACGCCGCGTGTCGCGCATCAGCCGCTCGAAATGATCGATGAGTTCGCCAAGCGACTCGCGATATACATGCGCATCCGCATCGGCGGCCGCATGCACGGCGCGGGCTTTCACGAGCGCCGCGCTCTCTTTCTGAAACAGATCGGGCGCCGCGTCCGGAGGCAGCTCAGGCGAGGATGTCGAGGGCATCCTTAACGTCCCTGATAAATGATGGGACGATCCGTGAATTCGATTGCGCCGAAATCGGCCTTCAGCTCTTCGCCGAATTCGGCAATCGTCTCGTCTTCTTCATCGTGATACCAGTTCATCAGCACGCGGCTTCCCGATTGACCCGCCTGATCGAGCGCGTCGAACATGCTGAACAGCATCTTGGTGCTCGAACTATTGAAGTAAGTCAGCGCGACATCGATGGTGATCACAGCGCCCGCGTTCTCGGCCAGATACTTGCGCATCTGCTCGATGACAGGCGCATAAAAAGCCGCCGCGTTTTCCGGGTATGACTCGCCCTTGAGCGACAACGCGTGCTGGTCGAAGCGAAAATCGACCTCGGGCGACGTCGTCGTGGCGGCGATATAGAGGTTATCCATGGTTCTTGCGCCTTCCTGCTCAGATTTTGGCCATGAGGCAAAACAGCGTGGTTCCGGGATCGTCGGCACGCGGGTGAAAAGCAAACTCGAGCGGCGCACTCGCATCGCGCGCCATCGTGAGAAATCCGAGGCCCGCGCCCTTGCTGTCTTCCGGCGTGTCGGACCGCAGCGATAGCTTGTACGCCTGCCTGATTTCTTCAAGCGACATATTGCGCAGGGGTTCGAGCTTATTGCGCAGATTCTCGACTTCCGCGGTCGCCATTGGATTGACGCATAACATCACGTGATGTTCGCCGTCCTTCGAGATGCACACGGCTCCCTCACGTATGGCTCCCGCCGTCTCGCCGCCCGCTTTCAATGCGTCCGACGAGTAGTGAACGATGTTCTGCGACAGCTCGACAAAGGACGAGAAAAGCTTGCGGCGAGTCGGCGCGTTCACGCCCGCGACTTCCAGTTGAAGCTTGACCACCTCGCCCATCGCCGCGACGATGTTATGCGAGAAATAGCCCTTGTGATAGAAGAGAACATTGCGTCGCCGCGCCAGATCGAAGAAGGCGCTGTCTTGATCGAGTAGTTGAGACATTCTGGAAATTGACTAGATACGGGCACAAAAGAACGTGACGTCATCGCGGCGAGGCTGCGTGCGTTGCCATTCGGCGAGCGCGAGCCGAAGCGCTTCGCAGATCGTCGATGGTGGCTCGGCCCGATGTTCGCGAATCACGTCGAGCGCGCGGCGCCGGCCGAACGAAATGCTTCGCGGGCCGCCGATCTGATCCGTCAGTCCGTCCGTGCAGATGAAGAAGAGGCTGCCCTTCGGTAATGAAATGGCGTGCGCCTTCCATTCATAGTTCGCGCGGCTATCGACATAACCTACGCCCATGCGATCGGGCGCGATCGTTTCGAACTCCGTCGCGTCCGGCGACAGGATATGCAACGCAATCCTCGCCCCCGCGAAATGCAGCACGCTCTTTGCAGCATCGAACCAGAAGAACGCGGAATCCAGCCCGTCGTTGGATTGCGGTCCTCCGCTCGCGTTGTTCACCTGCCCGAGCAAGCCCTTCACGTTGCGGTTGAGCGCCGACAGCAAGGCGGCCGGATCGCGCGGTCCCATCTGTTCGAGCGCCTTCGAGAGAGACGCCGAAGCGAGCAGCGTCATGAACGCGCCGGGCACGCCGTGCCCCGTGCAATCGGCTATCGCGCCGAACCAGTCGCCGGAGTTCGCCGCGAAATGATAGAAGTCGCCGCCGACCACGTCGCGCGGTTCCCAGACCATTGCGGCATTGCGTATATGCGTCGACAAAGTTTCATCGGATGTACGCAGCATCGCGCGTTGAATCACGCTCGCGTACTCGATGCTCTGCATGATCTGGCGGTTCTTCTCCGCCTGCATTTCCGCTACGGCGCTGACGAGTTCCAGTCCGCTGCCCACGCCCGTGAAGCGGCCGCCGCGCGTGACGATGAAACCATCGACGAGCGCTTTCTCTCCGGCCTCGACGGTTCTGAATGCAAGCGTTTCGATGCTCTCGTCCGCATCGACGATCAAAGGCTCCTTGTCCATGAACGCGATGCAGGTCTTCTTGTCGTATAGCTCGCGATGAAAAGGCTTGCTCATTTGCGACATGAAGATATCCCGGTTGATCAGGCCGATGGGACGAAGGCCATCGATGACCGCGAGACTGCCCATGTCACGACGCGCCGAAAAAATCTCCATCACGAGCGAGTTGGAGTCCTCTGCGTCGACGAACGGCACTTCCTGGCATAAGTCTCCCGCCGTGCGTGGCTCTATCTGGGCAGAAGATCGGCGAAACCTCGAAAACGCTGGCTGCATGGCACGCGGATGACATATGAAGAAACCCCGCACGCTACGGTTTCTGTGTGTACTTTATGTGTCAGATCAAAGAAAGATGGGCCGATTAGCGCGAATGTGAAGAACGATCGTTCGCGCAATCGTTTGCCCTGTGCGACGAGACGCAATCGCCGTCGTCTGCGATATCTGACACTCGACTGACAACACTTTGCGGATCGGCGTATCTTTACTTCCCAGCGCACTTCCTTCGGGCTTGCCGCCAGTCGCGTGCGAAGGCAATGGCCCGTGCCCGGTGCGTCTGACTAACTTCTTCAAAAAGGAGAATCACAATGAATGCACGAAAACCACTTGCACTGGCGGCTGGCATCCTCGCCGTCGCGGTATCGCTCAATGCGGGCATCGGCAGCGCATACGCTCAGAGCAGCGACGCCGCGCCGGCGACATCGGCCGCGCCGAGCGCCAAATCCACGAAGGCCGCGAACCGGCAACTCGCCAAGGACGTGCGCAAGAGCCTGACCAAGGTGAAGGGTTTGAGTGTGTCGAACATATCGGTTCGTGCTAACGGCGGCGCCGTGACGCTCGCGGGCACCGTCCCCGACGCCGCGCAGATCGACAAGGCAACCGAGGCCGCGAAGGGAACGGCTGGCGTGACATCCGTCAGGAACGCGTTGACGATCCGCGAAATCGGGCAATAAGAAAGCCGCTCGCCGCGACATGGACCGACCACGAGAATCAAGGTCGGTCCGTGGCGGATAGCGCCACGGATAGGAATTTACCCCGAGAACCGAAACGCGGATTTCAGCGGAGAATGGCTTCCGAAACATTTTTTCGACCGCAACATTGTCGATATAGTGAGTCGGATCACGCGCCTTGTGCACGATGCTCGGCAGCCACCTGATTCGACGCGGGCTCGCGACGCCGGCTCGACCGCGTGACATTCCTCTTGATGAGCGCCCTGTCATGAAAAAAGCGATCCTTTCTCTTCTGGCGGCCTCGGCGTTGTGCATCGCCCCGCTCATCGCAAGCGCGCAACAGGCGGTTCGCATCGGCGTTTCGGCGCCGCTTACGGGCATCGGCGCGGCCAATGGCAAGGACATCGAAAACGGCGTGCGGCTCGCCGTGGAAGAAGCGAACGCGCAACACATCAACATCGGCGGACAGCCGGTTCAGTTCGAGCTCGCATCCGTCGATGATCAGGGCGATCCGCGCATCGGCGTGCAGGTGGCGCAAAAGCTCGTGGACGATGGCGTCGTCGCCGTCGTCGGCTATTACAACTCTGGCGTGGCGCTTCCCTCATCGCCGATCTTCGCGAAAGCGGGCATCCCGCTGATCGATCCGGCAGCGACGAATCCGGCCATCACGCGCCAGGGATTGAACAACATCTTCCGCATCATCGCGACGGACACGCAGAACTCCGGCAACGCCGGCACGTATGCCGTGAAGGTCACGAAGGCGAAGCGCATCGCGGTCATGGACGACCGCACGGCATTCGGACAAGGCGCGGTCGAAGAATTCAAGAAGGCCGTGCAGGCGGCGGGCGGTCAGATCGTATCCGAGGAATACACCACCGACAAAGCCGTCGAGTTCAACGCGCAACTCACGAACATCAAGGCGGCCAACGCCGACCTGCTGTACTTCGGCGGTCTCGACGGTCAGGCGGGCCTGATCGTCAAGCGCATGAAGCAGCTCGGCATACGCGCGCAGTTCGTCGGAAGCGGCGGGATCGCCGATAGCGTCTTCATCAGTTCCGCGGGCAACGCGGCCGACGGCGCGATGGCCTGGGAATACGGCCGGCCCGTCGATTCATTGCCGGAAGGCCGGGCGTTCGCGGCCAAGTTCAAGAAGCGCTTCGGCGCGGATACGTTGACCTATGCGCCGTTCGCCTATGACTGCGCGTGGCTCGCTATCACGGCGATGAAGCAGGCGAACTCCACGCAGCCCGCCACATTCATGCAAACGCTGCGCACGATGCAATATAACGGCATCACCGGCCATATCTCGTTCGATAAATACGGCGATCTGAATAGCCCGACCTCGACGCTCTATCAGGTGAAGTCGATGAAATGGCAGCCGGTGACGACCATCGGCGCGGAGAAGTAACCTACGGCGCTCGCTCTTCTTATTCCTCCGCTGACGGCCATTCGTTCTCGAAGACGCATTCCTCGATAGAACGGCGCTTGGCCCAGCGCTCGGTCTCGAGCATCGGCGCAGCGTAGTAGCGTTCCACATGCCCCACGCAGAGAATCGCGACGGGCCTCGCGCCCGAAGGCATGTTCAGCAACGCGGCGACTTCCTGCGGATCGAAGAGGGAAACCCAGCCCATTCCGAGCCCTTCCGCGCGCGCGGCGAGCCACATGTTCTGGATCGCGCAAGCCACCGAAGCGAGGTCCATCTCGGGAAGCGTGCGTCGTCCGAATACGTAGTCTTCGCGGCCGTCCATCAGCGCCATGACGAGCACTTCAGCGCAGTCGCGCAAACCTTCCACCTTGAGTCGCATGAACGAATCGCGTCGCTCACCGAGGGCGTCGGCGGTGAGCAGGCGTTCGCGTTCGACGGCGTCCCGCAACTGCGCGCGAATATGCGCACGCGTGATGCGCAGAATGCGCCAGGGCTGCATGAAGCCGACGCTCGGCGCATGCAGCGCGGCGTCGATGAGCCGCTGCATGACCGGCGGCGCGATGGGATCGCTCACGAAGTGACGCATGTCGCGACGCTCGTGAATGGCGCGATAGACCGCTTCGCGATCCGCCTCGCTGAATGCTTTTTCCATGGATATCGATGAAGGTTCAACGCATGGAGAAGCATCATACTGCGTCGGGTCGCCGGCGCTATCGACAGGATTTAAAACCTCCCCACCCGATACGCGCCCGGATCCGCAAACGTCGCCTCGCCGCTCATCATCTCCGCCAGAAGCCTCCCCGTGACCGGCCCGAGCGTGAGCCCATGATGCGCATGCC
This sequence comes from Caballeronia jiangsuensis, assembly GCF_046030135.1. Taxonomy (NCBI): domain Bacteria; kingdom Pseudomonadati; phylum Pseudomonadota; class Betaproteobacteria; order Burkholderiales; family Burkholderiaceae; genus Caballeronia; species Caballeronia jiangsuensis. Next base: position 7,959 of record NZ_JAQQDB010000036.1, read on the forward strand.
CGAACGCGAACCACAGCCCCGGGTGCCGCTCCGCAGCGCCGATCACGGGCCGCATGTCCGGCGTGCACGGCCGCAATCCCAGCCACGGCGACTCGTCGAGCCGCTTACCAAGCCCGAACACCGGCCGCGCGATACGCTCGGCACGTTCGAGCTGCACCGGACTCGGCGGCCGGTTCCTGCAAGCGAGCTCGACGCCCGTGGTCAGCCGCAAGCCGCGGCGCATCGGCGCGACCACATAACCATTCTCGATATCGACGACCGGCCTCGAAAGCGCGGCACGTCCATCGTTCGCGTAGTGCATGTGATAGCCACGCTTGGCCATCAGCGGAATGCGGTATCCGAACTTGCGCGCCACGTCGCCCGACCACACGCCCAGCGCCACCACCGCCGCTTGCGCTTCGAGCAGCCCGTCCGCAGTCATCACGCGCCATCCGCTGCCCGTCCGTTCGAGCGTCGCGGCGTCGCCGGTCAGGATGCGTCCGCCTTCGCGCTCGAAGAGCGCCGCATAGCCCTTCGTCAACGCGCCCGGATCGATCACGCTGCGCGGGTCGGCCCAGTGGATCGCGCCCGCGTAGCCGCCATCGAGCGACGACTCCAGCCGCTGCAACGCGCCCGCGTCGAGCACCTTCATGCCGAGTCCGTGCTCGTTCGCGATCCGCTGTGCCGCGCCCGCCTCGCGTTCGAACTGATCCTGCGAGCGATAGGCTTCGAGCCAGCCCGTCGGCCGCACGAGATCGGCGACGCCCGCCCGCGCGATCAGCGCCTCGTGCTCCGCCACGCTCATCCGGATGAGCGGCAGCATGTCCCGCGCCGCCGCGGCGAGTCTCGTGGGCGCAGACTCCCACCAGAACCGCGCGAGCCACGGCGCATAGGCCGGCAGCGAGCGCAGGTCGTAACGCAGCGCGGTCGAGCGGTTGAGCGCGAACTTCAGCACGGTGCCCCAGTCACGCGGGAACGCATACGGAACGACCGACGACGCCTCTATCAGCCCCGCATTGCCGAAGCTCGTCGCCTCGCCGGGCGCACGGCGATCGACGAGCGTCACCTGCCATCCGCGCTGCCGCAGATGCAGTGCGACGCTCACTCCCACGATGCCCGCGCCGAGCACGATCACGTCCTGAGTCATATTCCGATGCCTGATGAAGTGCCTACTTCGCAATGATGTCGCGTTTGAAGTACTTCTGCGACAACTGACTGAGCGTGCCGTCCTTTTTCAACGCATCGAGCGCGGCGACCACCTTCGCCTTCAGCGCCGCATCGTTCTTGCGCAAGCCGATGCCGGTGCCCTCGCCGAGCGTCGTCGGGTCGGTCAGCGCGCCGCCCGCGAAATCGAAACTCTTGCCCTCGGGCTTCGCGAGGAAGCCGTCGATGGCTGTCTGCACTTCCTGCACCGCGCCGTCCAGCCGCCCCGCCGAGAGGTCCGCGAAAATCTGGTCCTGACTCTGATACGTGACAACCTGCACGCCCTCGTTCGCCCAGTGCTTGCGCACGTAATCCTCCTGCGTCGAGCCCTGCAACACGCCCACCGACTTGCCCTTCAGACTCGCGGGCGACGGCTGCAGATTCGAGCCACGCTTCGCGACCATCTGGATCGGCATCACGTAGACGGGCGGCGTGAAGTCGATGGCCTGCCTGCGCTTGTCGGTGATGTTCATCGCCGAATTGATCGCGTCGAACTTGCGCGCCTGCAGCGCGGGAATCAGCCCGTCGAAGCTGTTCTCGACCCAGACGCACTTCATCTTGATCCGCTGGCACACCGCGTTGCCGATGTCGATATCGAAGCCTTCCAGTTGGCCCGTCGGCGTCTTGCTCTCGAACGGCGGATACGACGCCTCGACGCCGAATCGCAAGGTCTGCGTATCCGCATGCGCCACGCCGAATGTGAACGCGAGGCCCGCCGCGCCCGCCAGGCAAATCATCTTCCAGTTCATTGTCGTCACCAAAGGTCGTCTGTGTGTATCAGCAACGTAGGTCCTGCACCAGGCGCGCAGCGTTTGTCGCGCGCTCACCGAAATATAGACCAGAAATAAAATTAAAGTCTAGAATAGACAAAAATGTCCACTCTTGGACGGCGCCGCACGAAACGCGCTGTCGCAACATTCGAGAACCGGAGGCTGACGAATGACTCTCTCGCCCGAACTCATGCGTGGCGCCCAGGCGCCTTTCATCGCCGACGAAGCGCTGGTGCGGCAAGCGCTGCCGTCGCTCGACGTCCGCGGCGCGCTCGAAAGCATGTTCATCGCGCTCGGCGATGGCGAAGCCGTCCAGCCGCCGCAAACGCTCACGCTCTTTCCGCGCGACGCGGGAGATTTCATCACCTACCTCGGCGTGCTCCCGAAACACGAAGTGTTCGGCGTGAAGCTCTCGCCCTATCTCGTGAATGCGGGCGCACCGGTCGTCACCGCGTGGACCGCGCTCATGTCGATGCGCACCGGCGCGCCGCTGATGTGGTGCGATGCCGCGCTCCTCACCACCGAGCGCACGGCGGGCACGACCGCGCTTGCCGTCGATCGCCTCGCGCGCGCGTCGAGCCGGCGTCTTTCGATCATCGGCTCGGGCGACATCGCGCTCGCGCATCTGCGGCACGTCGCGCCGTTGCGGGAATGGTCGGAGATCCGCATCCACTCGCCGCGCCTCGCGAACGATCGCGCGCGCATCGCCGCCATCGAAGCGCTGGACGCGCGCGCACGCGTGGCGGCATCCGTCGACGAGTGCGTGCGCGACGCGGATGTCGTCATGCTGTGCACATCTTCAGGCACGCCGGTTCTCTCGCTCGACGCGCTCACCACGCCCGCGCTCGTCACGTCGATCAGCACGAACGTCGCGCGCGCCCACGAGATCGACCCGGCCGCGCTCGGCACGCTCGATGTCTACTGCGACTATCGGCAGACCACGCCATCGAGCGCGGGAGAAATGGTGATCGCGCGGGAGCGTCACGGCTGGTCGCCGGAGGCCATCCGTGCCGACCTCGCGGAACTCGTGCGCGGCGCATGTCCCGCGCCTTCCTTTGAACGTCCGGCGTTCTTCCGCTCGATCGGTCTCGGTCTCGAAGATATCGCGCTCGCGCATGCGTTGCACGTCCATCTCGCGAAGGGGCGCGCGGCGGCGTAGCGGTATCATCGGTTTTCGCGGTTTCGAACCCATGTCTATTTCAATGCCACGACGCAAGACGCAAAAGCCGGATAGCGACGCGCTTCTCGCACGCTATGCGCACATCGCGGACAGCATCACGACGCTCTTCTTCCCGTACGCGGAAGTGGTGATCCACGATCTCTCGGATCAGACGATCGCGTATCTGTCGAACAATCTTTCCAAGCGCGAGATCGGCGACGATTCCGCGCTGGAGGATGTCGAAGAGACTGCGCGCGAGCGGCTCGTCGGTCCGTACGAGAAGCTGAACTGGGACGGACGCCGCATGCGCTGCGTGAGCACGGCGCTCTTCGACGACGCGGGCAACGCCGCGGGCGTGATGTGCATCAACTTCAACATCGCGGCTTTCGAAGAGATGCGCTCCATGCTCGATGTCTTCCTGCGCGGCGCGGGCGTCGTCGCGCAGCCGGTCGAGCTATTCAAGGACGACTGGCAGGAACGCATCAACACGTTCCTGCACGGATGGCTGCGCGATCGGCAACTCGCGCTCAACTCGCTCACGCGCGATCATCGGCGCGAACTCGTGGAGGCGCTGCAAGCGCAGGGCGCGTTCAAGGGCAAGAGCTCGGCGAACTATGTCGCGAAGGTGCTCGGCATGGGGCGCGCGACCGTCTATAAACATCTGCGCGAGATGAAAGACGGGGCGTGAACGTCACGCATCGTGTCCGGGCCTACAACCAGCGCCAGATACCCGCTGCCCATCCGGCGAGCGGCTTATGAGCCCACGTCGCCGCAAGCCACACGACGAGTCCGCCCAAGAGCGCGTGCAAGCCGAATCCGCCGAGCCGCGCGCGCCCGGCCGCGATCGCCGCGAACGGCAAGTAACTCGTCTTCGATTCCCATGCTGGCCAGAGATCGGGCTGGAGACGTTCCTTCTTCCGGTCCTGCAAGGCGGCGCCGACAAGCGCAAGGATGACGATAGCCGCCCCAACGATGATGTTCTTCGTCACCGGAAACACCGCGATGTGGCACAGCCCCCAGAGTGCGAACGACCACATCATCGGATGACGCGTCACCGCGAACACGCCGTGCGCCGCGTCCGGTAACGCGGCCGGACGTTTGCCGCTGGGAAGCGCCGGGTTGCGAATCAGGGAGCCCATCAGGAGGATCGACGCGATCAGCATGATCACGGTCACGATCGCCCAGAGCACGTCGCCTACCGGCCACAAGGGTGTCGTCACGGGCGCCTTCCGGTAGGCCAGTACGAGCCAGCCGAGCGTCAGGAACGCAATCAGCGAATAGACGCCCTGAAATCCCGCTTCGCCGACTGCGCGAATCACAGGCTTGCGCAGCGGATGCGACAGGAGAAAGTGGCTGCCCACGAAGGCGATCGCCGCAGCCAGAACCGCATTGGTGTTGTCCATTTGTCCGTGCTCCTCAACTCATGTCGTAGGTGACGACTCGTCCGTACAGGGCGGCCCGGATGCCGGGTAATATGGCGAAGCCCCCTCAAGGTGCCGACATCATGGCCAAGGTCGAAGACGGACTCGCGCGTTTCTACGCCCTTTCCGACGGAATTTTCGCCGTCATCATCACTGTGATGGTCCTGGCGTTCAAACCGCCGACAGGTCACGATTTCCACGCGCTGATCGGCTTATGGCCCGATGTCATCAGCTATGCGGTGAGTTACGCATTCATCGCCGTGGTCTGGTTGAATCATCACGCCGTGCTCCGGCATGCACAACAGCTAACCGGCACGCTGGCCCTCGCTAACTTCGCCAACCTGTTCGCCATTTCTTTCATTCCATTTACCACAGCCTGGCTCGCCGAAAGTGAAATGGCAACTTTTCCGCTGACGCTTTATGCACTGGTCTTTTTCCTCGTGCAGGGCACCTACATGGTTTTGATGTGGGAAAGCTTTTCTCACCAGACAGGTGACGACGATCCGTACGCGCGCAAGTGGCAGTGGTTCCGGGCGTGGATCATGTTCGGCGTATTCTTTGTCTCCGCCGCAGGCGTCATCATCCCGCCGCTTCTCCGGCTCGGGCTGCTCGCTTCCTTTCTCATTCTGTACTGCCGTCCCGATCCGTTCCGGCGCGCCAGATCGGCGGTGCAAAGTCGACGCGGCGGGCATTAGCCGATAGTCGCTAGTTCGAGCCCACTTCTTCCAGCAACCATTCCTTGAACGCCAGTACCGGCGCGTGCTGCTCGCGCTCCTTCCTGTAGACGAGGTAGTACGCCAGCTCACAACTCTGGACGTGATCGAACGGCTTCACCAGACGTCCCTCCGCCAGATCACGTTCGACCAGCGTGGTCCTTCCGAGCGCGACGCCGTTCCCGGATATCGCCGTCTGAATGGCCATCGCAGAGTCGTTCAATTGCAGGCCCCGATCCGTTTCGAACGAATCGCGATAACCCGCATGCAGCAGCCACGATCGCCATGTGGGAAAGACACCGAAGCCGCTCATCGATGTGTCATGAATCAGCGGGTGATTCTTCAGATCAGACGGCCGCCTCAACGCGTTCGGACCGTGCGCGAGCGCAGGACTGCAGACCGGAAAGAATTCGTCACGCAGCAAGAAGGTGGACATGAGATCGGGCCATGCGCCCGTACCATATCGGATGCCGACATCGATTCGCTCAGAGGTGAAATCGACGAGATGCCCGCTCGTCTCGATCCGCAGATCGTAATAGGGATGTCGGCCCTGAAAGCGGCCGACACGCCACAGAAGCCACTTTTCCGCGAATGCCGGAGGGACGGTCACCGTAAAAATGATGCGGGATTTACTCGCCCTCAGCCTCTCCACTGCGCTCGAGAGGAGATCGAAGCCGCCTTGCAGGTCGGGGAGCGCTGCACGCGCGGCATCCGTGAGCGATAGCCGCGACGGTCCCGAACTGGAGCGGTGGAACAGCTCGATATCCAGATAAGCTTCGAGGCCGCGAATGAGCTGCCCGATTGCCGCGGGCGTCACATTCAACTCCGCGGCGGCGGCCGGGTAACTCAAATGTCTCGCGACAGCTTCGAATGCGCGCAGGGCGTTGAGGTTGTTCGGCGCTCGCATCGCTTTTCGTACTCGCGAAAGTCGAAAACAGGACTTTACCGCGACATGTGTTCGAACGTGCAGCGCCCGCTTTCATCGCGTGCCGGCGGGTTCAGAGCTGCGTGAGCCCACCATCGACGACAAGCTCGGAACCCGTCATGAACGCAGAATCATCGCTCGCCAGGAACAGCGCGGCAGTCGCGATTTCGCGCGCTTCGCCGAAACGCTTCAGAGGGACAGCGGCCTGAATCGCGGACCCGGTATCGGCCAACTGTTTCTCCGACAGCCCCAGCTTTTCATGGAACGGCGTCGCAATCGGACCGGGACTCACGGCATTGACGCGGATCCCGCGCGGTGCAAGCTCTGCGCCGATCGAACGTACGAGCGAACGCGTCGCCGCCTTCGTCGCGGAAAGGATCGACAGGCCGGGCGTACCGACTTCATTGAGGAACGACGTCGTAATGACGATGGACGATCCTTTCGACAGATGCGGAGCCGCCTTTTGAATGGTGAAGAACACACCGTTGAAGTTGAGCGCGAACTGGTCGCTGATCTGTTCAGGTGTGACCGCTTCGAGGGGCGCCGCCGTTCCCGCCCCCGCATTCGCAAAGATCACGTCGACGCGTCCGAACGTTTCGACGACATCAGCGATAGCCTTGTCGATTTGTGCAGGGTCGCGTAAATCGACCGACAGCGTCATGGCGCCTTCGCCGAGAACGCTGGCGGCATTCGCGAGCCGCTCGGCATTCGTCCCCGTCACGACTACCGTGGCCCCTTCGCTCTGGAAAAGTCTCGCTGCTTCGAGGCCGATGCCCGAGGTTCCGCCGGTGACCAGTGCGATCTTGTTCTTGAGCTTCATGACAGACTCCTTGATGTGTGTGACGTATCGGAAACTTCGATCGGCTTTTGCGTTGCCGGTGCACACACTATCGTCGCTGCCATCTATGCCGACAAATGAGAAGATCTTGCGGGGCGGAAAAGAAAAACTATGCGGCCTGTCGATGACGCGTTCTCAGTCGAGCGTCTTGCCTTTCGTTTCCGGAATGCACGCGTAGACAATCGAGCCGATCAGGGCCGCTGCTGCGAGATACACCCACACGAAGTCGACACGGCCCGACTTGACCATCCACGTCACGATGTAAGGCGCTGTTCCCCCGAAGATCGCAACCGATATGGCATAAGGAAGCGCGATGCCCGTGACGCGAACCTCCGCGGGGAACTGCTCGGCCATCACGGCAGCGCAGTTGGCGCAGTATCCGATGAGCAGCACCATGCCGATCGTCTGCGTCATGAACAGGCTCAGAAAGCTCGCGGAGACGAAATGCAGGGCAGGCCAGACATAGAGCAGAGAGCCGATCGAGAAGGCCAGCAATGTCGGCTTGCGGCCATATCGGTCCGACAGCTTGCCGCCGAACGGAAGCAGGACGAGGAATACCACCAGCGCACACGCGTTCGCCAGCAGCGCGGTTTTCAGATCGACGCCCGTGCGCAAGTGCGCATACGTCGGAAAGTTCACCATCCACAGATAGTTGAAGAGCGTGCCGGCAATCGAAATGCCCGCGACCCGGAGCGCAGCACCGGGATGCTTCAGCAGCAAGTCTTTCAGCGGGCTTTTCCTGCGCGCCCCCGATGACTGAATGTGCTCGAACGACGCTGTCTCTTTCGCATGCTTCCGGACCCAGAGCGTGACGATTCCCAACGCCCCGGCGAATGCGAAGCCCGCACGCCAGCCCCACGCCGCAAGGTCTCCTTCATGAAGCGATGAGGTCGTCACGAATCCGATCAGCGATGCCAGCAATATCCCGCCGTTGAGTGCGAAGTGCTGCCACGAACCGACGAAGGCTCGCTCGCCCGGTGCGGCGGATTCGACCAGAAACGCAGAAGCGGAGCCGAACTCGCCACCGGCGGAGAAGCCTTGAACGAGCCTCGCGAGCACGAGCACGATCGGCGCGGCGATGCCAATGGTTCCGTAAGTCGGGCATCCCGCGATCACGAGCGATGATCCCGCCATCAGCAGCACCGATAGCGTCAGTGCCTTCTTTCTGCCGTAGCGGTCCGCATATGCGCCGAGCACCGCCCCGCCTACGGGCCGCATCAGGAAACCCACCGCAAACACCGCAAAGGTGGAGAGCAGATTGGCGAGAGGCTCGCTGGCATCGAAGAATTGACCGGCGAATACAGGGGCAAACGTCGCATAGATCAGCCAGTCGACCCATTCGACCATATTTCCCAACGATGCCGCCACGATCGCCGTTCTCGATCGTCGCTGCTCGGCGGTTATCGAGGGGGCGGTATCCAGCGTGGCAAGGCAGGCGCTTCCTGCCGGCTCTTGCTGATTCATGCGTGCGTCCGTTCCGCCCATATCAACTCCAGTTTGTATCGACATACGAAGTCTCCTTTGATCGATGTCGAGCGACCCGCAATCGCTCGTTCTTTTCGCATAGTATTCCGAATTAATTTGAATGTGCCCTCGCTGGACAAATGGCCTGCGTGGCTACAGCCGAATGATGACGGACTTGAGTTGCGTGTAATGAGCGAGCGCCTCGACGCCCTGTTCCCTGCCATATCCGCTTTGCTTGAAGCCGCCGCACGGCGTCTGAACGAATCCACCACTGTACTCATTGACCAGAATGCGACCCGCGTCGAGGCGACGTGCAACCCGATGCACCCTGCTCACATCGCGCGTCCAGATACCGGCAGCGAGCCCATAGTCCGAATCGTTCGCGATAGCGATCGCCTCCTGCTCGTCGCGAAACCTGATAACGCACAAGACCGGACCGAAGATCTCCTCGCGGGCGATTCTCATCTGGTTCGTCACATCGACATACACCGTCGGACTGATGAACCATCCTTTTCCGCCGTCCTTCTCCAATCCCGCTTCGCCGCCGATGAGGGGCGTCAGTCCATCCTGCTTCGCTATCTCGAAGTAGGCCTTGATCCGTTCGTATTGAGCTTGCGTAGTGATCGCGCCATAGGAAGTCTCGTCGCCGGGTCCGACATCGAGCGCCGATACGTGATCGACGAGCCTGGCGACGAACTCATCGTGAATGTCCTCTTGTACGAGCAAGCGCGTGCCCGCCGCGCACCACTGCCCGGCATTCCATGTGAAGCCGGTTGCACAACCCTTGGCCGCCGCTTCGATGTTGGCGTCGTCGAAGACGATGTTTGCGGATTTGCCTCCGAGCTCCAGCGTCAGCGGCAGGATTCGCTCTGCTGCAAGCCGTCCCAGCTCTTTCCCCGCGCGCACACTGCCGGTGAATGAAATCTTGCCGATATCCAAGTTGTCGACCAACGCCGGCCCAAGCTTCGGACCGGTACCGACAACGACGTTGAGAATCCCAGGCGGAAGGCCGCACTCGATGGCGAGTCTCGCCAGTTCCACCAGTGAAGCGGATGTGAATTCCGACGGCTTCGCCACCACTGCGTTCCCCGTCGCCAGGGCCGGTGCGATCGCGCGCGCCGCCTGATGCAATGGAGCGTTCCACGGCAGGATCACGCCCACGACGCCAAACGGGTCGCGTCTCGTGTACACGTGATAGTCGGCACCGGCGTTGATGATCTCGCCATCCATCGAATTGACGATCCCGCCGTAGTACTCGAAGTACTGCGCGGTCAGATCCATGAGTTGAGCCATCTCGCGGCCTGGCTTGCCGGTTTCGGCGCGTTCGAGCGACCCGAGTCGCTCCACGCTGTCCCGCACGCGCCTCGCCATTTCAACGAGTATCCGGCCGCGTGCAGACGGACGCATATCCGCCCAATGCGGCTGTGCCGCGACAGAAGATGCGACGGCGGCATCGACATCCGCCGCACCGCTATCGGCAACTTCGCTTTGCTTCAGTCCGGAACGAGGATCGAACTTGTCGAGATATTCGTTCCTGGAAGGCGGGACCGATTGCCCGGCGATGAAGTTCAGAATTCTTTCCATTTTCAAGCCCAAGCTGGTTTTCACAAAAGCCATGCAGACGAACATCGCTCGACCGGGATGTTCGTCAGGTCGCCTTTATCTCGGCGTGTGCAAGCTTTTCCAACTGGATGACGACCTTCGTCATGTCTTCACCATCGAAACCGTCCGCAATTGCTGCATCGAAAATCTGCTTCACTACGGAGCAGGCCAGCATGGGAGATTTCACCGCTTCGGCTTCACTCAAAGCGAGGCGCATGTCCTTGCGCATCAGGTCCATCCGAAATCCGAAATCGAAGTTGCGCGACAAGACCTTCTCGCCGAGTAGCGTATCGACGGCGAAGCTTCGGGCAGTTGCACTCTTCGACAACGCGTCGAGAATCACCTGTGCGGGAATTCCGGCTTTCACGCCGAAGAGGACCGCTTCCGCGGCGGTGACGAGCGCCGCGCCGGCGATCATGTTGTTCACCAGCTTCAAGGTCTGCCCCAGTCCCGGCTGCTCTCCGAGATGCGCGACATTGCGACCGAATGCGTCGAATGCGGGTTTTGCGCTTTCGAATCCGGAAGCCGCACCCGACACGAGAACGCTGAGCGTACCGGCCTTCGCACCGGCAACGCCGCCTGCAAGCGGCGCGTCCAGAGAGACTATGTTTCGCCCGGCAAATGCGTCCGCGAGCTTTCGTGCGACCGTCGGACCTGTCGTCGAATGATCGACGAAGACTTTGATCTTCGATCCTTCGATCAAGCCGTTCGATCCCGTCGCGACAGCCTCGACGATATCCGGCGTCGGCAGGCAGATCATCACGACCTCCGCGCGGTCCGCGAGATCGCGGGCGCTCTTCGCAGGTTCAGCGCCGCCGCTGACGGCCTCGCGGATAGCATTCTCTTTGCGGTCGAACACGACAACCGCCAGGCCTTTGGCGAGCATATGGGACACCATGTGTTTGCCCATTGCGCCAAGCCCCACGAATCCGTACGTCGCCATACCATGTCTCCCGATTGGTGACGAGGGCGAACTGGCGATCGTATGCGCTGACGCCATGTCGTATCGGCCCTTGTCGAAGAATTCGGTTGAATGGTATGTCGTGCCGGCGGCACGCTCAACTCAGTTTTCCTGTCACTTCGATTTACTTTTTTTCGTTGAGAACGCCGGCGTATTCGTGCCGGGGATACCGCATGACGAGCCTGCGCGCTGGTCATACAAAATCCGCCAATTCCCAGCCGCACGTTGCTTCGCTCCGCTATTAGCGATACCTTTACATCCATCCTTGTCGTCGTGCCCTGGTCAACGAGTGGAGAGCCGCTTCGTGAAGAAAACATGGGTTTTCTCGTGCGTCGTTGTCGTCGGCGCGATCCTCGGCGGATGCAACAAGGGCGGATCGCAAAACGCCACCGAGGCATCGGGCGCATCCGCGAGTCAGGCTCCGGTTCAGCCGGCGCAAAGCGCGAGCGAAGCGCCCGCCGCATCGGGCGCGGTAGGCACCGTCACCAAGACACAGTTGCCGGCGGAAGCAGGCGAGACACTGCGGCTCATCAAAGCGGGCGGACCTTTCCCGTTCGGCGAGGACGGCGTCCTGTTCCGTAACAGTTCGAACCTCCTACCGAAGCATCCGCGCGGCTACTACCACGCATACACGGTTCGCACGCCCGGCTCGACCGACCGCGGGCAGCGCCGCATCGTATGCGGCGGACCACGCAGGCAGGTCACGGAGTGTTATTACACCGAGGATTACTACGTCACCTTCAAGCGCATCGCCGAATGAGGTGTGCGGCGATGGCGGAAGGTCGTGGAAGGGGTTTGAACATGACGAACTGCCGGGTCGGTCGCCCGACCCGGCAGCATTCCCCGCAGGTTGTCATTTCTACCGTCTTTATTGCGCCGCAGGCGACTTCACGCTCGGGGTCGCCAGCGTGTTATTGCTCGTAGTCGGTGCGGTGGTGCCCGACGTCGTGTTGCTGTTCGTGCTGCTCGGCAGGCCCGAGTTCGGCGCCCTCGCGCCCATGCCGCTGTCCGAGTTCGTCATGCCTGGCGTGCCATAGCCGCCTGTTGCACCGTTGACCTGATTTGCCGGGCTGGCCGTGCTGCCTGCCGAGCCCGCACCATTGGAGCCGCCAGCCGTTTGTGCATAAGCCCCCGCCGACAGGGCGAGTGCGGCCACGGCCGCCATCAAAGTGCTGATTGTCTTGCTCATGTTCCGTCCCTCCTAATCGGGCTGAAGTATGGACGCAGACGCTCGCCGCCTGCTTAACATGGACCCCGCAATCGCCGTGCCGCAGTTTTACAGCCCCTCTTACATTTCCGATTCGACAGTACACCGACACGAAAGCAATGCCCTTCAGAAGCATCGAGTTCATGTCGATAACAAGGCTATGGACACCTGTGATAACAACATCGTTGGCGCGTTCGAGCTTCGTATGATCGACGCTGACATCGCCCATATTCGACTCGCGATCGAAGCGGTTCTGCACGAGTCGAATTCGGCGCTTCCGATGTTGTATTGGCGCAGGCGGCTGGAGCATTTGCTGCGTAGCCGGCACCTTCTGCACCATCAGTTCTCGGCCGTAGCCGACCTGCTTACGAGGATCGAGAAGATTAGCGAAGCGGAGCGTGACGATGCGCCGACCGCAATCGGCCGAGCATCTTCGTCACTCGCGCGCGCTATCGCCCGATAACATCGTTGGCCTCGTTTCGCCCGCGCTTTCGTTCGCGCTTGTCTTCGTACATCGCGGTATCGGCGAGGGCGATCGCCTGATCCGCGCTCACGAACCGCACCGCGACAGCACCGATGCTCAAGCCGAAAGCGCCCACCGGATGACGGCCGGGCAAGCTCGTTCCACTTCCTGCCCTCGCAAAGCGCGCCCGAATCTCGGCCGCGATCCGGTTCGCCTCGTCGAGATCGGCGGGGCCCGGACCCACGAAGGCGAATTCATCGCCACCGATGCGCGCGAGCATATCCGTGTCACGCGTGACGCTGGCAATACGCTCCGAGCAGTCCCTCAAATGACTGTCGCCGGCCGCGTGCCCGAACTCGTCGTTGATCTTCTTGAAATCGTCGAGATCGATCATGCCGACGATCACATATGAGCCGTCTCTCGCGGCCCTCGCCAGCAGCCGGCCCAGTTCGTCCTGCAATGCGCGTCGATTCGGCAGTCCGGTCAGCGTGTCCGTCAGCGCGAACTTCGTCAGATATTCGTTGGAACGGCGCACTTCTTCGAGCAAGCGTTCCCGCTCGATATGCTGAGCGATGATCTTCGAGAACAGGTTGAGCGCACTGCGCGCACGCGGCCCGATAGCCTGGCTTTTTCTGCTCGCGCCGCAGAGCGTGCCGATGATCAGTCCGTTGCTCGCGCATATCGGCGCACTCGCATAGGTTTCGATGCCGAGCGCACGGGCAGCCTGCGAATCGCCCCACACTTCGCTGACGTTGGACGTGAAGCGGCGTCCATCTTCGATGCAGCGCTTGCAAAGCGTGTCCGACCAGGGCACCTCCAGTCCTTCATCGATGCGAAGCTCGCCCGTGTTGCGCGCGAAATCGACGAACTGAATCCCGGCGGCTTCATCGATGGAAGTCAGATAGACCGACTCCAGCCCCGTGACGATTTCAAGCATTTCAAGCAGCGGTCTCGTGAGCTGTTCCAGACTTTGCGCTGAAGCCACCGACTCCGAAAGCCGCTCGAGCATCAATTCCATAGGCACCTCGTTTAGCCTGAGAAACTGAATTGTAACGGTGCGGAAGTCGGCTTCGCTTAAAGGATCAGAACGCGTGCGTCATCCCGATTCGCGCCACCATCTGATGCGAATTCGACGACGGGCTCGCCGCGCCGGGAATGAACGCCGTATCGAGCGCCGTGCCCGTATTGCCGCCGCTCAGCTTCTGATAAACCAGTTGCGTATAAACGCCGGTGCGCTTCGACAAAAAGTATTGAGCCATCAGGCCGACCTGATTCCAGTGCATCGAGTTATCGAAACCGCCGTGCTTCAGATGCGCCATCGTGTACGTGTACATGCCGGCGATCGACAAATCCGGTTGAATGTCGTACTTGGCGTTGAATTCGATGTTATCGAAACGCAGGCTCGCGTCATTCACCCCGAGATCGCCGAGATAAAGCGACGACACCGGTTGCTGCGCGTTCACATGGGTATAGACGAGACCCAGCGTCGCCGGCCCTGCTCCATAGCTCGCGCCGATACCGTAGATCTTCTGGTTCGCCGCGACGAAGCCCGCCTCGTCCGAAGCCACGGAGCCTGTCGATGTCGCGCCTGGCGCCGCGAGGTTTTCATAAACGGCGCCGATCGTGAATGTCGCATAGCTGTACTTCAGCCCGGCGCTGTACATGCGATTGCCCGCGAACGCGCCGGCCTGATTGCTGAATCCGTATAGCGCGGTCGCCGTCACGCCGCCGTACTCACCGCTCGTGAACTTGACCGAGTTGTTCGCATGAAACGTGGCGTCGGTATTGTCCTTATCGAGCGGATGCGAAAACAGATAACCGCCCCAGTAACCATTGGCCGTCATCGGCCCGATGATATCGGTCATCGAATCGAACTGGCGTCCGAACGTGAGCGTGCCGAGCGTATCGGATTGCAGTCCGACATAAGACTGATAACCGAACAGCCGCCCGTTGTAATAGGCGGCGCCGTTATCCAGCATGAAGCCGCTTTCCAGATCGAAGATCGCATGCAGTCCGTCGCCGATATCTTCGCTGCCCTTCAGGCCCCATCGGCTCGTCACCAGATCGACGCTCGATGTCTGCCATGCCTTGTGTCCACCCGCATTGCTCGTCAGATTGATGCCTTCGTCCAGCACGCCAAACAGCGTCACACTGCTTTGCGCATGTACGGTGGCGCAGGCGAACAGCGATATCGCCGCGAGGACCATCTTCGAATTCATGCTGCTTGTCTCCAGCGTTTGAATGGTTTGAGTTCTTTATGTTTCCCGAGCGCGCGCGGCGCCCCGCCCGATTCACGAGCAAATGCTTTATCGATTGAGGAATTCGAGCGTGAGGATCGCAACCGGAGCGCCGTACCCGGCGCTCCGTTGTGAAACGTGCAGCGTTATTCGGCCTGTTCGCGATTACCCGCGAGATCCCGCGCGCGCGACGTCATCGTCGCGCTCGCGCGGCGCACCGATGAGACGGCGTCCTTGCGGACCATGAACGGCGTCGGGTTCGGGAAAGCGCCACAGCATCGCCAGATACAGCATGCCGCCGACCACGAACGACACCGGCACGCTGAGATCGCAGCCGCCCGCGAGCGCGCCCAGCGGCCCGACGAACTGCCCCGGCAGATTCACGAACGCGAGACCGATCAACGCCGCCGGCAGCCACGCGCCCATCGCGCGCCAGTTCCAGCCATGCGAGAACCAGTAGTGGCCGCCGCGCCCGCCGCGGTTGAACACTTGCAGATCGTCCGCGAGATAGAAGCCGCCGCGCTGCACGAAGCCGATCACCATGATCGCCATCCACGGGCAACTGAACGTGCAGATGAGCGTCGAGAACGTCGCCACGCTTTCCACCAGGTTGAACGCGAAGCGGCCAACGAAGATGAAGCCGATGGCAAGCGTGCCGATCAGCGCCGTCGCACGCACGCGATTGAGGTACTTCGGAAACATGCTCGACATGTCGAGGCCCGTGCCGTAGAGCGCGGTCGTGCCCGTCGACATGCCGCCGATGATCGCGATGAGACACATCGGCAAGAGAAACCAGCGCGGCGACACCGCGAGCAGACCGCCCACGTAATCGTTCGAGCTGATGTAGGTCGGGGCCTGCGTCGCGATGATCGTCGCGGTCACGAGGCCGAAGAAGAACGGCACGAACGTCGCGATCTGCGCGGCGAACACGGCGCCCATCACGCGATGACGCGGCGTCGATTGCGGAATGTAGCGGGCCCAGTCACCGAGCGTCGAAGCGAACGAAACCGGATTGCTGAGCGCCACGAGCGCCGCGCCGATGAACGCCGCCCAGAAGCCCGCGCCGCCGTGATGGAGCGTGCCCGCGTAGTGCACGTCGAAGGCCTTCGCGAACGCGAACGCGCCGAGCACGAACATGAGGCTCGCCGCCCACACGGCGATCTTGTTCACCCACAGCATGAAGCGAAAGCCGTAGATACACACGATCAGCACGAGCACCGCGAACACCATGTACGCGGTGCCGAGCGTCCACGGGTTGACCGGCAGGCCGACCATGTCGTGCGCGCCGCCGACGAGCGCATCGCCCGAACTCCACACCGCGAGCGAAAAGAACGCAACCGACGTGAGCACCGCGAGAAACGAACCGACGATACGGCCATGAATGCCGAAGTGCGCGCCCGACGACACCGGATCGCTCGTGCCGTTGCGCGGCCCGAACAGGCTCATCGGCGCGAGAATGCAGGTGCCCGCGAGCACGCCGAGCACGATGGCCCACAGGCTTGCCTCGAACGAAAGCCCGACCAGAATCGGAAAGCTACCGAGCACCGACGTCGAAAACGTGTTGCAGCCGCCGAACAGCAGCCGGAACAGATCGATCGGCCGCGCGTATCGCGAAGCGTCGGGAATGCGCTCGAAACCGAATGTTTCGACCTGCGTGATGCTGGTGTTGTCTGCCATGTTGTCTCGCTCCTTGAGGCGTCGTCCGGCATGCCGGTTCACGCACTATCGTTATCGGCGGTCATTCTGCTGCAGCGGAATGCGCGCCATATTGCGTAGTCAAAACGTTCACATCAGGTCCGGCCAATGTTTGGCCGCGCTCACACCTCTACTGCGTGTTCAGGCTGATTCATGAGCGACTCGCGCTCGTTCGCGCGCATGCCGTAGACGCCGAGAAGGTCTTCACAGAAGGCCCGGACGATCGGCTTGTCGGCCATGCCGCGCTTCATCGCGAGATGCAGCGGCACGTCGAAGCCGAAGGCCGTCCGCCCCAGCACCCGGATCAGGCCGCGCTGCTCGAACGGTTCGGCGTGATGCGTGGGCAGATAGCCGATATGGCTGCCCGAGAGAATCAGCACGGTGGCCGCGTCGATGTTGTCCGCGATGGCCGTCACGCGGCGTTCGCCGATGCTCGCAAGCTCTTCGGGCACGGGATAGCTGCGCCAGATCCAGTCGTGCGCGCGCAGATCATCGAACGTCACATGCGGGCCGGCATGAAAGAGCGGATGCCCGCGCCCGCAACAGATCACCTGCCGCTCGCTGAACAGCCTCCTGTACGACAGTCCCGCGACGCGATGCCAGAAGTAGCCGATCGCGATATCGAGCTGCTGATTGACGAGGCTTTCTTCGAGTTCCTGCGGCGGCGCGACGTGCATCGCGAAACGCACGGCCTGATCGCGCTTGCGAAACGTGCCGATGGCTTCGGCGAGCCGCGCGTTCTCGACATGCGACGCCTGCCCGATCAAACCGATCGACAGCGTGCCCACGAGCTTGCGATCGATATCGCGCACCTGAGCGACGAACTGCGAAGTCGCGGCGACCAGCGCGCGCGCCGACGCGACGAAACGCTCGCCTTTCGACGTGAGCCGAAAGCCGCCGCGTCCGCGTTCGCAGAGCCGAAAGCCCACGCGTGCTTCCAGCGCGGACAACTGCGAACTGATGGTCGACTGGCGCACGCCGAGCGTCGCTTCGGCGGCCGTGATGCCGCGCGCGTCGACGACCGCGAGAAAGACGCGCACGAGGCGCAGGTCGAGATCGGAGGTATTGGAGAACATACGATTACGCCGTGCTCACATGGGAAAGCCCATCGCCTTGATGCCCTTGATCCACGCGCGCTTCCAGCCGCCTTCTGCATCGGCGCCGTCGAACGCGTGGAAGGTCACCTTCGCGGCCAGCCATCGCACCGGCTCGGGCGGGATGTACGTCGGGCTTTGATTGGCGATGTCGAGCGCGCGCTCGGGGCTTGCGCGATCGAACAGGATGTTCAGGCCCATGAACGCGCCGAAGCGGCTCGCGGCCACGCCGAAACCCGTGTAGCCGGCGACGAACACGGCCTTGTCGCCGAGATAGCGCTTCGCGAACACCGAGCCGCGCGAGCAATAGTCGATCGGGCCGCCCCACGCGTGCGAAAAGCGCACATCGCTCAATTGCGGGAAGGTCGTGTAGAACGCTTGCGCGAGCCGGTAGTACGTGTCGCGCTGCTGGTCGCTCGGCGGATTGGGATCGCCGTCGAAGTGATAGCTCACGAGGCCGCCGAAGATGATGTTGTTGTTCTTCGTGAGGCGGAAGTAATTGAGCTGCGTGCGCGTGTCGTAAATGCCCTGGCGCTGCTTCCAGCCGATGCGCGACAGTTGTTCGTCGGTGAGCGGCTCGGTTGCGAGCACGTGATCGCGCACCTGCAACACACGGCGGTTGATGTCGGGAATGCCCACTTTCGCGGTGCCGCTGCCGAACACGACGCGCGGCGCGCGCACGGTGCCTGCGGGCGTCTTCACGAAGACGGTCTCGCCTTCGTCGCTTACGGTCATCAGCGGGCTGTGTTCGTAGATCCTCACGCCGAGTTCGAGCGCCGCGCGCTTGAGACCCCACGCGAGCTTGGCCGGATGCACGATGCCGCTGCGGTTGCGCGACCAGAGCGCGCCCGCGAACAGCGGTGAATCGAGCTGTGCGCGCGTGGCCGCTGCGTCGAGCAGCACGACGTCGTGGCCATAAGACTTGTGCAGATCGTAATCGGCACGCAGATGATCGACGTGATCCGGATCGACGGCCACCGTCATCTCGCCGTTCCACTCGATGTCGGCATCGATGCCGTAGCGCTTGAGCGTCGCTTCGAAGCCGTCGAGATTGCGCTGGCCGAACTCTTCGAGCTCCGCGATATCGTCCGGGAACACGCGTACCGCGTTGGGCAGCCCGTGCATCACCGATGTCGAGATGATGCCGCCCGCGCGCCCCGATGCGCCATGCGCGATCCGGCCTGCCTCGATCAGCACGACATCGAGTTCGGGCATCTGCTCCTTCGCCTGCACCGCGGCCCACAGCCCGGTGAAGCCGCCGCCAACGATCAGCAGATCGGCATGTATATCGCTCACGAGCGCCGGTTCTGCGGGCGGCTCGGCGGGATTGTCGAGCCAGTAAGGCATGAGGCGCGTGCGGGCAAGCGCTTCTTCGACGCTCAATTTGACAGACGTGCGACGCACGCCGCGCGACGCCTTCTGCGCGGGCGCGGCGATGTCGGCTTCGAAAAGTTGCGCGCTTTCGTTCATGACGTGTCTCCTCCTCGGGCGCGGCGCGCGACGGTTATTGCTGCGGTTCGAGCACGACGTAGAACTTCTTCGCGTCCTCGATCGTTTCCCAGCGGCCCGCGAAACCCGCGGGCAGAAGATAGCCCTGCCCCGCCGTGAATTCCTTGCGGCCGCCGTTCACGTCGATCAGCGCGATCCTGCCTTCGACGAGCCAGACCGCTTCGTCGGCCGTCGTCGCGGGGAAATCGACAGCGCCGGCCTTGCCTTCCCACCAGCCGATCACGTAGTTGCCGCTCTGGCCTTCGGCCGCGCGCCAGTCGCTTTCGTCCATGCCGTAGTCCAGCTTCGTGAACTGCCCGATGCCCTCGCCCAGCGGCGCGATGTCCTGAATCAGCTTGCTCATGTGCTTCCCTTGTTGCGTCGGTTTGAATTGAATCGGTGCGCCAAAGTTACCGATTCACGCTGCCCCGGTATGCCCCCCCGCGGGGGGGACAAGCAGCGTTTAGCGAAGCGCGGGTAAATACCTAGATTTGCTGAAAACCCCTTCTGGCAAGGGCTATAACGCATGGTCTACAATCGAAGGGACTTTTCTTCGCGGCGCGCCATGCTGCTCAACGTACCCCCGCTCAATCAGGATCAAGCCGAGTTCGCGCTCTCGTTCAAGACGCTTGGCAAAGTCATCGAAGCTGTCGGCACACCGGATTTCGTGCCGCGTCTCACGCTGCTTCTCAATGAAGTCGTGCCGCTCAATGTCGTGCACATCGAGCGCTCACGTGTGGACCGCAGCAAGCCCACGGGCTTTCGCTGCGAATGGATCGGCAGCAGCGGCGTGGGCATGGACACGGGCGTGATCTCCGAAGTCATGACGCTCTACTACGACCGCTTCTACGATACCGATCCGCTCTTCGCGGGCATTCGCGGCAAGATCGGCACGCTGCTCGTGGTGCGCGACATCGGCGCGATACCGCCCGGCGAATTTCGCCAGCGCCTCTTCGACGAAGCGCTGATCGCGCATGAATGCGTGCTCGCTCGCGGCACGCCTCACGCGCAGGATTCGATCGCGCTCGAACGCTCGCTCGACGCGCCGCCGTTCACGCTCGCCGAAATGAACCGCTTTCGCAACGTGAGCGAGTTCCTGTTTCCGCTGCTCGAATTGCACGCTTCGACGAGCGCGGCGAAACGCGTCGCGCATCCCACTTCGTTCCTGCATCCGCTCGCGCAGTTCGACGCGCGCATCGCCGCCGACGACGTGCGCCTGTCGAAACGCGAGTACGAAATCTGCACGCATCTCATCACGGGCCGCACGGTGCCCGAGGCGGCGGAGATTATCGGCGTGCGCATCGGCACGGCAGAGTCGTATGTGAAGCGCGCGTTCGCGAAGCTCGGCGTGCGCACCAAGCGCGACCTGATCGCGTGGGGACAGGCTTGCCCCCGTCTCACGGCCACCTGAAGCCCCATTCACATCGAACCGGCTCGATGTGAACATTTCGACTTCGTGATTCGCGAGGCAGTCTCGTCGCCTAACATCGCCCCGTCCACATAACGATGACGGGAGACGAGCCCATGCAGCGTGAACTCAACCAGCCGCTCGGCGGCAACGACATGCCGCGCTTCGGCGGCATCGCGACCATGATGCGCCTGCCGCAGGCGAACAGCACCGAAGGCCTCGACGCGTGTTTTGTCGGCGTGCCGCTCGATATCGGCACCTCCAACCGCTCGGGCGCGCGCTTCGGGCCGCGCCAGATCCGCTCGGAATCCGTGCTGCTGCGCCCCTACAACATGGCGACGCGCGCCGCGCCCTTCGATTCGCTGCAAGTGGCCGATATCGGCGATGTCGCCACCAATCCCTATGATTTGAAGGATTCGATCCGCCTGATCGAATCGGCCTACGACGCGATCGTCGCGAACGGCTGCCGTCCGATCACGCTCGGCGGCGATCATACGATCGCGTGGCCGATCCTGCGCGCGTTGCACAAGAAGTACGGCAAGGTTGCCGTGGTGCATGTCGATGCACACGCCGACGTCAACGACACGATGTTCGGCGAGAAGATCGCGCACGGCACGCCGTTTCGACGCGCGGTGGAAGACGGTCTGCTCCAGTGCGACAAGGTCACGCAAATCGGCCTGCGCGGCACCGGTTACCACGCCGACGACTTCGACTGGTGCCGCGAACAGGGCTTCACCGTGGTGCAGGCCGAAGCGTGCTGGAACAGGTCGCTCGCGCCGTTGATGGAGGAAGTGCGCGCGCGCGTGGGCGATGCGCCCGTCTATCTGAGCTTCGATATCGACGGGCTCGACCCCGCGTTCGCACCCGGCACCGGCACGCCCGAAGTGGGCGGCCTGACCGTGCAGCAAGGTCTTGAAATCGTGCGCGGCATGAAGGGGCTCAACGTCGTCGGTGCGGATCTCGTCGAGGTATCGCCGCCTTACGATCAGGCCGGCACGACAGCGCTCGTCGGCGCCAATCTCGCGTTCGAAATGCTCTGCGTGATGCCGGGCGTCACCTACCGTCAAAGCACGCGAGGTTGAACATGGCTGCTCGACTCGAACGACATCCCGAAGACGGCTCGATCCTGCTGCCCGCCGCGACGATCGCGGGTACGCGCTACGGCGCATCGAACTGGGAAGCAGGCAATGCGATCCACGATGCATCGACGGGCGAGGTCATCGGCTGGCAGGAACACGCCGATGCCGCGCAAATCGATGCCGCCGTGCGTGCGGCGCGCGCCGCGCTCGATGCATGGCGCAACCGGACACCCGCTTCGCGCGGCGAGGTGTTGCGCAAGATCGCCGAACTGCTCGCAACGGAGCGCGCGGGCCTTTCCGCGATGCAGCAGCAGGTGAGCGGCAAGCCGCCGCTCGAAGCCGACACCGACGTAAGCGACGCCATCGCCACGTTCGATTACTACGCGGACCTGTGCGCGGACGGTTCGCTCTTCGCCGCCGACGCGCTCGCATTGCCCGACGACACCGTGACGGGCGAGCGTCATTACGAAGCGGTCGGCGTGGCCGCGCTGATCGTGCCGTGGAATTTCCCGATGGTCACGACCTCGTGGAAGATCGCGCCCGCGCTCGCGGCGGGTTGCACCGTGGTGCTGAAGCCCTCCGAATTCACGTCGCCGGTCGAGCACCGGCTCGCGGAAATCATGACGGCAGCGGGTGTGCCCGATGGCGTCGTGAATCTCGTGAACGGCGGCGGCGAAGTCGGCGCGCGGCTCGCGGCGCATCCGCTCGTCGACAAGATTTCGTTCACGGGCAGCACGGCCGTGGGCCGCAAAGTCATGCAGAGCGCAGCGCAGGACATGAAGCGCGTGACGCTCGAACTCGGCGGGAAATCCGCGCTGATCGTGCGCGCCGACGCGGACATCGAACATGCGGTCGCGCTCGCTTTGGGCGGCGCGTTCACGAACGCGGGGCAGATGTGTTCGGCCACCTCGCGCATCATCGTGCACGACGATGTCTATCGCAAGTTCATGGCCGCCTTCGAAGCGGCGGTGCGCGCGCTCGTGGTCGGGTCGCCGCGGACGGAGAACGTCGCGATGGGCCCGCTCGTTTCCGCTGCGCAGCGCGCGCGCGTGCAAGCGCTGCTCGAACAAGGCGTGGCCGACGGCGCGAAGATCGCGTTCAGCGGCGCGCTCGATGGTGCCTGCGCGGAAGGCTTTTTCATGGCACCCGTCGTCGTCGCGGAGCCGGATACGACGAACGTGTTGTGGACGGAGGAAGTGTTCGGGCCGGTCGCGTGCGTGAAATCGTTCCGAACCGACGACGAAGCCATCGCGCTCGCCAACGACACGCGCTATGGACTCGTGGCGACGGTCGTCACGCGTGACGACGAAGCCGCACGCCGCTATCGCAATGCGCTGCGTGCGGGCCTCGTCTGGATCAACACACCGCAACTGATCTTCCCGCAAGTGTGCTGGGGCGGACTCGGTTTGAGCGGCATCGGCCGTGAACTGGGCGTTGCCGGATTGCGCAGCTATCAGGAGTTGCGTCATACCATCGTGTCTCGCGGATAGCGTCGCGCATCCTCCTACAGTCGATAAGCTGTATATTCTATTTACAGTCGATGGCCTGTTTTCTGCACAAACAGCCCATAAGCTGTAAAATCGATTTACAGCTTAAAGCCTGTAGGAGCACGCGGTGGACTATTCCCTGAAAACACTCAGCCAGCTCAGGCCGATCCTGCTCGGTTTCCGCAAGGCCGCAGGCCTGACGCAAGCGACAGTCGCGCAACGTCTGGGCGTCACACAGCAGACTTACGCGCAACTCGAAGCCAATCCCGCGGCCGTGAGCGTCGAGCGCCTGTTCAAGGTCCTGCGTGTGCTCGATGTCGAACTCGCGCTCACCCGGAGCGAATCCCCGCCTCCCGTCGCCGCGAAGGCGACGCCAGCGCGCTCTCGCCGCGCATCGCGACAGACTGACGCCACGAAAAAGCGGGAGAACTGGTAATCATGGCGCGGCGCACGCAAACAGGACGGCTCGACCTGTGGATGAACGGTCTGCCCGTCGGATACTGGGAAAACGGCGCCGGCGGCGAACGGCTCGTCTATCGCGAAGACTGGATCGCCGATACACAAGGCCGTCCGCTATCGCTGTCGCTGCCCTTTACGCCGGGCAATCAGCCGTGGCGCGGGCAGGTCGTCACGGATTTCTTCGACAACCTCCTGCCCGACAGCGAGCCGATCCGCCGCCGTATCGCCACGCGCTTTCGCACCGGCGGCACGACGCCGTTCGAGTTGCTCGCGCAGCTGGGCCGCGATTGCGTCGGCGCCATTCAGATGCTGCCGCCAGGCGAAGCGCCCGCCGATCTCGAAAGCATCAAGGGCCGCGCGCTCACCGAAGCGCAGATCGCGCGACTGTTGCGCGAGACGACAACCGCGCCGCAGCTCGGCCAGCACGAAGCGGTCGACGACCTGCGCCTGTCCATCGCCGGTGCGCAGGAAAAGACCGCGCTCCTGCGTCACGGCAGGCGCTGGCTTCTGCCGGAAGGCAGCACCCCGACCACGCATATCTTCAAGCTGCCGCTCGGCCTCGTCGGTAACATGCGCGCCGACATGCGCACGTCGGTCGAGAACGAATGGCTCTGCTCGAAGATCGTCGCCGCGTATGGCCTGCCCATCGCGCGCTGCGAGATGGATCAGTTCGCGGATCAGACGGTGCTGGTCGTCGAGCGCTTCGATCGCCGCCTGTCGAGCGACAAGTCGTGGATTCTGCGTCTGCCGCAGGAAGACATGTGTCAGGCCACCGGCACGCCCGCGCTGCACAAGTACGAATCGGACGGCGGCCCGGGCATCGAGCGCATCATGGACGTGCTCTCCGGATCGACGCGCGCCACGCAGGATCGCCGCCACTTTTTCCTGACGCAGATGATCTTCTGGCTCCTCGCCGCAACCGATGGCCACGCGAAGAACTTCAGCATCGCGCATCTGCCGGGCAATCAGTACGAATCGACGCCGCTCTACGACGTGCTTTCGGCGCATCCGCTCATCGGCCGCGGCCCCGACAAGTTCGCCGCGCGACGCGTGCGGCTCGCGATGGCCGTGCGCGGCAAGAACGTCCACTATCTGATCGGCGAAATCCAGCGCCGGCACTGGATCGCGCAGGGACGGCGCGTCGGGCTCGCTGTCCCCGAAGTCGAATCGATGATCGACGATCTCGGCGCGCGCACGCCCGCGGTCATCGACGAAGTGGCCGCGCTTCTACCCGGCGACTTCCCGATGGATGTGGCCGACGCCATCTTCGACGGCATGCGCCGGCTGGCACGCAAGCTCGTGTGATGGGGTGCGCCGAGGCGTCGTTCATTTCGGCGGAGGCGCGGACGATGGACACTTCATGTCGGCGCCCTTCGCGCCATCGACGTTCTTCAGCGACACGAGCAGCCTGCTGCCCGTATTCGCCGTGATGATGTGCCCGTAACTGACGGTCGGGATGAACTTGATATCAGGCGCGACGGAGACGGGCGGGGTTTGCGCGCCATCGACGGTCAGGTCGAGTTCAACGGTGATCGAATCGATCGCGACGCCGTAGTTCTGCCCGTGTTCGGCCTGAGCCTTCTTGAAGTTGCACACACCGTCCAGGACATTCTGGAGCGCCGTCGGTATGTCCACCGACTTCCCCGGTGGAATGGGCGGCGTGTTGCAGGCGGCGAGGAGGATCGGTAAAGCCAGAACAGGCAGCGAGACGTACGCGCGCATCTGAATCTCCCAGCCCTTTGGAGAGGGCACAGTATCGAGCAAACGAGGCTTTTCGTCCATGCGGTTTCATACTCACCATCCACGCGAATCCGGGAGACTGCCGGTTCATCGGCCGAGCACTGTCACGGCGGAAAATCGCGTCAGTTGCGAAACGTCGCCACTGTCTCCCAGATAACGAATATCAGGCAGCCTGTCCAGCCGAACAGGATCGGCGGCGAGGCCGCGAGCCACCAGGCGCTGAAGGACATCATGACGCAACCAGAAGAGCGTTCCGTCGTATACCGCCGGCAGATAGTTCGCCTCGAATTCGGCGACCGAATATATGCCGCTATCGCGGCTCCATAGGCCATGCGTTTCGATGACTTCCGGGCGCTCCTTGTTCAGATACTCGGCAAGCCCCGCATACCCGCGACGCGCCAGCGTTGGGTTGGTCAGGAGCCCCGAATCCAGAATGTCAAGACGTTCGCAGCACAACGCGGTCCCACCGACGTCCGGCGTCATGAACTTGAGCGTCGATTGCCCCAGATGCTCGCGCAGATGATCGACCGATGTACCCGTCATCGCGTAGTTCTGTGGCGTGACACCGCGCCAGTCACCGGGGGATTCGCTCCACACTCGCTTTCGGATCTCGTCTCCGGCGGCATTCAATGCCGGCGGCAACGCGCCACGCATCGACGCACCGAGGATGATCGTGTCGACGTTTTCGCGCAGCACCGCAAGGTTGACCAGGAAGCTTCCACAAAGGCACAGCAATAGTCCGCGCAATACACGTGGTTGACGCATATCTGCGAAACGTTCCGCGAGAGCAAGGACGAACACGGGCAGCACCGCCACGAACATCCGCCCCGTATAACCCCAGTTTCTTCCCGATATCAGTGCGAACACGCCGAAGGCACATATCAGCAGTACGGGCATCGGATCCGGACGGCGCTCCTGAACGCGCTTCCGGCTCATATACATGCCAGCCAGAAACGCAGCGTTCACGAAGAGGAAATCCTCCAGCCCGCGCAGCTTCTCCGCTACGCCCTCCCAGCCTTTTTTACTGTAGGGCACCTGAAGCTTGGCCAGGATGGTATTCGGCACGAGCGCTCCGAAGACCCAATACCTCCAGATCGTCAGCAGCAGAAAAGAAAGCATGAGCCACGCGCACATTCGAATGGCACGCGGACGATCGTGCGGGCAAAACGCGACCATCCAGCCAAGCGCGAAACCCAGATAGAACACCGCCTCGAAGCGGACCAGCAACAGAAGCGGCAACAGGGCAAAGGCGAACGTCGATTGCGCGCGCCAGGAGAGCACGAATGCAGACAGCAGCAACGCAAAGACAGTCATTTCCATGCCATTGACGATCTCGGCCTGGAAGGCTGGCAGCAGCCCCAGCAGGCTCACCACGATGAGGCGATGCGTCGGGCTCGGCAGGAACGGTTGAAGTGCGCGCCACACGAGCACCAAAGTCGCGCTCAGTGCGATGAAGGAGAGCAATTGCGCCGTCCTGATTGCTTCGAGAAAGCCTGGCTGAAGCAGCCACTGCCCCATCGCCAGCATCGCCGTCATGAGCAGGCTCGACGTACCTTCAGCCGACACCGAAGCGGGCGTCAACGCAAATAAGCCGTGCCGTCCGAGTGTGCGCGCATAGGCCACGGTGATGGCGCCATCATCCCAGCCATAGGGGCCGACGAGCGCTATCGCCGTCAACGAAAGCGCCGCATACGCGACAACGAAGAGGAACCCGGTGGCTCCCGCTCTCGCCTCGATCCTGTATGTACGGTGCTCGGGCATAGTCAGTCGGCGCAAGTGACATGACGGATGATACATCGGGCAATAGCGGGCGAACCTCGAAGTCTCAGAAAGCAGTGCGATCACGCAGACGCTTCTTCAAGACCGGTCCAGCTCCGCGAACAACCAGTCCTGAAAACTGCGCACCTTCGGCAAGTCCGCGCACGACTTGAGCAGATTCAGCGTATATCCATTGACCTTGAGTCCGTCGAAGCCGAACGGCGCGACGAGCCGCCCCGTCTCCAGTTCGCGCTGCACCAGAAGTAAGCTCTCCAGACACACGCCCCCGCCATCCGTCGCCGCGCTGATCGCCATGAACGAGCGATCGAAACGCGGCCCGCGCGAGATATCGATCGGCGTCTTGCGATGCAGCCGCATGAAGTCGCGCCAGCCGACGAGACATCCCTCGCTGTGAATGAGCGTGTGATGCCGCAGGTCCGCGACCGTGCGTATCGGATGCTCGCCTTCGAGCAGCGTCGGCGAGCACAGCGGCACGATCGTTTCGGTAGGCAGATCGAGCACCATCGTTCCCGCCGGCTGCAAGCGGCGCGCGCCATAACGCAAATCGATATCCACCGCCTCGCGCGTCAGGTCCACCGGATCGTTCGATGCATTCAGCCGCAAGTCGATATCCGGATGCAGCGCCGAAAAGCGCGCGAGCCGCGGCATCAGCCATTGCGTCGCGAAGCTCGGCGTTGAATGAAGCGTGAGGATGTCGCTCTTGGCCACGCGCCCGATATCGCGCGTCGCCTTGTCGATGCGCGCGAACGCCGCGCCGATCTCCTCCGCATAGCGCCGCCCGCTGTCGGTCAGGATCACCGTCCGGTGCATGCGATGAAAGAGCCGCACGCTCAGTTGCTCCTCGAGCAATTTGATCTGATGACTGACCGCCGAAGGGGTCACGAAAAGCTCGTCCGCAGCAAGCGAGAACGACGAAAGCCTCGCAGCGGCCTCGAAAGCCTGTATGGACTTGAGCGTGACTCGATGTTGCATTGCAGTGATCGCATGAATTCAGTTCAACGATCAGCCACTTTAATTCGTTTGAGCGCGCGTCATCAAGCGAATACGCTTCATATACGGGCCTGACGCACCAAACAAGGGAATACCCGGATCGCAGGCGCAACCGACAAAAGCAAACAAGGAGACATCGCCGTGAACACGAGCATCACGCAGCTCGCGGAACATGCTCATCGCATCCGCCGCAACGCGCTACTCATGGGTGAAGTGCAGGGCCAGGGCTATATCGGCCAGGCGCTCGATATCGCCGATGTGCTGGCCGTCGCCTACTTCGGCGCGATGAACTATCGCCCTGAAGACCCCGACTGGGAAGAGCGCGACCGCTTCCTGCTCTCGAACGGCCACTATGCGATCGCGCTGTACGCCGCGCTTTTCGAAGCGGGCATCCTGCCGCAGGAAGAACTCGAAACCTACGGCAGCGACGACAGCCGTCTGCCGATGTCCGGCATGGCGAGCTACACGCCGGGCATGGAGATGTCGGGCGGCTCGCTCGGGCAAGGACTCACGATTGCAGTAGGCCGTTGTCTCGGCCTCAAGCGCAAGGGCTCGAAGTCCTTCGTCTACACGCTCTTTTCCGATGGCGAACTCGACGAAGGTTCCGTCTGGGAAGGCCTCATGTCCGCCGCGCACTGGAAGCTCGACAACCTCATCGCGATGGTCGATGTGAACAACCAGCAAGCCGATGGCCCCTCGACGCAGATCATGGCGTTCGAGCCGCTCGTCGAGAAGCTCGAAGCGTTCGGCTGGTACGTGCAGCGCATCGACGGCAACGATATCGACGCCGTGAAGCAGGCCTTCGACAACGCACGCAATTTGAAGGACGCGAAGCCGCGCATCATCGTGTGCGATACGAAGATGGGCTCTGGCGTGCCGTTCCTCGAAGAGCGCGAGAAGAATCACTTCATCCGCGTCGATCCGCACGAGTGGCAACTCGCGCTCGAAGCACTGGAAGCCGGGAGAAACGCATGAGCACCGTAGCGAAGAAGCCGCGCCTGAAGACATCGGCGATGATCGCGTCCATCGCGGGCGAAGGACAGGTCACGCGTTCCGCGCCGTTCGGCCACGCGCTCGCGGAGCTGGCGCGCAGCAACGCGAATGTGGTCGGCATGACGGCCGACCTCGGCAAGTACACCGACCTGCATATCTTCGGAAAGGAGTTTCCCGAACGCTATTACCAGATGGGCATGGCCGAGCAACTGCTGATGGGCGCGGCGGCGGGCATGGCTCATGAAGGCGCGCTGCCGTTCGTCACGACCTATGCCGTGTTCGCGACGCGACGCGCTTATGACTTCATCCATCAGACGATCGCTGAAGACAATCTCGACGTGAAGATCGTCGCCGCGCTGCCCGGTTTGACGACCGGTTACGGCCCGAGCCACCAAGCCGCCGAAGACCTCGCATTGATGCGCGCGATGCCGAACATGACCGTGATCGATCCGTGCGATGCGCTCGATATCGAGCAGATGGTGCCTGCCATCGCCGCACATAAAGGCCCGGTGTATGCGCGCCTTCTGCGCGGCAACGTGCCCGCCGTGCTCGACGAATACGGCTATCGCTTCGAGCTCGGTAAAGCCAAGCTGCTGCGCGACGGCGCCGACGTGTTGCTGGTGTCCTCCGGGATCATGACCATGCGCTCGCTCGAAGCCGCGAAAGCGCTCGAACAGGACAACGTCGATGTCGCCGTGCTGCACGTGCCGACCATCAAGCCGCTCGACACCGCCACCATTCTGCGCGAGGCGAAGCGCACCGGCCGCATGGTCGTCGTCGCGGAGAACCATAGCGTGATCGGCGGTCTCGGCGAAGCGGTCGCGCGCACCTTGCTCGGCGCGGGCGTGACGCCGGCGTTCCGCCAGATCGCGCTGCCCGACGCCTTTCTCGACGCCGGCGCATTGCCCACGCTTCACGATCGCTACGGCATTTCCACCGAAGCGATGTGCAACACCATCAAAGGCTGGCTCGGCTGAGCCGTCACCACTCGTTCCGAACAACTTCATCATCGATCAGGAGCACACCATCATGTCAGAGTCGCGTCTTCTCGAAGGCAAGGTCGCCGTCATTTCCGGAGCGGCATCGCCGCGAGGAATCGGCATGGCGACGGCCCGCATGTTCGCGAAGCACGGCGCGAAAGTCGCCATTCTCGATCTCGACGAAGCCGCCGCGCGCGAAGCCGCCAGCGAAATCGGACCGGAGCATCGCGGCTATGCGTGCAACGTCACCGACCGCGCCGCCTGCGATAAAGCCGTGCAACAAGTCATCGCGGATTTCGGCGTCATCGACGTGCTCATCAACAATGCGGGCATCACGCAGGCCGTGAAGCTGCTCGACATCGACGCGCAAAGCTGGGACCGCGTCCTCGACGTGAACCTGCGCGGCGTGCTGTATCTCTCGCAGGCGGTCGTGCCGCAGATGAAGCGTCAGGGCAGCGGCTCGATCGGCTGCATGTCGTCGGTGTCGGCGCAGCGCGGCGGCGGCATTCTCGGGGGCCCGCACTATTCCGCGGCCAAAGCGGGCGTGCTCGGTCTCG
The DNA here is from genome assembly GCF_046030135.1 of Caballeronia jiangsuensis. NCBI lineage: Bacteria > Pseudomonadati > Pseudomonadota > Betaproteobacteria > Burkholderiales > Burkholderiaceae > Caballeronia > Caballeronia jiangsuensis. The sequence goes on from NZ_JAQQDB010000036.1 coordinate 38,650, forward strand.
CCAAGGCGATGGCGCGCGAGCTCGGCAACGACGGCATCCGCGTGAACTGCGTGACGCCCGGCCTGATCCAGACCGACATCAACGCGGGCAAGATCAGCGACGAAAAGCGCGTCGAGATTCTCGCCGGCATTCCGCTCAACCGTCTCGGCGGGCCGGACGACGTGGCGGGCGCATTCCTGTTCCTCGCGTCGCCGATCTCGTCCTACATCACCGGCGCCGTGATCGATGTGAACGGAGGCATGCTGATCCACGGCTGACGCAGTATCGGAGACACGCGCCGTCGAGAGCGCGTGCTCCACGCAGACAAAACCGATCGCCATAACCAGGTTTGGAGGAGCACATCATGACCACCCGCTCGATCAAAAGCGGCATCGACAGGCGCACGTTCCTGAAGACGGGCGCCACCATCGCCGCAGCCGCGCCGCTCTGGAGCCTCACGACACGCAAGGCGTCGGCGGCCGACTTCTCGTACAAGCTCGCGACGGGCCAGGACCCGACGCATCCGGTGAACATCCGCGCGCAGCAGGCCTGCGACAAGATTCGCGAAGCCACCGGCGGCAAGCTCGACATCAAGCTGTTCCCGGCGAACCAGCTCGGCTCCGACACGGACCTGCTCTCGCAGGTGCGCAGCGGCGGCGTCGAGTTCTTCAATCTGGCCTCGTCGATTCTCGCGACGCTCACGCCCGCCGCGGGCATCGTCAACACGGGTTTCGCGTTCCCCGATTACGACCACGTCTGGAAAGCGATGGACGGCGATCTCGGCGGCTATGTCCGCTCGCAGGTCGAGAAGTCCGGCATTCTCGCGGTGTCGAAGCCGTGGGACAACGGCTTTCGCCAGATCAGCTCGTCCACGCGCGTCGTGAAGACGCCCGCCGATCTGAAGGGCTTCAAGATTCGCGTGCCGCAAGCGCCGATGCTCACCTCGCTCTTCAAGTCGCTCGATGCGGGCCCGGCGCCCATCAACTTCAACGAGCTGTACTCGGCGCTGCAAACCGGTGTGGTGGAAGGCCAGGAGAATCCGCTGCCGATCATCGCGACGGCCAAGCTCTACGAAGTGCAGAAGTCGATCAGCCTGACCTCGCACGTGTGGGACGCGTACTGGATTCTCGGCAATCGTCGCGCGTGGCAGGCGCTGCCCGCCGACATGCGCGCCATCGTCACGCGCGAATTCGACGCCGCCGGCATGCTGCAACGCGCGGACATCGCCCAGCTCAACGGCTCGTTGCGCGATCAGTTGAAGGGCAAAGGCATCAACATCGTGGATGTGGACCGCGAGGCCTTCCGCGGCGCGCTCAAGAAGACCAGCTTCTATAGCGACTGGAAAGCCAAGTACGGCGATCAAGGCTGGGGCACGCTCGAAAAGTACACCGGAAAACTGGTATGAAAGCCATGCACACGATCCCGCTTCCGCATCCGGCGCCACACCGCGTCGCCGCGTTTCTCGACACCTGGCTCGGCCACTGCGTGGAGATTCCCGCCGCGCTGCTGGTCCTGGCCGAGATCGTGGTGCTGTTCGCCGGCGTGACGAGCCGCTATGCGCTGCACACGCCGCTCGTCTGGTCCGACGAACTCGCGTCGATGCTGTTCCTGTGGCTCGCGATGCTGGGCGCGGTCGTGGCGCTGCGGCGCGGCGAGCACATGCGCATGACGGCGCTGGTCGGCATGGCCTCGCCGGGCGTGCGCGCGTTTCTCGATGTCATCGCGATCGCCGCACCGCTCGCGTTCCTGCTGATGGTGATCGGGCCGGCGGTGGACTTCGCGCAGGACGAATCGTTCATCACGACGCCCGCGCTCGATATCGCCAACTCGTGGCGCGCCGCCGCGTTGCCGATCGGCGCGGGCCTGATGCTGCTCGTCGCGTGCCTGCGGCTCGTGCGCGTGGGGAACTGGAAGCTCACCATCGGCGCGCTCGCGCTGGTGGCCGCGGTCGCCATCGCGTTCTATGCGGCGAGTCCGCTGCTCAAAGGCCTCGGCAATCTCAACCTGCTGATCTTCTTCGTCGGCCTCGTCGCGCTGTGCGTGCTCTCGGGCGTGCCCATCGCGTTCTCGTTCGGTCTCGCGACCTTCGGCTATCTCGCGCTCACCACGAGCACGCCGCTCGTCGTGGTCGTCGGGCGCATGGACGAAGGCATGTCGCATCTGATCCTGCTTTCCGTGCCGCTCTTCGTGTTCCTCGGCCAGTTGATCGAGATGACAGGCATGGCCAACGCGATGATCGCGTTCCTCGCCAGCATGCTCGGCCACGTGCGCGGCGGCCTGTCGTACGTGCTCGTCGGCGCAATGTATCTGGTGTCGGGCATCTCCGGCTCGAAAGCGGCCGACATGGCGGCGGTCGCGCCCGTGCTGTTTCCCGAGATGAAGGCGCGCGGCGCGAAACCGGGCGATCTCGTCGCGCTGCTCGCGGCCACGGGCGCGCAGACCGAAACCATCCCGCCGAGTCTCGTGCTCATCACGCTCGGCTCGGTGACGGGCGTGTCGATCTCGGCGCTCTTCACGGGCGGCATGCTGCCCGGCATCGTGCTCGCGGTGACCTTGTGCACGGTCGTCTGGTGGCGCTATCGCAGCGACGATCTCTCCGGCGTGAAGCGCGCGACCCGCAAGGAGATCGTGCGCAAGCTCGCGATCGCCCTGCCCGCGCTCGCGCTGCCCTTCGTGATTCGCGCGGCCGTGGTCGAAGGCATCGCCACGGCGACGGAAGTATCGACCATCGGCATCGGCTATGCGGTGATCGCGGGTCTCTTGATCTATCGCCGCTTCGAATGGGGCCGCTTAAAGCCGATGCTGATCGATACCGCCGCGCTCTCCGGCGCGATCCTGCTGATCATCGGCGCGGCGACGAGCATGGCGTGGGCGCTCACGCAGTCGGGCTTCTCGGGCCAGCTCGCGCGCACGATGGGCGCGCTGCCCGGCGGCACGTGGATGTTCATGGCGGCGTCGATACTCGTGTTCATCGTGCTCGGCAGCGTGCTGGAAGGCATTCCCGCGATCGTGCTGTTCGGGCCGCTGATGTTCCCGATCGCGCGCCAGATGGGCATCAACGACGTGCACTACGCGATGGTCGTGATCCTCTCGATGGGCGTGGGCCTGTTCGCGCCGCCGTTCGGCGTCGGCTACTACTCGGCCTGCGCGGTGAGCCGCATCCATCCGGATGAAGGCATGAAGCCGATCGTCGGCTATATCGCGGCCCTGATCGTCGGGCTGATTTTCGTCGCCGCGATTCCGTGGATTTCCACGGGCTTCCTGAAATAAATTCCGTTCAACGCTCAGTGATGCCGCTCCTTCGATGGAGCGGCCAGGAGAAGTCATGTCTTCCATCGACACGCAAAAGCTGTCGAACGCCATTCGCTTTCTCGCCATCGACGCCATCGTGCGCGCGGGCGAAGGTCATCAGGGCGTGCCGCTCGGCATGGCGGAAATCGCCACGGCGCTGTTCACGCGGCACATGAAATTCAATCCCGCCGATCCGCAATGGCCCGACCGCGACCGTTTCGTGCTTTCGAACGGCCACGGCTCGATGCTGCTCTATGCGCTCTTGCATCTCACGGGCTATGCGAACTTCGGCATCGACCAGATACGGACGTTCCGCGAGATGGGCTCGCATTGCGAAGGCCATCCGGAATTCGACACGGCCTCGGGCATCGAGGTGACGACCGGCCCGCTCGGGCAGGGCATCGCGAACGCGTTCGGCATGGCGGTGGCCGAGGCGTATCTCAATGCGAAGTTCGGCGCGGGCGTCGTCGATCACTACACGTATGCGTTCGTCGGCGATGGCTGTCTGCAAGAGGGCGTCGGACAGGAAATGATCTCGCTCGCCGGGCATCTGAAGCTCGGCAAGCTGATTCTGTGCTGGGACGACAATCGCATCACCGACGACGGCAGCACGACGCTCTCGATCAGCGAGAACGTGAGCGAACGTTTTCGCGTCGCGGGCTGGCATGTGGTCGAAGTGGACGGGCACGATCTCGAAGCCGTGTCGGATGCGCTGGCGCGAGCGAAAGCCGATCCGCGTCCGTCGATGCTCGCATGCCGCACGACGATCGCACGCGGCATCGCGCGTCTGCAAGGTCAGCGCGGCGGACACAGCGGACGTCTCTTCGACAAGGACGCCGACGCCGCGCGCAACGCGATGAACTGGCCGCATGCGCCCTTCGAGATTCCCGACGACGTGCAGCACGCATGGCGCGAAGCGGGACGGCGCAGCGAGGACGAATATCGCGCATGGCGCGAGCGCGTCGCTTCGTTGCCCGCACCCGCGCGCGCGGAGTTCGACCGCATCCAGGCCGGCGAATTGCCCGAAGGATGGCGGCAAACGCTGGAAACCTACAAGCGCGATGCCGGAACGCGCGCCGAAGCGCCGGGCGGCATCATGATCTCCGCCGAGATCAACGATCTCCTCGCGAACGTGTTGCCCGAACGCATGGTAGGTTGCGCCGATCTCGAAGCGCCGACGAGCCACAAGCGCAGCCTGCGCGCATTCACGGTCGAAGATCGCGGCGGCGCTTACGTCCATTGCGGCGTGCGCGAACACGTGATGGGCGCGATGGCGAACGGCATGGCCGCGCACGGCGGCGTGATTCCGCTCACCGTCACCTATCTCGCCTTCTCCGATTACGAACGCCCCGCGATGCGCATGGCCGCGCTCATGGGCCTGCCGGTGAAGTTCGTCTTCAGCCACGACTCGATCGGCGTCGCCAAGAACGGGCCGACGCATCAGCCCGTCGAGATTCTCGCGTCCCTGCGCGCGATGCCGAACATGTACGTGTTCCGTCCCGCCGATGCCGTCGAGGCCGCCGAATGCTGGATGCTCGCCTACGAGCGCAAGAGCGGCCCGAGCACGATGGTGTTCGCGCGCCAGGCGCTGCCGCTCGTGCGTACGAAGCACGAGGACGACAACCGCTCGGCGCGCGGCGGCTACGTGCTCGCCGAGGCCGAAGGCGGCGTGCGGCGCGTGACGCTCATCGCGACCGGCTCGGAGGTCGCGCTGGCGCTCGCGGCGCGCGAGCAGTTGCAGGCGGCGGGCATCGCGACGGCGGTCGTGTCGATGCCCTGTTGCGAACGCTTCGACGATGAGGACGCGGCGTACCGCTCAAGCGTGCTCGGCGCGGACACCGTGCGTGTCGTGGTGGAAGCGGCGGTGCGCTTCGGCTGGGACCGCTACATCGGCGAGCGCGGCGGTTTCGTCGGCATGAAGGGCTTCGGCGCTTCGGGGCCGGCCGAGGCGCTCTATGAACATTTCGGCATCACGCCGCGGCATATCGTCGAAGAAGTGAAGCGGCATCTTTGAATCCCGAACAGCAAGGAAAGAGCATGCAGAAGATCGTTTTTCTGGACCGCGAGACGCTCGCGCCGCAGATCCGCCTGAAGCGGCCCGCGTTCGAGCACGAGCTCGTCGAGTTCGACCGCACCGCGCCCGATGAAGTGGTGGCGCGTCTCGCGGGCGCGAGCATCGCGATCACCAACAAGGTCGCGCTCACGGCGGAGCTGCTGGACCAGTTGCCGGAGCTCAGGCTCATTGCGGTGGCCGCGACGGGCACCGATTGCATCGACAAGAGCGCGTGCGAGCGGCGCGGCATCGTCGTCTCGAACATTCGCGGCTATGCGGTGAACACCGTGCCCGAGCATACGTTCGCGCTGATGCTCGCACTGCGGCGCAATCTGATCGCTTATCGCGACGACGTGCTCGAAGGCGAATGGCAGAAGGCCGGGCAATTCTGCTTTTTCAATCATCCGATTCGCGATCTGGGCGGCGCGACGCTCGGCATCATCGGCGAAGGCGTGCTCGGGCAGCGCGTCGCGGAAATCGCCCGCGTGTTCGGCATGCGGCCGATCTTCGCCGCGCACAAGGGGCGCGAGGGACTCGGCCCGCTCTACACGCCGTGGGACGAAATGCTCGCGACGAGCGATGTCATCACCATTCACAGCCCGCTCACGCCGCACACGCGCGGCATGCTGTCGACGGCCGAATTTCGCGCGATGAAGAAGAAGCCGCTCATCATCAACACGGCGCGCGGCGGCCTCGTGGACGAAGCCGCGCTCGTCGAGGCGCTCGATGAAGGCTGGATCAGCGGCGCGGGCTTCGATGTGCTCGCGACCGAGCCGCCCGCGCCCGGCAATCCGCTGATGCGCGTCGCGGGCCGGCCGAACGTGATCGTGACGCCGCACGTCGCGTGGGCATCGGATGAAGCGCAACAGACGCTCGCGGATCAGTTGATCGACAACATCGCGGCATTCGTGGCGGGCGCGCCGGTCAATGTCGTGCGCTAAAGGCCAGCCATGAACGTGACCTTCATCGGCCTCGGCGCGATCGGCTTGCCGATGGCGCAGCGGATCAACGCCTCGGGCCATGCCGTGACGGGCGTGGATCTGTCGAGCCGCGCGCGCGGGCTCGCGCAGGAAAACGGCCTCGCCACCGTCGATGGCTTCGCGGCTGCGCCGGCCGCCAGCGTCGTCGTCGCGATGGTGGCGACGCCGCAGCAACTGGCATCGCTCGTCGATGGCGTCGGCGCGAAGCTTGCCGGTCAGACGTGGGTGATCATGTCGACGGTCGGTCCGGACGCGGTGCGTCGAGAGGGCGAACGGCTGGCGGCGGCGGGCGCGCGAGTGATCGACGCTCCCGTGACGGGCGGCACCGCGCGCGCGAGGCGCGGCGAACTCGTGATCTTCGCGGCGGGCGCGCAACGCGACATCGACGACGTGCGCCCCGTGCTCGACGCGATGGGCACCGTGCGCATCACAGGCACGAAGCTCGGCGACGGACAGGCGATCAAGCTCGTGAACCAGCACTTGTGCTCGGTGCATATCGTCGCCGCGGCGGAGGCGCTGAATCTGGCGCGCTCGCTCGGTCTCGATCCCGCCGCCGTGCTCGATCTGGTCGAAAAAGGCGCTGCCGGTTCGTGGATGCTGTCCGATCGCGGCCCACGCATGTTGCAAGCCGCCGGCGTGACGGTGACGAGCGCCATCGACATCTTCGTGAAGGACAGCGATCTCGTGGTCGCGGCCGCGCGGGCGTGCGGCGCCGACGTTCCGCTGCTGTCCGTCGCCAATGCCCGCTATCACGCCGCAGCGGACGCGGGCCTCGGCGCACGCGACGACAGCCGCGTCATCGACACGTGGGACTGAGCGCGGACTTCCGCCGTGACCTGACACGCACGCTGATCGCTTCCTTCAGAAGAACTATAGTTAAGGCTCACAAAAACGGAGGCACCATGATTTCGTGCAAACGTCACTTCTGGATCCGTGCGATTCTGGCCACGTCCTTGCTTTACATCCCGCTGACACACGCCCAACTCGGCAACCTTCTCGATCAGGGCAAAAGCAGCGGGGGCGGAGCGGGCGGCGCGCTCGGCAGTCTCGGCGGATTGAGCAGCGGCATGTCGCTGGACTCGCTGAGTTCGGGCAGCACGAGCAATGTCGCCGGCGTGCTCGAATTCTGCATCAAGAACAACTACCTTGGAGGCGGCGCATCGTCGGTCAAGGACGGGCTCATGAGCAAGCTCGGCGGTTCGGCTTCGAGCGACAGCGGATACACCAGCGGCGCGAAGGGTATCCTCGATAGCGGTAACGGCAAGCAGGTCGATCTGAGCGGCGGCGGTCTGAAGGAACAACTCACGAAGCAGGTTTGCGACAAGATTCTCGCTCAGGGAAAGTCGTTGCTGTAACGGTCGTGATCGCGCGGCGCCTACTTGATGTTCTCGTCCCAGTAAGCCTCGATCTGCCTGACGAGAACCGGTGGCAAGGAGACGTAATGCTCAGCATCGGCGTCGGCCTGTCCTTCGTTGAGCGCCCATCTGAAGAACGCGAGCGCGGCTTTCAGCGCAGCCGGGTCCTTCGCCTCTCGCGGCACGAGCACGAACACCACGCCGGCGATCGGCCATGCGTTCTCTCCGGGCGCGTCCGTCACGATCTGATAGAAGTCCGGCTGCTGAGTCCAGTCGGCGGCTGCGGCGGCTGCGCTGAAGCTCGCCCGCGATGGTTCCACGAAGGCGCCGCTGCGGTTCTGCACGGCGGTGAAGGCCAGATTCCGTTGCAGCGCGTAAGTCAGTTCGACATATCCGATCGAGCCTTCCACGTTCTTGATGTACATCGCGACGCCGTCGTTGCCGGCCGCGCCGACGCCGGTCGGCCATTTGACCGTGGTGCCCGCGCCCACGCCGCTCTTCCACGCAGCGCTGCTCTGCGAAAGGAAGCTGACCCAGTTGAACGTGGTGCCCGAACTCTCGTTCCGATGCACGACGACGATCTTTAGATTCGGAACACTGACATTCGGATTGAGCGCGACGATGGCCGGATCATTCCAGTTGACGATCTTGCCGAGGTAGATGTCGGCGAGCAGCGGCCCGGTCAGACGAATCTGCCCAGGACCGACGCCCGGAAGATTGACGACGGGCACCACGCCGCCGATCACGACAGGGAACTGGGCCAGTCCCGCCGCGCGCAGTTCGTCGGGCGCGAGCGGCATGTCCGATGCCCCGAAAGTCACTCTCGCCGCCTTGATCTGGCGGACGCCGTTTCCCGAGCCGGTAGGCTGGTAGGCGACTCGCTGACCGGTTTTCGTATGGTAGGTGTCCGCCCATTTCAGCAATAGCGGGTAGACGAATGTGGAGCCCGCGCCGGAAATCTCCGCGGAAAATGCGATCGCTGCATGGCACGTGGCGAGACAGAACGCGACGGCAAGAAGCAGTCGCCTTGAACCGGTCGGTTTCTTGTTCATCGTTGAGACCCTCGACATGCTTTGCGCGGTACGGGACGATGCGTTCCGGAACGTCATGACGCGGCCATTCGGCCGCGCCCTCAAAGTCACTGTCTCTGATCTTAGGATGTGCGGACGATTTTCCCAATGCCGTCGCTTCGCGATTGCGCGGATCGGAAAGAACGGCTCGAATCGAACGAACGCTCGTGTTTGCAGATGGAAGCCCGCGCGCAAGAAGATAAACTGGCTTGCAACGCTCGATGTCATCGACCGCTCTCCACTACGCCAGGATTCCATGTCATCTGCAGCAGCCCCCTTGCCGCGCGTCGGCCTGCTCTTTTCCCTCGCTCCGTTCCTGCGGCCTTATGCCGGGCGCTGGGCGCTCGCGTTCTTGGCGCTCGTGACGTCCGCGTGCGCGACGCTGGCGCTGCCGATGGCTTTCAGATACCTGATCGATCGTGGATTCGCGAGCGGTGACCGGACGCATATCGACCGCTATTTCATCGCGCTTTTCGTCGTCTCGCTCGTGCTCGCGGGCGCGACGGCATTGCGCTTCTACTGGGTATCGTGGCTGGGCGAGCGCGTGACGGCCGACTTGCGGAGCGCGGTCTACGATCACATCATGCGAATGAGCCCGCAGTTCTTCGAGACGACCCAGACGGGCGAAGTCCTCTCGCGCCTCACCACCGACACGACGCTGATCCAGACGGTCGTGGGCACCAGCCTGTCGCTCGGATTGCGCAACGCGTTGCTGACGGTCGGCGGCATCGCGATGCTGGTGACGACGAGCCCCGTGCTGTCCGGCTACATCATCGCCGTGCTGATCGTGGTGGTCGCGCCTATCGTCTTCTTCGGACGGCGCGTGCGGCGGCTTTCGCGCGCCAGCCAGGACAAGGTCGCGACCGCGAGCGCGCTGGCGGGCGAAGTGCTCAACGCAATGCCGACGGTGCAGTCGTACACGCAGGAAACATTCGAGGCAAAGCGTTTCGGCACGGCGGTGGAATCCGCGTTCGAGACAGCGCTTACGCGAATCCGCGCTCGCGCAGGATTGACGGCCGTGGTCATCGTGTTCGTGTTCGCCGCCGTCGTCTTCGTGCTCTGGCTCGGCGCGCAGGCCGTGCTGGCAAAACAGATGACGGCGGGCCAGTTGTCGCAGTTCATCCTGTACGCGGTGTTCACGGCGGGCGCCGTCGGCGCGCTCGCCGAGGTGTGGGGCGATCTGCAGCGCGCCGCCGGCGCAACCGAACGTCTCATGCAGCTTCTGGCCGCGCGCTCGCCCGTCACCGAGGCCGGAACGACCACGCCGATGCCGGCCGCCGGCGAAGGCATCCGCTTCGACGATGTGAGCTTTTCCTATCCCTCCCGCGAAGGCATCGCGACGCTGTCCGGATTCTCGCTCCATGTCCGACCGGGCGAGCATGTCGCGCTCGTCGGGCCATCGGGAGCGGGCAAGACCACGCTGTTCCAGTTGCTGCTGCGCTTCTATGATCCGCAGTCCGGAAGCATTTCGATCAACGGCGTCGCGACACGGCACATGTCGTTCGGCACGTTGCGCCGGACGGTCGGCGTCGTGTTGCAGGACTCGGTGATCTTTTCGGGAAGCGTATTCGACAACATCCGTTACGGCATGCCCGACGCGACGCTCGCGCAAGTACAACACGCCGCCGGCATGGCCGCCGCCGCCGGTTTCATCGAGCAGCTTCCGCAGGGCTACGACACGTTTCTCGGTGAGCGCGGCGTGAGGCTGTCGGGCGGGCAGCGTCAACGCATCGCGATCGCGCGGGCGATCCTTCGTGATCCACCCGTTCTGCTGCTCGACGAAGCCACCAGCGCGCTCGATGCAGCGAGCGAACGACTCGTGCAAACGGCGCTGGACAACGCCGCGCAGAACCGCACCACGCTCGTCATCGCGCATCGGCTGGCGACTGTTCAGCAGGCCGACAGGATCGTCGTGATGGAACAGGGGCGCATCGTCGCGCAAGGCCGTCACGCCGAGTTGCTGCGAAGCTCGCCGCTCTACGCGCAACTCGCGGCCCTGCAATTCGGCGAGCAGGCCGTCGCCGCTCGCCGGGACTTCAACGCTTCGCGTTGAGCCTTCGCCACAACGTCGTCTTGCTGATGCCGAGCGCCTTGCAGACGGCGTCCCGATCGCCTCCGAACGCGGCGAGCGTCGCACGGACCTGATCGGCTTCCACCGAACGGCTCAGGTCACGTAGCGATAGATCCGCGCTCGCATCGGTCCTGAGTTCGGACAGCTCGGGCGCGATCGCCAGCAAGTCTTCGAGCGTCAACGCAAGGGGTTGCCCCGTGTCGACGTCCATGTCCGGAATCTCCACGGCAATGCGCTCGACGATGTTCTGCAACTCACGAACGTTGCCGGGCCACGGATAAACGCAGAGCGCCTGCTCCAGCGGCGCGAGCAGGCGCGCTGCGTCGTCGCGGCCGGGCACGCGCTGCGCAAGCGCCTTGTCGCGTCTTGCGGCCTGCATCAGAAGCTCCGTCGCCAGCGGCAGGATGTCGCTGGATCGCGCGCGCAATGGCGGCACCGCGACGCTCAGAATATTGATTCGATAAAACAGGTCGGCCCGAAACGATCCATCCGCGACGCCTTCCGCGAGCGTGCGATGCGTCGCGGCGATCACGCGGATATCGACGCGCGTCGGCTCCGTCGATCCGAGGCGTATCACCTCTCTTTCCTGCAGCACGCGCAGCAGGCGGCTTTGCAGCGAAGGCGGCATCTCGCCGATCTCGTCGAGAAACAAGGTTCCGCGATGCGCCGCTTCGATCAACCCGGCCTTGCCGCCCTTGCGCGCGCCCGTGAACGCGCCTTCCTCGTAGCCGAACAGCTCGCTTTCGAGGAGCGCCTCGGGGAACGCGCCGCAGTTCATCGCGACGAACGGAAAGTCCTTGCGGCGGCTCAGGCGATGCATGCTCTGCGCGACCATTTCCTTGCCGGTGCCGCTTTCGCCGAGAATCAGCACGGTGGCATCGGATTTCGCGTAGCGGCGCACGAGCGCTCTCACGCGCTCGATCGATTCCGACTCGCCGACGACGTCCTCCAGCCGATAGCGCGCGACGAATTCCTGCGCGCCCTGCCGCGATCGCAGGGTCCGGTCGAGACGCTCGACCGCGCGCGATTCCTGGAACGTGAAGATCGTGCCGCCCGCCGCGCCATCGCTCGCCAGCGGTCCGCGATGGATCGCGTAGCTCACGCCGCGCACGGCGCCGAACACATCGCCATCGGCGACGGGCAACACGCCGTCGAGTTCGGGCGCGACATCGAGCAGCGCACGGCCGACCGCGCGCGATACGTCGGCGATGCCGAGCGCGGTCGCGAGCCGGCGATTGATCGCTTCGATGCGGCCGCCCGCATCGACCGCGACGACGCCATCGCGAAGATGCTGCAACAAGTTGTCGAGCCGATTGCGGCGCGCGACTTCGCGGCGCATCGCCTGCGCGACTTCCAGCGCGGTCTCGAACGCCGCGACGACGGATGTGCGCGAATACAGAAACACCGAGCTCATGCCCGCGTCGGCGGCCAGATCCGCGACGAGGCCGGGCCCGACCACGACATCGACGCCGCGATCGCGCAGATCGAGCACGAGGCTCTCCGCGTCCTGCGCCGAGCGATACGATTCGCAGATCATGTCGATGCCGTAAGCGGCGAGAAACCGGCGTATTTCGGCGGGCGTGTCGCCGTGCGTGACGAGCGCGACGCTCGCGCCCTCGCGCCGCGCCTTCGTGAGCGCGTGCATCACGTCGAAGCCGGTCGGGCTGATCACGACGACCGGCACCGACACGCGGCTCTTGAGATAAGCGCCGTTGGAGCCGCCCGCCACGACGACATCGGGCCGCTCGTCGCGCGCGCCTTCGATGCTGTTCGCGGCGTCCTCATAGCCGAGCGGGACGACGTCGAGCTCGGCGCGATCGGCGTAGGCGCCGGCAATATCGATGAACAAATCCCGGAGCCGGCTGATACCGACGGCCCAGATGCGCGGGCGAGACGCGGTTTCCGTTTGCATGATCTTCTGCGGTGAATGAAACGATGGAGCTCATTTAGTATGCAACATCCGTTTCAGATTCGAAATCCTGGATTTCATCCCTGAAAGCACTTACGTTCGGTCAAATTTTAGATGTATTGCAAAATCAATGACTTACGTGAATGGAGCGCCCTGGCAAGCAAATTGCATTAATGGGCCGAGTTCATCAGGAGACAAAACGTGAGTTCCGAATTTCAGTCCGCACAGACCGCAGGCGCGCGGTTCCGCCAGGCCGTCCGCGACGAAGCCCCGCTTCAGGTCGTCGGCGCGATCACCGCGTACGCCGCGAAAATGGCCGAAGCCGTCGGTTTCAAGGCGCTCTATCTGTCCGGCGGCGGCGTGGCCGCCAATTCGCTCGGCATGCCCGACCTCGGCATCAGCACGATGGAAGACGTGCTCATCGACGCGCGCCGCATCACCGACGCGTCCTCGCTGCCGCTGATGGTCGATATCGACACGGGCTGGGGCGGCGCCTTCAACATCGCGCGCACGATCCGTTCGTTCATCAAGGCGGGCGTGGCTGCCGTTCATATCGAGGATCAGGTCGGGCAGAAGCGCTGCGGGCATCGGCCGGGCAAGGAAGTCGTGCCGATGAGCGAAATGGTCGATCGCGTGAAAGCCGCCGTCGATGCGCGCACCGACGAGTCGTTCGTCATCATGGCGCGCACCGACGCCGCGGGCGCCGAAGGCATCGACGCGGCGATCGAGCGCGCGGTCGCGTATGTCGAAGCAGGCGCCGACATGATCTTCCCCGAAGCGATGAAGACGCTCGACGACTATCGCCGCTTCAAGGCCGCCGTGCGCGTGCCGATTCTCGCGAACCTGACCGAGTTCGGCTCGACGCCGTTCTTCACCGTCGATGAACTGAAGGACGCGAACGTCGATATCGCCTTGTATTGCTGCGGCGCGTACCGCGCGATGAACGCCGCCGCGCTCAACTTCTACGAGACCGTCAAGCGCGACGGCACGCAAAAGGCCGCCGTCGAAACGATGCAGACGCGCGCCGATCTGTACAAGTATCTCGGCTATCACGCCTACGAAGACAAGCTCGATCAGCTTTTTGCAGCAAAGAAATAACCCTTGTGAAGGAGACGAAATCAATGAGCGAAGCAGACAACAGCACCGCAGGCGCATTCAAGCCGAAGAAATCCGTTGCGCTGTCCGGCGTCACGGCGGGCAATACCGCGCTGTGCACGGTCGGCAAGACCGGCAATGACCTGCACTATCGCGGCTACGACATTCTCGATGTCGCGACCACTTCCGAATTCGAAGAAATCGCGCATCTGCTGGTGCACGGCAAGCTGCCGAATGCGGCCGAACTGAAGGCGTACAAGACGAAGCTCAAGGCATTGCGCGGCCTGCCCGCGAACCTGAAGGCCGCGCTGGAATGGATTCCCGCGTCCGCGCATCCGATGGACGTGATGCGCACCGGCGTCTCCGTGCTCGGCACCATCCTGCCCGAGAAGGACGATCATAATGTTGCGGGCGCGAAGGATATCGCCGACAAGCTGATGGCCTCGCTTGGTTCGATGCTGCTGTACTGGTATCACTATTCGCACAATGGCAAGCGCATCGAAGTCGAAACGGATGACGACTCCATCGGCGGGCACTTCCTGCATCTGCTGCATGGCGTGGCGCCGTCGAAGTCGTGGGTCGATGCGATGCATGTATCGCTGAATCTCTACGCCGAGCACGAGTTCAACGCATCGACGTTCACCGCACGCGTGATCGCGGGCACCGGCACCGACATGTATTCGGCGATCACCGGCGCGATCGGCGCGCTGCGCGGCCCGAAGCATGGCGGCGCGAACGAAGCGGCCTTCGACATTCAATCGCGCTATGAAACGCCCGACGCAGCCGAAGCCGACATCAAGCGCCGCGTGGAGAACAAGGAAGTCGTGATCGGCTTCGGCCATCCGGTGTACACGATCTCCGATCCGCGCAACAAGGTCATCAAGGAAATCGCGAAGACATTGTCGAAGGAAGCCGGCGACACGAAGCTCTTCGATATCGCCGAGCGCCTCGAAACGGTGATGTGGGACGCGAAGAAGATGTTCCCGAATCTCGACTGGTTCAGCGCGGTTTCGTATCACATGATGGGCGTGCCCACGGCCATGTTCACGCCGCTGTTCGTGATCTCGCGCACGTCGGGATGGGCGGCGCACATCATCGAGCAACGCATCGACAACAAGATCATCCGGCCGAGCGCAAATTACACCGGTCCGGAAAACCTCGAGTTCGTCCCGCTGGCAAAACGCGCCTGAGGCACATCGAACCCCCTTGACGTTGATACGCGAGATACGTGAGGGCTTCGGGCTCCGCTGCCACACCCGGCAGCGGGCCCCTTTTTTTGCCGCAATCGATGCGAAAGCCGTTGATGACCGATACGCGAGTTGAGCGTAACCTCTCCTCGAACCGTAAGGCCAGCGGCGCTTAGAATAGACCGAATTATTAAACGAAGGGGTCTCCCCACAGTACCCTTCGAGCGTGGCATCTGAAAGACCATGCAATGACCGAGACACCGCGATGAATACTGCAAACCGCAAACCCCTGCCCGGCTCCTCGCTCGATTACTTCGACGCGCGCGCAGCCGTCGAAGCCATCGCGCCGGGCGCCTATGACAAGCTGCCCTACACCTCGCGCGTGCTCGCGGAGAATCTCGTGCGCCGCTGCGATCCGGCGATGCTCGAACAATCGCTGATGCAGCTCGTCGAAAGGAAGCGGGAGCGCGATTTCCCGTGGTTCCCGGCGCGCGTCGTGTGTCACGACATTCTCGGACAGACCGCGCTCGTCGATCTCGCGGGCCTGCGCGACGCGATCGCGGACCAGGGCGGCGATCCGGCGAAAGTGAATCCCGTGGTGCCGGTGCAGCTCATCGTCGATCATTCGCTCGCGGTGGAATGCGGCGGCTTCGATCCGGATGCGTTCGCGAAGAACCGCGCCATCGAAGACCGGCGCAACGAGGATCGCTTCGACTTCATCAACTGGACCAAGAAGGCGTTCAAGAATGTCGATGTGATTCCGCCGGGCAACGGGATCATGCATCAGATCAATCTGGAGCGCATGTCGCCGGTCATTCATGCGATCGACGGCATCGCGTATCCGGATACGCTCGTTGGCACCGACAGCCATACGCCGCACGTCGATGCGCTCGGCGTGATCGCCATCGGCGTGGGCGGCCTCGAAGCCGAAAACGTGATGCTGGGCCGCGCGTCGTGGATGCGCCTGCCGGATATCGTCGGCGTCGAGCTTTCCGGCAAGCGTCAGCCGGGCATCACGGCAACCGATATCGTGCTCGCGCTCACCGAATTCCTGCGCAAGGAAAAGGTGGTCGGCGCGTATCTCGAGTTCTATGGCGAAGGCGCATCGAGCCTCACGCTCGGCGACCGCGCGACCATCTCGAACATGGCGCCCGAATACGGCGCGACCGCCGCGATGTTCTACATCGACGAGCAGACGATCGAGTATCTGCGTCTCACCGGCCGCGAGGACAAGCAAGTGAGCCTCGTCGAGCAATACGCGAAAACCGCGGGACTGTGGGCCGATTCGCTGACACACGCCGAATATGAACGCGTGCTGCGCTTCGATCTGTCGGCGGTCGTGCGCAACATGGCCGGGCCGTCGAATCCGCACAAGCGCTTGCCGGTTTCGGAACTGGCGGCGCGCGGCATCGCGGGCAAATGGGAAGACACGCCGGGGCAGATGCCGGACGGCGCGGTGATCATCGCTGCGATCACGAGCTGCACAAACACCAGCAATCCGCGCAACGTGATCGCGGCCGCGCTCCTCGCGCGCAATGCGAATGCGCAAGGCCTCACGCGCAAGCCGTGGGTGAAATCGTCGCTCGCGCCGGGCTCGAAAGCGGTCGAGCTGTATTTGCAGGAAGCCGGTCTGCTGCCGGATCTGGAACAACTCGGCTTCGGCATCGTCGCGTTCGCCTGCACGACGTGCAACGGCATGTCCGGCGCGCTCGATCCCGTGATCCAGCAGGAAATCATCGATCGCGATCTGTACGCGACCGCCGTGCTCTCCGGCAATCGCAACTTCGACGGCCGCATTCATCCGTACGCGAAGCAAGCGTTTCTCGCGTCGCCGCCGCTCGTGGTCGCGTACGCGATCGCGGGCACGATCCGCTTCGACATCGAACGCGATGCGCTCGGCATCGGCGCGAACGGTCAGCCGGTGTATCTGAAAGACATCTGGCCGAGCGACGAGGAAATCGACGCCATCGTCAAACAAAGCGTGAAGCCGGAACAGTTCCGAAAGGTCTACGAGCCGATGTTCGCGCTGACCCCGGCGAGCGGCGAAGCCATCAGCCCGCTCTACGACTGGCGCGCGCAAAGCACGTACATTCGCCGCCCGCCATATTGGGAAGGCGCGCTCGCGGGTGAACGCACGCTCACGGGAATGCGCCCGCTCGCCGTGCTCGGCGACAACATCACGACGGACCATCTCTCGCCGTCCAACGCGATCCTCGCGAACAGCGCGGCTGGCGAATACCTCACGAAAATGGGCTTGCCGGAGGAAGACTTCAACTCGTACGCGACGCATCGCGGCGACCATCTGACGGCGCAGCGCGCGACCTTCGCGAACCCGACGCTCATCAACGAAATGGCGATCGTCGAAGGTCAGCAGAAGAAGGGCTCGCTCGCTCGCATCGAACCGGAAGGCAAGGTTACGCGCATGTGGGAAGCGATCGAAACGTACATGGAGCGCAAGCAGCCGCTCATCATCGTCGCGGGCGCGGATTACGGGCAAGGCTCGTCGCGCGACTGGGCCGCGAAAGGCGTGCGGCTCGCGGGCGTCGAAGCGATCGTTGCGGAAGGCTTCGAGCGCATTCATCGCACGAACCTGATCGGCATGGGCGTGCTGCCGCTCGAATTCAAGCCGGGCGCGAATCGCCAGACGTTCGCTATCGACGGCACCGAGACGTACGACGTGATCGGCGAGCGCAAGCCGCGCGCGGATCTCACGCTCGTGATCCATCGCGCGAACGGCGAGCGTGTTGAGGTGCCGGTGACGTGCCGCCTCGACACGGCCGAAGAAGTCTCGATCTACGAAGCCGGCGGCGTGCTGCAACGCTTCGCTCAGGACTTCCTGGAGTCGTCGAAGGCGGCGGCCTGACATCGGACGCCATCTCTCTCACAAGGAATCACATGGCACACGCACCACAGATCAAGATCGCCGCGACCTACATGCGCGGCGGCACCAGCAAGGGCGTTTTCTTTCGCCTGAACGATTTGCCCGAAGCGGCGCGCGTGCCCGGCCCCGCGCGCGATGCGCTTTTCCTGCGCGTGATCGGCAGTCCGGACCCGTATGGCAAGCAGATCGACGGCATGGGCGGCGCGACGTCGAGCACGAGCAAGACGGTCATCGTGTCGAAGAGCGCGCGGCCCGGTCATGACGTCGATTATCTCTTCGGTCAGGTCGCCATCGACAAGCCGTTCGTCGACTGGAGCGGCAATTGCGGCAATCTTTCCGCGGCGGTCGGACCGTTCGCGATCGCGGGCGGCCTCGTCGATCCGGAGCGCGTGCCGGACAATGGCGTCGCGATCGTGCGCATCTGGCAGGCGAATATCGGCAAGACGATCATCGCGCATGTGCCGATGACGAGCGGCGCCGTGCAGGAAACCGGCGACTTCGAACTGGACGGCGTGACCTTCCCCGCCGCCGAAGTGCAGCTCGAATTTCTCGATCCGGCAGCGGAGGAAGAAGGTGCGGGAGGCGCGATGTTCCCGACGGGCAATCTCGTCGACGATCTCGAAGTCCCCGGCATCGGCACCTTCAAGGCGACGATGATCAACGCGGGCATTCCGACTATCTTCGTGAACGCGGACGCCATCGGCTACAAGGGCACCGAGCTTCAGGACGCGATCAACGGCGACGACGCGGCGTTGAAGCGCTTCGAAACCATTCGCGCATACGGCGCGCTGCGCATGGGGCTCATCAAGAGCCTCGATGAAATCGCCACGCGTCAGCACACGCCGAAGATCGCGTTCGTCGCGCGTCCGGCGGAATATGTCGCATCGAGCGGCAAGCGGATCGGCGCGGACGATGTCGATGTCCTCGTGCGCGCGATGTCGATGGGCAAACTGCATCACGCGATGATGGGCACGGCCGCCGTCGCGATCGGCACGGCGGCGGCGATTCCGGGCACGCTCGTCAATCTCGCGGCGGGCGGCGGCGAGCGTCAGTCGGTGCGCTTCGGGCACCCGTCGGGCACGTTGCGCGTCGGCGCGGAAGCGGTCGAAGCGAACGGCGAGTGGCAGGTGAAGAAAGCCATCATGAGCCGCAGCGCGCGCGTGCTGATGGAAGGCCGCGTGTGGGTTCCGAACGTGTTGCCGGATTAAGCCGGCGTTTGTTCCCGGTCGTGGCCGCCTCCGAATCGCACGCTCGTCTGTGACGCAGGCGTCATTGAGTCGAGCCGAGTCGCGTAGAATGAAAACGCCGATCTCGGTCTTCGACTCCGCGCGACAGGACATCCCATGCTGCAGCCATTTGCGTCATCAGAGCCGTTCACGATTGGCGTCGAACTCGAAGTTCAGGTCGTCAATACCCACGACTACAACCTGACGAAGGCGACCACGGAGCTGCTGAATCGCGTAAAGGAAGAGAGCTTCGCAGGGGCGATCAACCCGGAGACGACCGAAGGGATGATCGAGCTGTCGACCGGCATCTGCAAGGACTTCGATCAGGCGCGCAGCGAATTGCAGGTGCTGCGCGATACGCTGGTCCGGGCGGCGGACTTTCTGAACGTCGGCGTATGCGGCGGAGGCACGAATTTCTTCCAGAACTGGTACGACCAACGCTCCGACGGGCGCGAGCGCTCGGAATACCTCATGGGCTTGTACGGGGCGCTGTACCAGCAGTTCACGATCTTCGGCCAGCACGTGCATGTAGGCTGTCCCGATCCCGATTCGGCGCTCGTTCTATTGCACTCGCTTTCGCGTTACGTCCCGCACTTCATCGCGCTTGCGGCTTCTTCGCCATTCGTGCAGGGCAGCGATACGCAGTTTCAATGCGCGCGGCTCAATTCGGTCGCGCCATTTCCTCTGGCAGGGCAAGCGCCTTTCATGACGAGCTGGTCCGAATTCGAAGAGTACTTCGATCGCATGACGAACACCGGCCTCGTCAAAAGCCTGAAAGACTTCTACTGGGACATTCGTCCAAGCCCCGGTTACGGCACGATCGAAGTACGCGTGATGGACACGCCGCTGCGTGTCGAATGGGCCGCGGCGATTGCCGCTTATATTCAGGCGCTCGCGCGCTATCTTCTGATCGACAAGCCTGTGCGCCTCAGCGAGCGGGACTATGAAGTGTATCGAACCAACCGCTTCATGGCCTGCCGCTTCGGACTCGACGGCACCTGCGTGAATCCGCATACCGGGCAGCGCGATACGATCCGGGGCGAGATTCTTGCGACGCTCGACGCGGTCGCGAGCCATGCGAAAGTGTTGGGCGCCGAGGAAGGTCTCGACATCGTCAGGCGCACTGTGACTTCCGGTTTGAGCGATGCCATGTGGTTGCGCCGAATCTACGGTGCGCACGATTCACTGCATGAAGTCGTGCGTCAGCAGTGCCGCGTATGGCGTGGCGCGCAGGCGCTCGAATAGGCTTCCCGCACGCCACGTTTCGCATCCGCAATCACATCAGATTGCCCCACTCGTAGTCCACCCTGTCCGGCCGCAGCCGAAACATTCCCGCGCCGGGCGTGAACGTCAGTTCACCGAAATAGATTGCGTCATTCGAATCGTAGAGATCGACACGCACGAATTCGAAATCGCTGGCCAGCGTGCGCGCAACCGATAGCAGCGCGTCCAGTTTCTCCGGCCGCGGATCCGGCGTTACACTGCGCTTGTAGTGGCCCATCGAGATGTCGAGACGGTTCCAGTCAGCGTCGTAAATATCGCCGCGCGGAGATTCGCCGAAGCGGTCCGAGATCACGAGGATGAAGATTTTCGGGTCGCCCGACTGCTTGTTGAAGACATGAAACTTCAGATCGGGTGGAACCTTTCCATCCGGTTCGACAAGCAGCGCCTCGA
Organism: Caballeronia jiangsuensis; assembly: GCF_046030135.1. NCBI lineage: Bacteria > Pseudomonadati > Pseudomonadota > Betaproteobacteria > Burkholderiales > Burkholderiaceae > Caballeronia > Caballeronia jiangsuensis. The sequence continues at coordinate 59,421 of NZ_JAQQDB010000036.1, forward strand.
AGAAAATGCGCCGCTCGATGGTGCGGTAATGCCGCTCACGCGCGATCGCATAGAAGTCGGTCGACAGCCAGCTTTGCGCCAGCGCATCGAGTTTTTCGAACGTCGTGGTGCTCTTGTCCTTGACGAGATGCACGAAGCCGCTGCCGTGATTCGCCTTCATGACGAACGCCGGCGGCAGAGCATCGAAAACATCTCTGGTGAAATCCGACGGCTCGGCGACGAGCGGTACGAGATACTCGCTGCCGATCTTATCGGCAACATATTCTCGAACCTTCAGCTTGTCGGTAAGGTCGCCAAAGCGCGGATCGGGTTCGAGGCAGCGTCGAAGAATCTTTTCATTGAATGTCGTCGGATGGCGCATCTTCGGAAAGCGCCCGATCCTGCGACGATGATAAATGCTCAAATACAGGTTGTCGGGCAACCAGTCCCGTACGCTGTGGATCAGCGCCTTTGAGAGAGTCATGCACTCGCCTCCAAATTTCCTTACACGTCAGACGAAATCGCTCCCGCCCATGCTTCGGCTGCGCCTTGAGCGTACCGCGTTTATCGAGGCGTTGTTTGCTGAAGGACGACACTTCGATCACAACCTTGATTTTCTGCTGAAGCGCCGACCCGCCGTATGTACGCGACCGCACACACTTGCAAACGGCGTTATCTGAACTCGTATCCAACGGTAGTTTTGCTTGCGACTACGACACATCGACGCTACATTGCCTCTGCCGGCGAAACAGATGGCCGGACCGGTTTCTCTCTTTCGATGAATCGCTGAGCTTCATCGGCGTGCGCCGACCGATACGCATCCGGTCATTCAACCGCACGCCGCAGCGACAGGCGTCAACACTTGCGTCAATCGCATCGGTACCGTCTCGACGGGCAAGCGTCTTCTTGCGCCGGAGCGGATCGCGATGCTTCCGATGCCGGATGCACGCCACGCATGCATCGCGCATGCGCCCGCAGTGCAGCCCGCAGCACCTTCAGAAATCCATCCAAGGGGCGGAGTCGACACATGCTCAAAGAGAAACATATGCATACGCGCTGGATCGCCGGCGCACTCTCGGGCGCAGCGCTTGCATTGCTTGCCGCTTGCGGCGGTGGTGGCGGCGGCGACAGTACTTCGAGCAACGGCTCGAGTTCGCCCGCAAACTCGGGCGATACCGGCGCGAGCGCACCGGCGCCGGCATCGACGCCGACAACGCCCACCACACCGACGCTCGCCGCGGCTACCGCCGTCCTCGACGGAGCGACGCTCGGCACCGCGCAATGGAACGACGGCTCGACATCCTCCGGTGGCACCGGCCAGGCGGTCAGCAATCTCACCTGCACGGTGGCAGGTAACAAGTACAGCTACGCGCATCTGTCGATCTATCAGGACGGCAAGCAGCTCGCGCTGCCGGCGAACATCGGCAGCGTGGCGCCGACCATGGCGCTGCAGCGGGGCTGCGTCTATCCGGTCCACACGGTCGATGCGTCGGGCAAGATTCGCATGGACGTGACGTCGAACGGCACGTACACGCTGGGTCAATTCTTCGCCGTATGGGGTCAGCCGCTTAGCACCACCAACGTCGCAGGGATTACCGGTACCGTGACCGCCTGGGTCAACACGGGCGGCACGCTCACGAAATACACCGGCGATCTCGCGAGCCTCGCGCTGCCGCAGCACGGCGAAGTGACGCTCGTCATCGGAACGCCGCCGGCCCAGATCGCTACATATACATGGACCGATCCGCCGCCGTTCACATCGACCGTCACCACGCTCTCTTTCGGCGGCGTCGTGGGTAGCGCGTTCTGGGCGGACGGCATGACTGCGACAGGCGCCACGGGCGCGCCGGTGGATGGCGTGATCTGCGCGGCGGGCATGGCCGAAACCTTCCACGTGCACTCACATGTCGCCATCTTCAAGGACGGCCAGTGGCTCGCGTTCCCGAAGAACGTCGGCATCTTGTCGCAGTGCAACTACGAGATGCATACGCATGACAATACCGGCATCATCCATATCGAAACACCGAACGTGAAGACATTCACGCTCGGCCAGGTTTTCGATATCTGGGGACAGCCGCTATCGAGTACGAACGTCGCGGGTATCACGGGCAATATCGTGGTGTATATCAACGATAACGGCGATGTCCGTCGATACATGGGCGACCCGCGCAACATCGTGCTGACTTCGCTGCGGGACATCACGTTCCAGATCGGCACGCCGTTGCCGTCGCTTCCGACGTACTCCTGGTACGAACCGCAGTAACTTCGCGGACGAACGCCGCGGCGCGAGCCGCGGCGTTTTTCATTTTGCGCGAACATCTATCGTGCTTCAGGCATCCTCGCCATTCGTTTCTCCCGAGACTGCGCACGCTCACGGCGGGACCCGCGATGTCTGTGCGGTACTGCATTGAACGATGGTGCGCAAACTGTTATGTTTTCTGCAGCGCAGTCTCTGCGAGCGGATTCACGATGAGCACGCTTTCTCTATCCGCAGCGGAAATGCGCTCGCGCGAGTACCTGTCATGGCAGAGATGAGCACGGTACGACATTGCGTCGCCGGGCGCTGCGCGCTCAATGCATCGAACACGACGTCGAGTGATCGTACGTCGAGTATGATGATTTAACTTTATGCCTCGATTCACAGGGTTTTCTGTCGTGTCATCGACTGTTGCACCCTGATAGCACTTCGCACCGCCGTGTTTCTGAATAGGCCTTTCCAAGGAGACTTCGACGTCGTGAAGATACTGATCGCGAACACCCTCTACTTTCCGGATGAACCCGGAGGCGCCGAGATATCGACGCGGCTTCTCGCCGAGGGCCTGGTCAGAGCGGGCATCGAAGTCTGCGTGGTCTGCGCGACAGGCACGGGCGCCGACCGTGTCGACGATGTGAACGGCGTGAAGGTGTATCGGCTACGTTCGGTCAATCTTTACTGGCCGCATGTGCGAGAGAAGCACGGCCGCGTCGCGAAGCTCATCTGGCATGCCATCGATGTGTATAACGTCATCATGTCGCGCAAGCTGTCCAGCATCATCGCGCGCGAAAAGCCGGACGTCATCAGCACCAGCAACCTGTCTTGCCTCTCCGTCGATATCTGGCGGCTCGCACGCAATGCCGGCGTGCCGATCGTGCATACGGCGCGCGACTATTATCTGATGTGTCCGACGGCCATCATGTTCTCTCATGACAAGCCGTGCCAGCGGCAGTGCGGCGTCTGCGCGGTGTATGCGCAGCCCAAGCGCGTCGCGTCGGCGCGCGTCGCGGCCGCCGTGGGCGTCAGCCGCTTCGTGCTGCAAAAGCACCTGGAAAGCGGCTACTTTTCGCGCGCGGCACGCACGGCGGTCATCTACAACGCCTGCGAGTCGAACGAAGATTCGAGCTTGCCGCAACGCACGCGCCGTTATCGCGGCGGTCCGGTGCGGCTCGGCCTGCTCGGGCGGGTGTCGAAAGAGAAAGGGCTGGAAGTGCTGCTCGAACAACTGCTCGGCGACGATACGCTGCAATGGACGCTCGCCGTCGGCGGCCACGCGGATGCGGACTACCTCAGTGCGATCAAGGCGAAGTACGACGACCCGCGCATCGAGTATCTCGGCCGTGTGAACCCCGATGAATTCTTCAATGGCATCGATATTCTCGTGGTGCCATCGATCTGGAACGAACCGTTCGGGCGCGTGACGGTCGAAGCGTATTCGCACGGCGTGCCCGTCGTCGGTGCAAACACCGGCGGCATTCCCGAGGTCATCGAGCCGCGCACGAATCTGGTGTTCGACATGGCGCGTCCATCGACGATCATCGGCAAGTTGCATGAAGCGATTGCGCTGCTCGAAGACCCGGACGTACACGAGCGTCTGCGCGAATACGCCGGGCGCTTCAACGTGGATGCGATGGTCGATGCTTATCGGGCGCTATATGAAAGCGTGCTCACCGAGCAGGCCATTCCGCGCGTCGTATGCCCGTGAACCTCGCCTACTTTTGTCGAGGCCCATATCGTTTTTACATCTAGCCGGATCGAGTATTGATTCATCAGGGATCTGGAAAGTAAGCAGAAGCACGCAAATTGAAAAACTGCGATGCCTCAAGCTTCGATGGGGTAAACTGGTCCGCACAGCTCGTAGTAAGTTTGATCAGTTCGCCCGGTCACATTCATATTGTTTTCGTTTGCCGACCGGATCGAGATGACGCGGCGCCAACTGTTAGCCGTCAGGCCATACGCAGGAATACAGGAGCCGCGACTCATGAAGGGACACACGACCCGTCGAATCATCGGGAAGCGCTCATCAGGCTGTGGCTTGCGCGAAGACCTTCAGACCGTCAAGCCGTCGGCTCGCATCGATCCGCATCTTCTTCATACGCCGTGAAAGTACTGATCGCGAACACGTTATATTTTCCAGACGAGGTCGGCGGCGCCGAAGTTGCGACGCGACTCCTTGCCGAAGGACTGGTCAAGGCCGGTGTAGAGGTGTGCGTAGTCTGCGCCACCGGCGTCGGCGAGGACCGCAGCGAGGAAGTCAACGGCGCGAAGGTCTATCGTCTTCGATCGAGTAACCTCTACTGGCCGCATGCTCCCGGCGAGCATTCCCGCGTCGCCAAACTGATATGGCACGCGATCGACGTGCGCAACACGGCCATGTCGCGAAAGCTCGCCGACATCATCAGGCGCGAGAAGCCGGACATCGTGAATACGGCCAATCTCTCCTGTCTTTCCGTCGATGCGTGGCGCGTCGCGAGCAACGCAGGCGTGCCGATCGTGCACACGATCCACGACTATTATCTGCTGTGCCCCACGGCGACCATGCTGACTGGCGGAAAGCCTTGCCCGAGTCAATGCGGCGTGTGCTCGCTGTACGCAAAGCCGAAGCAGCTCGCGTCCGCGCAGGTCAACGCGGCGATCGGCGTGAGCGGCTTCGTGTTGCAGAAGCATATCGAGAGCGGTTTTTTTTCGCGTGCCGCGAAGACCACCGTCATCAACAATTGCTATAAGCCGACCCTGGATTCAGCAGCGAAGCAGTATTCGAAGCGAGTCGAGAACGCGCCATTGAAACTCGGCATGCTCGGACGCGTGCTGCCCGAAAAAGGCCTCGAACTCCTGCTCGAACAACTGCTCGCCGACCAGACGCTCAACTGGACGCTCGCCGTCGGCGGAACCGGCGATCCGGACTACGTCGAAAGCATCAAGACGAAATATGCGGACCCGCGTGTCACTTTCCTCGGCCGGGTGGACCCTTCCGATTTCCTGAGCGGTATCGATATTCTCGTGGTGCCGTCCGTGTGGAACGAACCGTTCGGACTCGTGGTTCTCGAAGCGTACTCACACGGCGTGCCCGTCGTGGGGTCGAACCTGGGTGGCATCCCCGAGATCATCGAGCCGCACTCGAATCTCCTGTTCGACGTTGCCCGCCCCGAGACGATGATCGGCAAGCTTCACGAAGCGAGCGCCTTGCTCGACGATCCATCGGCGCATGACCGGCTGCGCCAGCATGCCAGGAAGTTCAGCCACGACGCGATGATCAACGCGTACGTCGAATTGTACGAAGGGATGGTTTGCGTCGAAGAGCGAAAGCCGTCGATGGCGACGGGACGTGAAGCGAACTGAAGCCGGGTGGGTTAGAAGTCAGCGAATCGGCCTTGCGAGGTCATCATGCGCAACTCCATGAACGCTGCTGTGAAGTGCGTGCTTGCAACGCTGCTGGCCGCGTTGGCCGTGGTGTTCGTGAATGCGCGCCTTCCGAATGAAGCGCACAGTGCAGTTCCGGCAAAGGTCAGCCGCACGACGATAGCCGAAGGCGACGTCATCACGCTGGTCGTACACTCGGCTCCGGACTGCAAATATTGCGTGCGCTGGATGGGGCCTCTCGCGGGACAGGGACACTTCAAATCCTGGGCGCGCACGCATCCCGGCGCGCAGCTTTTCATCGTCGAGCGCGCATCGATCGCCAGCAACGAGACGCCGGACGATTATCCTCAGCCTCTTCGCTGGCTGTCGGAGCAGAATCGAAAAGAGCAGCGCCTGCATCCGGGCACGCCGATGTTCGAGGTCTTCGTCGCGCAAAATCTAATCGTTCGGTCCTATGGTCTGGATTCGTGGGACGACGAGGTGTTTCCCGCGATCAAGGACCTCGATGCGCGGCGGTCTCATCTCGGCGCGAGTCGCTGATCCTTTTCGAATGCGCGTCGAGCAATTGCAGATGACGTGCTTCGGTCTCGTCATCGGCGGGAAACATGCATTCCAGACGCAGTTCCTGTGTCGCGACGTTCTGCGGTGCGCCCACGGTCGTGACCATCGAGAAATAGCGAAGCACCGCGCCCTCGCTGACGAAGCCGATCGGAATGACCGGCATCGTGGGCGCGGCGGATCGCCCATGATGGGTGTTCCAGTCGCGCGGCACATCCGGATAGGCGAGTAGTTCGTCGAGCAGACGCCGGGTGCCGTCATCGACCATATGGCCGACCGATTCCCGATACACCCGTTGCAGCAGGCTTCGCGAGACGGTTTCCCAATCGGCCACGAAGGGGCGCATCCCCTGCGGATCGAAGATCAGATGCAGCATGTTGCGCGGGCCTTCACGCGACGCCATGTCGATGAAACAGCCGAAGAAAATCGGCGCGGCGTCGTTCGTCATGAGGACGTTCCAGTGACGATCCATCACGATCGCCGGAAACGGTTCATGCTGGCGAACGACGCGTTCTAGCGCGCGCACGACGCCGTGCATCTCCTGCGCGTTCCACGGCGCCTCCGAATACATCGGCGCATAGCCCGCCGCGAGCAACAGCGCGTTGCGCTCGCGCAGCGGCACATCGAGCGTCTGCGCCAGCGTCAGCAACGTATCCCGCCCCGGCACGCTGCGTCCGCTTTCGATGAAGCTGATCTGGCGTTGCGAGACGCCGGCCTCCAGCGACAGACCGAGCTGGCTCATGCCCCGCACATCGCGCCAGTAGCGCAGCAGATCACCGAGTTCGCCCGGCGGAGCATTCGGATCGGGACGCATGCGTTCATCTCCGGTATCGGGTTGTGAAGGGACACTCAGGCTATCGGCGCATGCCAGACGAACGCTTCGAACTGCGTCTCGAGCGGCGGGCGCGTCACGCTGCTGGTGTAGTTCGTGATCGTCGATGCCGCCACCACCGCAATCACTTCCAGTATCTGCGCGGTGTCGAAACCGGCTTCGAGAAAACGTCGCTGGTCCGACTCGTCCAGACGGCCGCGCTTGCCGATCAATGCACGCGCCAATGCCGACAGCGCGGCCAGTTCGGCATCGCCGGGCAAGACGCCTTGACGGATCGCTTCGACGTCTTCGCGATGCACGCCCTCCTTCAGCGCGAGCGCCGTATGGAACGCGACCGGCCATTCGCTCGCGTTCGCGACCGCGTTCGTCAACAGCACGGTCTGAATCTGCGGCTCGGTGAGACTACTCGCGTGCACGCGCTGGAACACGCCGATGAAAGCGTCGATCAGCACCGGCGATGCGGCCATCGTGCCCGCGACGTTCGGGATCAGCCCGAACGCCTGCTGCAATTGCTGGAGCACGGGCCGCGATTGCGCGGGCGCGGATTCGATCGTGTGAACGGGATAGTTGAGCATGGTATCTCCTGGCAGTAACGCGCAACCGGAACGGAGGCGCGAAAGCCGTAGAGTAGGAGCGCTCATGCATTGCGCCAATTACATCGCATGTAATCGACTTGCGGGCCGTGTCGGGAGTCGCTTCGCGACTGCGCCGCAGAACACCGAGACTTCGAGGGACGGGGTGCCGGACGGGGCTATGGGGACGCGCTCGTGATCGGCGCCGGCCGGCAGCGTGGATGCGGACGCTTTTACGCCTTGTCGTAGATCGAACTGCCCAGCGTCAGTGTCGTCCCGCCCGTCGATCCGAAACGGATTTCATAGAGATCGCGGCCGAAGTTTCCGGGCACCTTCACCGACATGCCGCCGCGATCGTCCGCGAGCGGCACGAAGAGCTGATAGCGAAGGTCTTCGTTGCCGTACAGGACGTAGCCCGCCAGTTCGGGCAACGTGGTGAGGAAGGCCGGCGGATTGCCCAGGATGACGATCGGTACGGCCGTCGGCGAATCGTTCGTCAAGGTCCACTGTGTGCCCGCGCGCTGCTGCCACGCGGCGTCGAGCGGCGCAAGCGGGGCGAGTTGCTGCCCGATCGGCAGCGTGAGATAGGCGTAGCCCGCGCCCGGCACGACGCGCTTCATCACATAGCGATAACTGAACGCGTTGCCCTCGCCATCGGTTCCCGACACGACCGTGAATCGATAGGACGCGGCATCGCTGTTGCTCCACCACCATCCGTCGCTGCGGTACTGATATGTGCCGACCTGCGTCCACGCGCGCGTGGGGCCGTTCCACTTATTCAGTTGCAGGCTGCCGTCGGGATTGGCGATCACCTGCAGCGGGGAATCGGAGTTGCCGTAGATGCCGCCGGCATTCGCGATGCCCGGCGCCGACGCGGCCGGCGGCGCCGTCGTGCTGACCTTGGCCGGCAGCGACGCGATCGTGCCGTCCTCCTTCAGCGCGGACAGGACGAGCGATTCCGCCAGCTTGCGCGCATCGTAGCCCGAGTTGCCGGTCACCATCAGCGCAAGTTGCGCCTGCGGCACGACGAAAAATTCGCTCGAATAGAACGCGGTCCCGCCGTCCTTTTCCCATCCGAGGATGCCCGCGGCCTGAAGCGCGGGCTGCTGGACCGAATCCCAGCCGAGACCCCAGCGCCATTCGGGCGAGGGGTTGATCAAGAGTCCCGTCGACTGGTCCGTGCCCATCTCCGCGATGCCCGCCGCGGACACCACGCGTTGGCCCTGAAACATGCCACCGCCGATGATCATCTGCGCGAGATTCATCATGTCGCCGGGCGTCGAGCTCAGTCCTCCAGTCGCGTACGCATTGACGAACTCCTGGTACTGCGTGCCGTTCGCGAACGGATAGGAGAACGAACCGCCGTTCGGCACGGCCGTGAGATAGCTGGAGTTCGTCATCTTCAGCGGCGCGAGGATGTTCGCTTCGACGAAGCTCGCAAAGCTCTGCCCGGTCATCGCGAGGACGATCTGTTCGACCATCGTGAAGCCGTCGTTGCAATACACGGCGAGTTCGCCCGGCAGATGCTTCAGATGCGTGTTCGCGAGTTCGGCTTGCGTGTCGGCTGCGTATCCGGGAACCGGCGCGAAGGTGAAGAGGTTGCGCGAATTGGTGCCGGGCAATCCCGACGAGTGCGACAGCAGATGACGCGTGGTGATCTTCGCGTATTCGGGGGACAGCATCGTGAACGTCGGCAGGTATCGGACGATCGGCGTATCGAGCGTGATGAGTCCGCGATCCTGAAGAATCGCAGCCGCGAGCGCCGCAAAGAGCTTGCTGACCGAGCCGATGTTGAAGCGCGTCTGGATCGTCGCCTGGGTCTGGCTCGGCACCGACGACACGCCGAACGCCTGCTGCCAGAACACGTTGCCGCCCTTGAGCATGGCGACGGAAATTGCGGCGACCGGTTGCGCCGGGTCCGCGATCATCTGCTGGATGGACTGTTGGCCCATCGCGACCGTTTGGGGATACGGCTGCGAGTCGGAGTGATCGCTGCCGCAGCCCGGAAGAATCGTCGCCAGCATGCCGGCGCCGGCCGCGCCGAGAAATTGCCGTCGGCCCGCGCTGGGCGCACGGGGGCTGAAGCTCGTACGGTTGGATCGGGACACGACGGCTCTCCTTGTTGTTTTTCGCAGGGGCGTGTTTTTGTGCGGCTCGGTCCTTTCGCGGTGGATTATAGGCATGAAAATTACGTCGCGACTCATCGCTTGATCGAAAGTCGATGCTGGCTTCACTCTCTTTTAAGAGACCGCTAACTTAGCTTCCACTTCCATTTAGCTCAACGAAACCTGTCAATTCAGCAATATGAAGATAGGTAACAGTAACCTACCTGAGAATCATTCTCATTTATATTGACGAGAATAAACGTCCAACGTACGATTCGATTCAAGCCATTCAGGACTCAAGTCGCAGCGCCGCATTAATTCAATTTTCGTGATCAATGCGATCGACAAGACAATAACAATTAGGAGTTCAATGAAAATCGACCGATCCGCATATCGGCATCGACGAACCGGGCGTGCGGCGTCCGTGCGGTCCGTCATGCCCGCGGCCAGATGCCTGACCGTAGCCACGGCGCTGATGTTGAACGCGCTCGCCGGCAGCGCGTTCGCGGCCGCCAGTCCCGATGCCGCGCCGGAAGCGCCGGAAGCCGACCTTCAGATTCAGGCGCAGCCGTCCAACTTCTGGACCGGCTTCTGGACACGCGAAACCATGCTCGGCGACATGGGCGGCTTGCGTCCGTGGCTCGGCAAATACGGCGTGACGTTCCAGTTGACTGAGACGAGCGAGTACCTCGCGAACGTGCGCGGCGGCCTCGGTCGCGGCGGCGCGTACGATGGCCTCACCACGGCGACGGTAGGCATCGATACACAGAAGGCGTTCGGCCTGCCCGGCGGCCAGTTCAACGTCAGCGCGCTGCAGATTCACGGCACCAATCTGAGCACGCGCTATCTCGGCACGTTGAACACGGCGAGCGGAATCGAAGCCGAAGCCACCACGCGGCTGTGGGAGTTGTGGTATCAGCAGTCGTTCCTGGACAAGCGTGTCGATATCAAGATCGGTCAGCAAAGTATCGATCAGGAATTCATCACGAGTCAGTATTCCGCCACCTTCATCAACACGATGTTCGGCTGGCCCGCCCTGCCCTCGTACGACATGCCTTCAGGCGGACCCGCTTATCCGCTCTCCGCGCTCGGCGTGCGCGTGCGCGGTCAGATCACGCCGCAGCTCACCGCGCTTGCGGGCGTGTTCGACGGCGATCCGCTCGGCAATAACCCGGACAATCTGCACGGCACCAACTTCAATCTGCACAACGGCACGCTGTTCATCGGCGAACTGCAATATGCGATCAACCAGCCGTCCGATGGCGAGATGGTCGGCATGAACAGCAACAAGCTGCCGGGCACTTACAAGCTGGGCGTCTGGTACAACAACAACCGCTTCGACGATCAGCGCTTCGACAACACCGGCTTGTCGCTGGCCAATCCCGCATCGACGGGCGTGCCGCAATCGCATCACGGCAATTACAGCTTCTATGCCGTCGCGGATCAGATGATCTGGCGTCCCGATCCCGACGAGCCGCGCAGCATCGGCGTGTTCACGCGGCTAATGGGCGCGCCGGGCGATCGCAATCTCGTGAGCTTCGCGGCGAACGCGGGCATCGTCATGAAAGCGCCTTTCAAAGGACGCGACGACGACAGCGTGGGTCTCGCGGTCACCTACATCAAGGTCGGCAATCACGTGCACGATCTCGATCTCGATTACCGCAACTTCCTCAACTCGCCGTATGGCGTGAGGACGCAGGAAACCACCATCGAAGCGACGTACATCTATCAGGTGACGCCGTGGTGGACCATGCAGGCCGACGCGCAATACACGTTCAACGCGGGCGCAGGCCAGAATCCGAACGATCCGACGCAGCCGCTGCGCAACACCTTCGTGATCGGCGTGCGGGCGAACCTCACGTTCTAAGCCCAAATCGACACGCGACATTCCACGACCCAAGCGAAGCATTCAGATCATGACGGCCACTCAAAACACGCGCGCAGCATTCTCTTCGACGCGACGCATGCTCCTCGCGTTCGCGACGGTCATCGCCGCCAGCCTTCTTCCATGCGCGGCGCACGCCGAGCCGCAAGGCTTCCTCGAAACGCTGCACCGTAACACGACGCTCATCAACACGGTGCCGGACAACGGCGACCAGAATCCGTATGCGATCTTCGTCGCGCCGGTGTCGGCGGGGACGATAAAGAAGGGCGATGTGCTCATCGACAACTTCAACAACGCGGCCAATCTGCAGGGCACGGGCAGCACCATCGTCAACTATCACCCCGATACGAAAGAGATGACGCTGTTCGCGCAGATTCCGCGCGATCTGAAGGACTGCCCGGGCGGCGTCGGCCTCTCGACGGCGATGACCATGCTCAAGTCGGGCTGGGTGATCGTCGGCAGCACGCCCAGCAACGACGGCACCACCGGCACCAAAGGCGCGGGCTGTCTCGTGGTGCTCGATTCGAGCGGCAAGATCGCGAAGGTGTGGTCGAGCCCGAACATCAACGATCCGTGGGGCAACATGGCCGTGGACGACAACGGCACGAGCGCGACGCTGTTCATCAGCATGGCGGGCTTCGGTGTGGGTAGCGCTGAGGGCACGCCGCCGGTGTTCAAGCAGGCCACCGTGCTGCGGCTCGATCTCGACATTCCCGAGGGACAGCCGCCGGTCGTGAAGAAGGAAACCGTGGTCGGCAGCGGCTTCGGCGCGCAGGCCGACAAGGGCGTGTTCCTCGTCGGCCCGACCGGGCTCGCGCTCTCGGCGGACAAGAAGCTGCTGTATGTGTCGGATGCGATCGGCAACCGCATCAACGAAATCGATGACCCGCTGACGCGCGACACCAGCGCGGGCGTCGGCCGGCAATTGACCGCCGACGGCCTGCTGCATCGTCCGCTCGCGATGGTCACCGCGCCCAACGGCCATCTGCTCGTGACCAACGCGCTCAATGGCCAGGTGGTCGAAATCATTCCCGAAAGCGGCAAGCAGCTTTATGCGCGCTGGATCGACACCGACAAGGCGCAAAGCCCTCCGGGCAACGGCGATCTGTTCGGCATTGCGATGACGCCGGAAGGCGACGGGTTCTATTACGTGCAGGACGATGTCAACACGCTCGTCATCGCGAAGTGACGGGCGGGCTGGCACGCGAAGGAAGGCAGCATCATGAACGACGATCAATCGACGCCACGCCGTCCGGGCCGGCGAGGTTTTCTGAAAGCCGGCGCGGCGGCGGGACTCGCGTCGGGCGCGGGCGTCGCGCGGGCCGCACTCACGCGCACGCCCGCCGACGACGCGCAACGGCAAACCGAGCCGTTCTACGGCGCGCATCAGGCGGGCATCGTGACGCCGCAGCAGAGCCACACGTACATGGCGGCGTTCGACGTGAAGACCGACAATCGCGACGAACTCGTGTCGTTGCTGCGCGCATGGACGATCGCCGCGGCGCGCATGACGCGCGGTGACACGGCCGCCGCGCTGAACACGCCCGACGACAAGTCGGCGCCCGACTCCGCCGATGTGCTGGGCCTCGGCGCATCGGCGCTGACGGTCACGTTCGGCTTCGGGCCGGGCCTCTTCAAGACGGGCGACGGAAAGGATCGCTTCGGTCTCGCATCGAAACGTCCCGGCGCGCTCGTCGATCTGCCGCGCTTCAATGGCGATCAGCTCATCCCCGAGAAGACCGGCGGCGATCTGATGATTCAGGCCTGCGCGAACGATGCGCAGGTCGCGTTTCACGCGGTGCGGCAACTCGCACGCATGGGGACGCTCGCGAACGTGACGACGATCCGCTGGGGTCAGGCAGGATTTCTGTCGGGCCCGAAGGGACAGACGCCGCGCAATCTGATGGGCTTCAAGGACGGCACCAACAATCCGGCGACGGCAGAGCCGCCGCTCATGAATCAGTTCGTCTGGGCCGACGGCGCCGACGCGCCGTGGATGAAAGGCGGCACGTACACCGTGGTGCGGCGCATCCGCATCACGCTGGAGCACTGGGACACGATGGAGCTGGGCTTTCAGGAGCAGGTCTTCGGTCGCCACAAATACAGCGGCGCGCCCATCGGCAAGAAGAACGAATTCGATGCGGTCGATCTCGACGCCGCCGACAAGGACGGCAATCCGACGATCGCGGAAAACTCGCACGTGCGGCTGTCGAACCACCAGAGCAACAGCGGCATGCAGATCTTGCGCCGCTCGTACTCGTACAACGACGGCACCACTTTCTATATCGAACGCTGGCCGCCGTGGCGGCAGGAAACCGAATACGACGCGGGACTGATCTTCATCGCGCATCAGTCGGACCCGCGCACGGGCTTCATTCCGATCAACGCGAAGCTCGCGAAGTTCGACATGATGAACCAGTTCACCACGCATGTCGGCAGCGCGATTTTCGCGGTGCCGCCGGGCGCGAAGGAAGGCTCGTATATCGGCGCGCAATTGTTCGAGGCCTGAAGACAGTCACAGGCCCGTGCATAAAAACATAACGTCAAGAGGAACAGGCTCCATGGCTCAATCTCGGTTCGGCATATGGCGGCAGTTGCCGCAAGTGGTGATGTTGACGCTGTCGATCGCGGTGAGCGCGCACGCGGCGTCGATCGTCGTGTACAACGCGCAGCACGAGCAGGTCATGAACATGCTCGCGAAAGACTTCGAGCAGCAGACGGGCATCGGCGTGAAGATTCGCAACGGCGAAGGGCCGGCGCTCGCGGCGCAGCTCGTCGCGGAAGGCGCGAATACGCCGGCGGACGTGTACTTCACCGAGAATTCGCCGGAGCTCATGTTGCTGGAAGAAAAAAGCCTCCTCGCCAAAGTCGATCCGGCGACGCTCTCGATCATTCCCGCGCGCTACAACTCGCCGACCGGACAATGGGTCGGCGTCACCGCGCGCGAGAGCGTGCTCGCCTACAACACGGGCAAGATCCAGCCGTCGCAACTGCCGCCCTCGCTCTTCGATCTCGCGAAGCCCGAATGGAAGGGCAAGGTCGGCATCGCGCCGAGCGACGCGGATTTTCTGCCGCTGGTGAGCGCGGTGCTTGCGTTGAAGGGTCAGGAACAGACGCTGCAATGGCTCAAGGGCCTGAAGACCAACGCGCAGATTTTCGACGATGACGAAGGCGTGGTCGCAGCCGTCAATCGCGGCGGCGTGACGGCCGGCATCATCAACAACTATTACTGGGCGCGCCTGCATGCCGAACTCGGCGACAAGGCCACACGCAGCGCGATCTATCACTACGGCAACGGCGATGTCGGCGGACTCGTCAACGTGTCGGGGGCGGCGATCATGAAGAGCGCCCATAACGTCGACGGCGCGCAGCAGTTCCTCAAGTATCTCGTCAGCGAACGCGCGCAGGCGCTGATGGCGAAAAGCCGCGTGAGCTACGAATATCCGCTGCTCGCCGGCGTCGCACCCGATCCGCTGCTCAAACCGTTCGACCAGTTGCAGCCGCCCACACTCACGCTCGAACAACTCGGCGACGACAGTCAGGCAGGCAAGCTTCTGCGTCAGGCCGGGCTGATCTGAAGCCGGTGAGCGAATTGATCGAGCCGGGCGAAGCGGTCGCGGCACTGGAGCCGTCCGCGGATGGCGCGCCCCTTCGGACGACGAAGCGAGCGCCGCGTGTCCTGCTCGCGTGCGCATCGCTCGCGGCGCTGCTCGTGCTGGCGCCGCTCGCGTTCACGTTCTGGCGCGCGAGCGCGAACGGGCTCGATGACGCAATCGAACTGCTGTTTCGCCCGCTCGTCGGCGAGTTGCTGCTCAACACGCTGTGGATCACGCTCGGCGCGACGTTCACATCGACGGTGATCGGCACGGCGGCGGCATGGTTCATCGAGCGCACGCATCTGCCCGGACGACGCATCTGGGCGATGCTCTCTGCCGCGCCGCTCGCGATGCCCGCTTTCGTATCGAGTTACGCGTGGGTATCGATCAGCCTCGACCTGCAAGACTTCGCGGGTGCGTTGCTCGTGATTACGTCGGCATATTTTCCGCTCGTTTACCTGCCTGTCGCCGCGGCCTTGCGCGGCATGGATCCCGCACTGGAGGAAAGCGCGCGGTCGCTCGGTTGCGGTCGATGGGCCGTGTTCGCACGCGTGGTGTTGCCGCAATTGCGGCCCGCTTTGCTCGGCGGCATGCTGCTCGTCGCGCTCGGCGTGCTGTCGGAGTTCGGCGCGTTCCAGATGCTGCGTTATCGCACGTTCACGACGGAAATCTACGCGGAGTACCGCACGAGTTTCGATGGCGGCGGCGCGTCGCTCGTCGCGTGCGTTTTGTTGCTGCTATGTCTGATCGTGCTTGCGCTCGAATTCCGGCTGCGCGGACGCGCGCGTTATGAACGCGTCGATCGCGGCGCGCGCCGCGCGGCGCTGCGTTACGAACTCGGACGATGGCGCTGTCCGGTCGTCGGGGGCTTCGCCGCGCTCGTCGTCGTCACGCTCGGCGTGCCGCTCGGCATGATCGCGTTCTGGCTCACGCAGGAAGGCGCGGCGGCCGTCACGCCCGCGGAGGTATCGCCGAAACTGTTGTTCGATGCGACGATGTCTTCCGTCGGCTTCGGCCTGCTCGCGGCGGTCGTCACTGTGCTGCTGTCGTTTCCGCTCGCGCTCTTGCTCGTGCGCTATCCCGGACGCATCGCGACGGCGATGGAACGAGTCGTCTTTCTCGCACAAGGCGTGCCGGGACTCGTGATCGCACTGGCGATCGTGTCGCTCGCGGTGCGTGCGTTGCAGCCGCTGTATCAGGGCGTGACGCTGCTGATTGCCGCCTACGCGATCCTCTTTCTGCCGCTCGCGCTCGTCAGCGTGCGCGCCGCGCTGATGCAGGCGCAACCGCGTCTCGAAGACACCGCGCGCGCGCTCGGCCTCGACGTCACGCAGACTTTCCTGCGCGTGATGCTGCCGCTCGCCGGTCCGGGTTTCGGCGCAGCGGCGGCGATGGTCTTCATCTCCGTCGTCACGGAACTGAACGCCACGCTGCTGCTCGCGCCGCTCGACACCCACACGCTCGCGACGCAAGTCTGGTCCGATACATCGACGCTCGCATTCGCCGCCGCCGCGCCCTATGCGGCCTTGCTGACGCTCATCTCGTTCTGCGCGTCGGGCCTGCTTTTCGTATTGCTCGGACGCTCCGCGCTGCTCGATCCTCGACATTCAGCCAACCTATGAGCGAACTTCGCGTGCAGGGTCTGCGCAAGGCCTTCGATGACCATCCCGTGCTGCATGGCGTCGATCTCACTGTGTCGCGGGGCACGCTATTCGCGCTGCTCGGCCCGTCCGGGAGCGGCAAGACGACGCTGCTGCGTCTCTTGTGCGGCTTCGAGCGCGCGGATGGCGGAATCATCGAAATCGACGGGCGCCGCGTGGACGGCCCCGGCTCGTTCGTGCCGACGGAGCATCGGCGCATCGGTTATGTGCCGCAGGAAGGCGCGCTGTTTCCGCATCTGTCGGTGGCGGAGAACATCGTGTTCGGGCTGCCGCGTGGCGAGCGCCGTGCGCATCATCGGGTGGCGGAGTTGCTGGCGCTGGTCGGATTGCCGCTCGACTACGCACAGCGTGCGCCGCAACAGCTTTCCGGCGGGCAGCAGCAACGCGTCGCGCTGGCGCGGGCGCTCGCGCCGTCGCCCGGACTGATCCTGCTCGACGAACCGTTTTCTTCGCTCGATGCAGCCTTGCGGATCGAGACGCGCAAAGCCGTCGCAGGTGCGCTGGCGCAAACCGGTACGACCGCCGTGCTCGTCACGCACGATCAGGCCGAGGCGCTTTCGCTGGGACAGCAGGTCGCGGTCCTCTGGAACGGCCGGCTCGTGCAGAACGCGTCCGCGGAGGAGATCTATCGACGGCCGGCGACGCGGGAACTGGCGTCATTCGTCGGCGACGCGGTGCTGCTGCGCGGCATCGCCGATGGCAATTTCGCGAGTTGCGCGCTCGGCAGGCTTCCGCTTTCGAGTCCTGTCGAAGAAGGCGCGGTCGATGTGATGATCCGGCCCGAACAGATTCGCCTCGCCGCGGAAACGTCGCCCGCGTCGCGTGAGGCGGTTGTGATCGACGTCGGCTTCAATGGCCGCGACGCGCTCGTCACGCTCAGGCTGAAACATGCGGAAGAGTGCACGGTCGTCGCCTGTGTGCCGGGGTTTCGTGCGCCGCGTATCGACGAGCAAGTCCATCTATCGGTCGAAGGCGATGCGGTGGCTTATCGCCTATCGCGCGATTCCTGACCGATTTGCCCTGCGAATGAAAATGAGTCTCGTTGTGGGCCTGTTGTCGCTCAGCGTCTATCCTGATTGGGTAGCCACGTGATCAGGCAGGAGACGGTATGCAAGGCGATCCG
Organism: Caballeronia jiangsuensis; assembly: GCF_046030135.1. Taxonomy (NCBI): domain Bacteria; kingdom Pseudomonadati; phylum Pseudomonadota; class Betaproteobacteria; order Burkholderiales; family Burkholderiaceae; genus Caballeronia; species Caballeronia jiangsuensis. The sequence continues at coordinate 77,346 of NZ_JAQQDB010000036.1, forward strand.
AAAGTGATTGACTACCTCAACGCCGAACTGAAGAACGAGCTGACGGCCGTGCACCAGTATCTTCTTCACGGGCGCCTCTACAAACACTGGGGTTTCGAAGAGCTCGGCGCGCACGAGTACAACGAGTCGATGGATGAGTTGACGCACGCGGACAAGCTGATCGAGCGCATCCTCATGCTCGACGGAATGCCCAATTTGCAGGATCTGCACCCGCTATCCATCGGCAGTCACACGCTCGAAGCACTCCAGAACGATCTCAAGCTCGAGATGGCGGCTCAGGCGCAATGCAAGGAAGGCATCGTCTATTGCGAGTCGGTGCGGGACTTCGTGTCGAGAGAAATCCTGGTCGAGCTTCTCGATGCCACCGAGGATCACATCGACTGGCTGGAGATTCAGATCGGCCTCATCGACAAGATCGGCATCCAGAATTACCAGCAATCCGCGATTCACAAGGTCGTGTGATCACGCGCCGGCGCTTTCCCTGCTGACGCGACGAACGGCCTGCGGCGGTTGCCCGGTCGTGCGCAGGAACGCCCGTCTCATTCGCTCCCGATCCGAGAAACCGACTTCGTCCGCTATCACGTCCAGCGACAGACGCCCTTTCTCCAGCAACAATCTCGCGGCTTCCACACGCAGATGTTCGACTGCCTTGGCAGGCGATTGCCCCGTCTCGGCGCTGAACGCGCGACTGAACTGGCGCGGGCTCAGGCTCGCGACGTCGGCTAGCTCCTCGACGGTCAATGGATTGCGCAGATTGGCGCTCGCGTAGTCGATGGCTTTCTGGATGCGGTCGGATTTCGGTTCGAGGTCCAGCAGAGTCGAGAACTGCGACTGCCCGCCGGCGCGCCGATGATAGACGACGAGCTTGCGCGCGACCGCACGCGAAACGTCCTGGCCGTGATCCTTTTCGATCATCGCGAGCGCCATGTCGATCGTGGCGGTCATGCCTGCCGAGGTCCAGATCGGCCCGTCGACAATGAAAATCTGGTCCTCTTCGACAGCGATCCGGGGAAAGCGGCGCTGCAGTTCGTTGGCGAAACGCCAGTGGGTCGTCGCGCGGCGGCCGTCGAGAACCCCTGCTTCCGCCAGGATGAAAGCGCCGGTGCATGGAGCCGCGATTCGTCGCGACGTGCTCAGCGAGCGCCTGACGAATGCTGTCAACGCGGCCGACTTCGTATCGATTTCGACGCCCGAGCTGAACATCACCGTGTCGAATGCGGCATCGCCGAACGCTTGCGTTTCTACGCGCACGCCCGCCGAAGACAGGACGAGCCCGCCCTGTTCGGACAGAACGGTCACGCCATAGGCAGGCTCGCCCAAAACGGCGTTGGCCAGCTCGAAGGCGGTCACCGCCGCAAATCCCAGCAGGTAGAAGTTCGGGAAGACCACAAAGCCGATCGTGTGCATCGCGTGCCGCTCGTCATGTCCTAAATCGATTGTATATATGACATTTGAGACACAGTCAACGCAGATTATGCTTTTTCCACGCGCCGTTGCCGCGGGTGAAAGCGGACCGGACGACCGAACCTCAACCGTGCTTCAGAAAGAACTCTTTTATGGATCGTCGATTATTGATATTGGCAACGGGCATGTTCGCGATGGGCACCGACAACTTTGTCGTCGCCGGCATTCTTCCGGACGTCGCGGCTTCACTGCATACGTCCATTGGCCTCGCCGGGCTGATGGTGACCTTCTACGCGTTGACCTACGCGGTGGCCGCGCCCGTGATGGCGGCCGTCACCGGCAACTGGCCGCGCAAGCTTCTGCTGATTTCGGCGCTGGGCATCTTTGTCGTCGGCAACGCGGTCAGCGCCCTGGCCGCAGATTTGCAGTGGGTTCTCTTCGCCCGCGCGCTGGCCGGATTCGGCGCCGCGCTGTTCTCGCCGACCGCATTGGGCGTTGCTTCGGCGGTTGCAGCGCCCGAAAGACGCGGTCGCGCGCTGGCGACGGTGACCGCCGGTCTGACGGCAGCAACGGCGCTCGGCTCGCCGATGGGCACGTTCATCGGCGGATTCGGAAGCTGGAGGATGACGCTGTGGTTCGTCACCGCGCTCGGGATTGTCGCGATGATCGGCGTGTGGGCGATGCTGCCATCGGTTGCGCGGCCGGCATCGGTCAGATTGCAAGAGCGACTGGCGCCTGTCCGCGATGTGCGTATCGCGCTCACCTTGCTCACGTCGTTATTCGCGTTCGGCGGTTTCCTGATGGTCTACACGTATGCGGGTGTCGTGCTGGAGCGCGTGACGCACGGCGATGAAAGCGTTCTCGCAGGCCTGTTTTTGCTGTGGGGCGTAGCGGCGACGGCCGGCAACCTGCTATCCGGCCGCCTCGTGGACCGGTTCGAGAGTCGCACGCTGATCAATGCGATGCTGTGGATCGCCGTCATCAATTTCTGCGCTTTGCCGTGGACTTCGGCACACGCATTCGGTGCTGCGATAGCGCTCGTTATATGGGGCGTATGCGGATGGGGGCTTCTTGTCCCACAACAGCATCGTCTCGTGCAGATCTCGCCGCATATCGCGCCGCTGGTGCTCGCGCTGAATAACACCGCTACGTATGTCGGACTCGCGTGTTCGGGCTTGCTGGGCGGGGCGTTGATTCCGAGAATCGGCGGACAGTATCTGAGCTTGATCGCCGCAGTGCTGATTGCAATGGCTTTTGTTTTCGCCGAGGCTGCGCACCGTTATGTGCGGCGACCGATCATTCGGCATCGCGAATCGGTCAACATGCGGACGACCATTGAATGAGATCTATGATCGGCCCATA
>NZ_JAQQDB010000037.1:0-74046 GCF_046030135.1 Caballeronia jiangsuensis
TACAGCGTGTGTCGGACAACCCAGGATTCGCCGCTAGCCTACCAAAACGACACGCTATTCACACAATGCTTGGCGAGCAGCCCGACCTCATGGAATCGGACTATCTGAAAGCCCGAGAAAAGTTCGCCGTGGCATCGTTCATCGTCGTCGACGCAGGCGATGTTTGCACCACTCAATGCACCTTTGCCAATAGCACTAACCGAATCGACATCTTGCCGGCTTATATCACGATGAATCTGTGCGGGGCATTGAAAGCGAGTATTTACATGTCCGGTCTCATAACGGTAACGCCCGCCGGTTCGGCGTGAACGGATGGGCCGAAATACAAAAAATAGTGACGTGCTTGAGCGAGCAGCCAGCAGCAGCCGCCGGAGCGAATCCGCGCGCACATGCGTCTGTCAGAGCAGCACAGCGCCGCATGAAGTTGAGCTCCGCCTTATCCTGAGCGAGGCCTTCAGACACGTCCCAAGCATCGTGAGATGCCCCTCGGAGCCAGCGTCGCCCGTCAGCCGTTCGCCTCAGGGCGCTAACTTCGCCACGCTGTCTAGTATCTCAAGGCTATCCCACAGTACCGACTGTCCCGCGACGCTGCCGTTGATTTCCGACCGGTCGCGCGGCTGGTCCACGGAACGGACAGCAGTATGTATTCCGCGCAACATGGGTGATGTTTTCGCATTGGACAGACGCGCTCGAAAGTCTGGCTACGAGCGACGACAGAGATTTGCCTGCAAAAAAATTCCGGAAGGGCTGGCGGTTCGCCGCGAGAAGATGAGCGGCGAAGCGAGGAATGACGGACCGACGTGTGCCTGATGATTTTCCGAGAGAGCCGGACCCTGGTTCTGTAACCAGGGTTCAACCAAAACTTCTCGTTCGCGAAGTCGATGGACGCTATGAAAGCGGTCTCTCGGAGGAGCAACTGTGGGTGCGCTATGACGCGTGTGAGGACCTTGCTAGTCAGCTATCCGCGTATGCTTCGCGAAAAATGTCTAGCTCGGGTCTGTCGCAAGACGTGGCGTTGACCCGGGCCGAAAAAGGCGTGAGATTGAAGGTCGACGCTGGCGATTGGGACTTCTCCCGACGTGAGGTTGCTTGGGTCATGAAGCGCACGCGACAACTGCTACTGGATACGACCGATGACTAGCCGGCACACTCGCTGAAGCCCGGCACTTCTGGTTGTGAAGCAATCGGGTTCATAGTCAGTATGGTCGTGCTGCGCATCAGAGAGAGATACGTGAAAGAAGCAGTGTTTGTTTAGGCGCTTGCCTATCACGGAGCGCGACCACCGTCTTCAAAGCCGGGAAAGTATATAAACTCGGATAAGCGTATTGACATCGAGATTGCTCTTCCTTAATCGCTCACCCGAGTAGATGTCGCCATGAATCTTTGTCGTAGCGGTACGACAATCGAAGGCATTCAACGGGCGGGGTAATACCTGCCTGACGCCTAGCCCAAGTGAGAAGCTTTTGATTTCGGCTGGGCAGTTTCCATTGATGTCAGCTCGTGAATGATTCCGCAGTCCTCGACCGGCCGCGCACCCCCACATCTCTCGCGTAGCTTGGTCAATTGCGCCCGAAGTTGTAGCAGTTCATCGATACGCCTGTTCACGTGGTCAATGTGTTCATCGATTAGCGCGTCCACAGCACCACAGCCGATACCCGAGTTGTCGGCGGCCTCGAGCAGCGAACGAACCTCGTTGTGCGTCATGTCCAATGCGCGGCAGTTCCGGATGAAGCGCAAGCGGTCGACGTGGCCCTCGTTATAGGTCCGGTAGTTCGCCTCTGTCCGGTCTGCCTCAGGCAGCAACCCTTCCTTTTCATAGAATCTGATTGTGTCAGCGGTGCAATTAGCCAGTCGCGCCAGTTCACCGATTTTCATGATTTTCTCCTTTCCGCCTTGACCTTGGAGCTACTCCAAGGTGTTTACTACATCATAAATCAAGGATGGAAACCACCATGTCGGATGCAAACGTTTCGAAAAGGCGCCAGGAGCACGGCTCAGACGCCGTAGCCGCACATGAGCAGGACCGCGGTCGCATTGCCAGGGGCGCAGAGCGCCATGATGACCAGGGACACGAACGCGGCTGCTCGAGCGGTCACGCCCACTGCTGCGAAGACGCAGACGACCGAAAGAGTGGCCACGACCGCGACGATAGCCACGCTCGCGAACATTCGGGTGGCAAAAGCTGTTGCGCGCCTTCCACCGCCGACAGCTGTTGTGGCGCCGAGACCCTGACGTTCGGGGCGCTAGCCGAGCCAATCGCGGATGGTTCGAATGAGCAAAAGCGTGTTCATGGTCACGAACACAGCCAAGACCATTGCGAGAGTGACGCTCCCCGACCTGCGGCTGGCAATAGCTGCTGTGCGACTGCCGCTAGCGATAGCTGCTGCGCACCTCTTGCCGTATCTCTCAGCGCATTAGCCGCGCCGACTTCGGTTGGCGGCACGGTTCGGACACAAATCCGCATCCTTCAGATGGACTGCCCGACAGAGGAAGCGTTAATCCGAAAAAAGCTGACTGCCATGCGGGCGGTCACCGCGATGGAGTTCAATCTGATGCAGCGCGTGCTGACGGTTGCTCACAAGCCAGAGGCACTTACCACCGTACTCGAAGCCGTACGGTCGCTGGGCTTCACGCCAGAGCTGGCTAGCGCGGATGCTCAACCTGAGAAGGTGCCGGAACCTGAGCGCAAACCGTGGTGGCCGCTGGCGCTTGCAGGCGTTGTGGCGATTTGCGCGGAGGTCGCCAGTTGGCTCGGGCAGCCTTCTTGGCTCGTCGCCGCACTCGCTTTGCTCGCGGTATTTGGCTCCGGCCTGACGACATACAGGAAAGGTTGGATTGCCGTCCGCAACGGCAACCTGAACATCAATGCACTGATGAGCATCGCCGTCACGGGCGCGCTGCTACTCGGCCAGTGGCCGGAAGCAGCGATGGTCATGGTGCTTTTCACCATAGCCGAACTCATCGAGGCAAAGTCGCTCGACCGTGCTCGCAATGCTATTCAGGGCTTGATGAGGCTGGCGCCGGAAACGGCGACCGTTAGGCAGGCGGATGGGTCGTGGGCTGAAGTCGAAGCGAGCTCCGTCACTCTCGGTGCGGTCGTGCGCGTAAAGCCGGGCGAGCGCATCGGTCTGGACGGCGAAATCACAAGCGGCCGTTCGACCATCAATCAGGCGCCCATCACTGGCGAGAGCCTTCCCATCGAAAAGGCGGAAGGTGACGCGGTGTTCGCTGGAACCGTCAACGAGTCGGGTTCGTTCGAGTACAGGGTGACTGCCGCAGCAAACAACACGACGCTGGCGCGCATCATTCACGCAGTTGAAGAGGCGCAGGGTTCGAAGGCTCCAACACAGCGGTTCGTCGACCAGTTCGCTCGCATCTATACCCCGATTGTTTTCGTCGTGGCGCTCGCAGTTGCGATAGTCCCACCGCTTATGTTTTCGGGCAACTGGTTCGACTGGATTTACAAGGCGCTTGTCCTGCTCGTCATCGCTTGCCCATGCGCGCTGGTTATCTCGACGCCGGTCTCGATTGTCAGCGGCCTCGCGGCAGCGGCGCGTCGAGGCATCCTTGTCAAGGGCGGTACCTATCTGGAACAGGGACGAAAGCTCAAGTGGCTTGCACTGGACAAAACCGGAACCATCACCCACGGCAAGCCGGTCCAGACGGAGTTCGAACTGCGTGTGACGGACATTGATGTCGCACACGTTCGCTCGCTCGCAGCAAGCCTGTCAGGTCGTTCTGACCATCCCGTATCGATGGCCATCGCCCGAGCCGCGGACAATGACGACATAACGCGGTATCTGGTCGAAGAATTTGAAGCAATTCCTGGGAGAGGTGTTCGCGGCGTTGTCGACGGGAAAAATTATTCGCTTGGCAACCATCGGCTGGTCGAGGAACTCGGTCGCTGCTCGGCGGAGTTGGAAGAGCGACTCGATGCCCTTGAACGTCAAGGCAAGACGGTCGTGATGCTGATTGACGACATCCGGGTGCTCGCGCTCTTTGCGCTAGCGGACACAGTCAAGGACAGCAGCCGCGAGGCAATTTCAGAGCTTCACAAGCTAGGCGTACGCACCGCTATGCTGACTGGCGACAACCCGCACACCGCGCAAGCAATCGCGAAGCAGGTCGGAATCGACCAGGCTGACGGAAATCAATTGCCGGAAGATAAGCTGCGCGCCATAGAGCGGCTGTCCGCCAACTCAGTCATGGTCGGTATGGTTGGTGACGGCATCAACGATGCGCCTGCGCTCGCGCGTGCTGATATTGGCTTTGCAATGGGCGCAATGGGAACGGACACGGCAATTGAGACAGCCGACGTTGCTCTGATGGACGACGACCTGCGGAAAATCCCCACGTTTATCCGTCTGTCGAAGGCTACGCATTCCATTCTCGTGCAAAACATCACGCTGGCGCTTGGAATAAAGGCGGTCTTCTTGGTGTTGACGCTCGCCGGCCTTGGGACCATGTGGATGGCCGTATTCGCTGATGTCGGGGCCAGTCTGCTGGTAGTCGGTAACGGCCTTCGCATGCTGCGCAAATGACCACCGACATCACGCTAGTGGCCCTTTAATTCACCACTCAATAACACCCCATCTCCGCGCATCTGTGCAATGCAAGTGCACTAACGAAAAACGGACTCCGCACTGGGAGGCAACCGTCGCCGACCGGTCGGGGTCTATCATCGCCCCAATATCAAAGACAGCGCTGGAGCGGCTACCGATGCCAGTATCAGGCACGGTTCGAATAAAGAGCGCAGCAGCATTTGCGCAGGTCATTTAGAACATTTGGGTTTCGGCGAATACGGCATTCACCGACGTGACCTTGAAGTCGGCTACTTGCCCATGGTTGCTTGCCGATTCGAATCGGCGCTTCGAGTGACACGCCGTAAGTCTCAAGCTCACTGCCGGCAGTCTAACCTAGGGATTCGAGCCGAAGACACGGAGCACTGGCTTACCAGCCACATCTTTTAGCGGAAAATACGAATAATGCGTATCGGCGTCGACTGCCACGACATGCGCATTCGAACCGATATAGCCATCGCCGATTTTGGATATTGCGTCGCGCCCGATGCGGTACATGGACACGACGCCAGCCTCGCCAGCAACATATAGTAAGCCGCGACCTTCATCGTACGCCAAGACGTCAGGGTCCTTTCCTGTCCCAAACATGGCTTTCACCTGCCTCGTTCGTAGGTCCAGTACAACAAGCCGGTCGTTGTCTTCGCAAGCGATGAAGGCCAAGTTCTGTGCCGGGTCGATGAGTAGCCCATGGTTTCCCTTCGCACCAGGCAACGGGATTCGGGCCATTACCTGGTCGCTCTCTGGGTCTACTTCTACCAATTCCGAATGCGTCTGTTCGTTGACGAAAATGTGTTTTGAACCAGAGTCATATTGCGGGTTACCAACCTCTCCCCCAAGAGGAATAGATGCAACCGGCCGATTTGAACTGACGTCGATGACCGTCGCGGTGCCACCGTTTTTGTCCGACACATAGAGCTTGCGTGCTTCAGGTGCATAAGCCATACCATCGGGGTATGCGCCCGTTGGAATGCGCGCTGTCACTCGCAGCGTACCGATGTCGATTGCGACGACTTCGTTCGCGCCCGTGGCTGTCGCATACACGCGCCCTAATTGGGAAATCGCAAGCACGCCATGAACAGATGCGATGTTCGGGATGTGACCAACAACGCGGGAGGTGATGGTGTTGAAAACAATTACCTCGCTGTCACCAAGGTGCGCAATAAACAGCAAATGTCGGCCCGCATCCAGGCTCGCGTAGTCAAAACGTGTGGGGCGACCGCTCAACGGGATGTCAGCTACCTTTTGCAAAGGCAGACGGAGAGGCTTCTGGAGCCGAAACGGAATCGGTGCTCGCACCCAGAATGAGCGCGGTCAAAGCAATTCGACCGAGAACTCGCCAGTTCCTGAATAGCGTCATGTACGTTGCTCTGGCGTTTGGCATGGCGAAACTTATCCAGCAGGTGGCCAACCGTGCACTTCGCTCTGACAGTCGCGACACCAGGCGTAGAGCGCGTCATACATCACCATGCCGTGTGAAAGCATCTCCTGGTCGTGGGGAAAGATTCGAGAAAGACCAAGCGACAACGCCAGTAGCCCCGCCGCCTGCGGAGCGAGGTCGAGCCTCGCCGTATCTGCGCCTCGTACAATGATTGCAAGCCTGGCCAACGCTGGGTCCGACAATTGATACTCTTTTAAGAACGTATCGAAACTGCAAAGGTCGCCGTTATGCGAGAGCTTCACTCCCGGCACATCGAACGGCAAGGCGCCATCGCGCTCGGCGACTGCCAGAACCTGGTCCGCAGGCACAAACAGGAACTCCGCCGAGGAATCCAGGAACCCGCGGACAAGCCAGGGACACGCGATGCGGTCGATTTTCGGCCGTTCTCGGGTGACCCATTTCATGTCAACCTCCGCGTCGACTGTAGGGTGCTGAACCGTTGCGCGGCATTCTCCCAGTTCAACAACGTGAATAGCTGAGTCAGATAGTCGTTGCGTTTGTTTTGGTATCTCAGGTAGTACGCATGCTCGAATACATCGAGCACGAGGATGGGTTGCACGCCCCACGCAGTCAGCTTCTGATGATTTTCACACTGCAACACCATCAGCTTGCCGGTCGCAGGATGGTATCCGACAACACCCCAACCTGAAGCCTCCACGTTCATTGAAGCGGCGAACAGTTGCGCCTTGAACTTCGCATATGAGCCGAAATTCTTATCGATTGCTTGGGCTAGTTCGCCGCCTGGTTCAGCACCTTTACCAGAGATGCTAGTCCAGTAAATCGTATGCAGGATGTGGCTTGAGAGTTGGAAGGACAACTCTTTCTCATAGAACTTCACAAGCGCAAAGTCGTTCGACTCCCGAGCCTTTGCCAACGATTCTTCTGCCTTGTTTGCCGCAACTACAGCTGGCTTGTGATGGAAGTTGTAGTGCACTTCGACGGTACGAGAATCAATAATCGGTTCCAAGGCATCGTATGCAAACGGCAGCGGCGCCGCCGAGTATTTGCCATCAGCATCCACAAGCTCGTCGCTATAGCCGGTTGCCTCCGACGCCTGGAGTCCGATGGCGGTCGAAGCCAATACCAGGCTCGCGCCTACAGTCGCCGCTTTGGTCAGAAACTCTCTTCGTTCCGTCATATGCACCTCCTGTCCTTTGGCGGAGAGGGAACCCGCCCACATGAGACGCACTGGGCTCGGCGTTCGCGGTTCGAAACCGCTTGCTCCTGCGACGGATGGTAGGCGGGAAAGACACGCAGGGCAAAATTTATTTGTAACGCACGTAACAGTAGAGTAGTGTTTGCAACATGAATGATTTGACTCAATGGCTGCTTCTCGTGCTCACCCTCCCGACCGACAATGCCACCGCGCGTATGCGTTACTGGCGCGCGTTAAAAGCGAAAGGGTGCGCTGTACTGCGCGATGGGGTATATCTGCTCCCGGACGAAGAGAGCGCGGGCGTCGAGATGGCCGAGATGTGCGAAAGCATTAGCCAGGTAGGCGGGACGTCTTATTTGTTGAGGTTCCGCAGCCGCGACGGCGCCCAAGATTCGGAATTCCAGCTGCTGTTCGACCGGAGTGACGACTATGGGACGCTGCGCCGGTCACTAGATGAGACCCGCAAAACGCTGACGAGCCTCACACCTGCCGAAATCACCAAACTCCTGCGCAAGACCCGTAAAGAGTTTGAAGCGATTGCGGGGATTGATTTCTTTCCGAACGAGGCATCCGTTCGTGCTCAGTCTGCCTGGCAAGATTTTGTCGCGGCGGCCGATGCCGTGTTTTCCCCAGGTGAGCCACATCAGGCGGACGGCACGATAAAGCTCGTGAAGCGAGCGGACTACCAGGGCAGGGTCTGGGCGACCCGGAGAAAGCTCTGGGTGGACCGCGTCGCCAGCGCGTGGCTCGTCCGGCGATTCATCGACAGCGAAGCGCGATTTCTGTGGCTCGCATCGCCGCAGGATTGTCCAGAAAACGCAGTGGGCTTCGATTTCGACGGCGCGACTTTCTCACACATCAACGACCGCGTTACGTTCGAGGTGTTGGCAGCCAGCTTCGGCATCGAAGATGAGCCTGGCATGGCTGGACTCTCTAGCATGGTTCATTCGCTCGACGTGGGCGGTGTCTCAGTCCCCGAAGCTGCCGGGTTCGAAGCGGTGATGACGGGAGCGAAGCAGCGCGGCCTAACCGACGACGCGCTGCTAACCGAGATGAGCCCGACGCTCGATTCACTCCTCGCTCACTTTGCTGCGCAAGAGAAAGCAGCAGCCAAGCGGCGGCGATGAGCGCACTCGCATGCGTTCTGATACCGGACTGATGGGTCCGTTACGCGTGGTCCGTTCGCCACTGCGATTCGGCCACCCCTGGCTTGCGACGTGCGCTGAGTTGATTGCAGCGAACATGTCCGGGCGTAGCCACTTGCCGACCATCCGTTACTACCGCCTGTGGAGTATCAAGTGCAACAGACCAAGATGGCGCAAGACAACGAAATGAGCAACGAGCGCAACAATGCTGTAGAGGCCGTGAGCTTCGGTGAAGCGCTGTTGTATTGGCTCAAGCTCGGCGTTATCAGCTTCGGAGGGCCAGCGGGGCAGATTGCCATCATGCATCAGGACCTGGTCGAGAGGAAACGCTGGATTTCCGAGAAGCGATTCCTGCATGCATTGAACTATTGCATGGTGCTTCCAGGACCCGAGGCGCAGCAGCTCGCCACCTACATCGGTTGGCTCATGCATCGGACCTGGGGTGGCGTAATTGCAGGCGGCTTCTTCGTCCTGCCGTCACTTTTCATTTTGATAGGGCTGTCCTGGGTCTACATGGCGTTCGGCAGTGTCCCAGCCATTGCAGGCGTGCTTTACGGCATTAAGCCGGCGGTCACGGCCATTGTCGTCTTCGCAGCGTACAGAATTGGCTCTCGCGCATTGAAGAACGCCTGGCTGTGGTCAATTGCAGCGGCCGCATTCCTCGCCATCTTTGTAGCCAATGTTCCGTTCCCTCTCATCGTTTTGGTGGCCGGCATCATTGGTCACTTTGGGGGTAAGTACGCTCCGTCAAGATTCGCGGTCGGCGGCGGACACAGGTCGGGCGACAAGGCGTTTGGCCCCGCACTCATTGACGACGACACGCCCACCCCTCGACACGCGCTCTTTACATGGAAGCGATTCGCCTTCGTGCTTGCGGTCTTCCTGCTGATATGGCTCGCGGCAATCGCGGCGCTTTCGCTCATGTACGGCTGGAGGGGAACGATTACGCAGATGGCCTGGTTCTTCACGAAAGCCGCGTTGCTCACTTTCGGGGGCGCGTATGCGGTGTTGCCGTATGTGTACCAAGGCGCCGTCGATAACTACCACTGGCTTACCGGGTTACAAATGATAGATGGCCTTGCGCTCGGAGAGACGACGCCTGGACCACTCATCATGGTAGTTTCCTTCGTTGGATTCGTCGGTGGCTGGACCAAGGCTGTGTTTGGACCGGACGCAGTTCTCGCCTCCGCTGTCGTCGCATCCGTCGTCGTGACGTTCTTTACGTTCCTGCCGTCTTTCTTGTTTATTCTGCTCGGCGGTCCTTTCATCGAAACGACTCACGGCAATCTGAAATTTACCGCGCCCTTGACAGCCATCACTTCCGCCGTCGTCGGGGTTATCGTCAACCTCGCCGTATTTTTCGCACTTCACGTGTTGTGGCCACATGGCATGCATGGCGGATTCGAATGGCCCTCCTTGCTAATCGGTGTGGTCGCCGGTATTGCGCTGTTGCGGGTCAAGGTCGGGGTGATACCGGTCGTGCTTGCTTCTGGTGTAGTTGGACTCGGACTTAGACTGTTTGTCTTCTAAGGTACTCGCACCTGTATCAGTCACCGATGGTGCCTACGTTGCGGTACGTCAGACGGCATCGCCCGTTCCCGTGTCCGCGCGTCAACGGATATGGCGGTGGTGAATATCGGGGAATTGCGCGTGCGTATCGGTAGCTGCTCAGACCAACCGCTGTTAGTCATGGGCGACAGCGCAATCGCGTAGGCACTGCCGCCTTTCTTCACTGGGAACTCGATTGGCCCTGCTGCTGCGTTTGAGTCTGCTGTTGCACTCGTGGCTTTGCCTGCGCATCCTCCTTCGCTTTCTTGTTAGCCATGTGTCGGCCGATGATACAGCCGCCCGCTGCCCCAAGTACCGCATGACCGCTGCCAACAAAATGGCCGCCCACACCCCCGATTGCGGCGCCTTTAAGGCAACCGGCAGCATTGGCCTGACCGACAGAGAAGCATATTAGAAGCAAAGCAAGAGAGACTTTGATTGTGCGCATAGCACCTCCGGATGTTTGGATGGAGCACATGGGAACGAGTGTCTTAAATGCAAGATAGTTATCTGCAAGGAATCGTTAAAAAGCAGTGGTTACGGCTGAGCGCTCTGCTGCCACGCGCTGTGTAAGTGCTGGTATGGGCGGCTACTCAGGCGGCTTACAGGTCAATCATCGTCATCGTTGTGACGACGGTGCTCCCACCCGCGATGTCGGCCGTTGTCGTGCCACCGGCGTTCCTCACGATAGCCGTTATCGTTTCCGTAGCCGTAGTAGACGGGGGCCGGCGAATAGACCACTGGCGGGGGCGCTTGATAGACGACGGCGGGCTGCTCGACATATAGGGGCGCCGGAGCTCCGAGGAAGACTCCGACGTCGACATGAGCCAGAGCGGCGGTTGATGCACACGCGGTGGCGAGTACTACGGCGAGGAAAAGCGTAGCGCGCTTCATTGTTTTGTCCTATATGCGATGCGTCAACGTGAGCTTCAATATGTATTTCGCTTAACGCCGCCGAGGCCGGATTGGTGCACTCGGCTTATGTACTGGTTTGTAAGCATTTGTACCGCATTGCCTGTGTTGGTTTCGCATCGGCGTACCAAGGCTTACCCAAACGAGGTAAAAATGCGATACCCCCACCCCCTATGGTAGACTTGAGAGGTTTTAATACCCCGTGGGGGTATTTGGAGAGCGCGATGGGTCATACGATTCAGGAGAAGCAGAAACTGCTCAACAGGGTTCGCCGCATCAAGGGACAAGTTGAGGCCATCGAACGAGCGCTTGAGGAAGAGCACGGCTGCTCGGATGTTTTGCAGCGGATTACGAGTTGTCGCGGAGCAATGAACGGCCTTTTGGCGGTTGTTTTGGAAGACCACATCCGGAATCACCTTGTCGATGCGGATAAAGGTGAGGGCCATGGTGGCAGCGCGACGGAACAACTCATCGAAGTTGTGCACAGCTATTTCAAGTAGAGTCAAAAAATGAGTAATTTGAAGGACGCCACGTTCAGCGCAGGACACGACCATATCTTTCTGGGTGCTGGTCATGAAAAGAACGAGCGAAAGACGTGGGGCGTGATTGCGTTGTGCACCGCGATGATGCTGATTGAAATCGTCGGCGGCAGCTTGTTCGGTTCACTGGCGCTTGTCGCCGACGGTTTGCATATGTCGACGCATGCCGGTGCGATGCTGATTGCGGCCATCGCATACACGTACGCGCGCAAGCACGCCAACGACTCTCGCTTCGTGTTCGGTACTGGGAAACTGGGCGACCTCGCAGGGTTCACGAGCGCTATCGTGCTAGCAATGATTGCGCTGCTGATTGGCTACGAAGCGGTCTCGCGTTTCCTGTCGCCGATACCCATTCACTTTGGCGAAGCGATTCCTATCGCGGTGGTCGGCCTGTTGGTTAACCTGGCAAGTGTGTGGCTGTTGAGCGGCGGTGACCACGGACACAGTCACGGGCATAGCCACGGACACGGTCATGGTCACGACGACCATGCTCAATACGAGGTGCAGAAGATTATTACGCCGTCTGGTGTGTTTGTAGTCTCTATCTTCGAAGACGGCGTGCCGCCCGTTTTCCGGATTACACCGACGGCGAAGGGCTCTCGATTGGACGCCTCAACGGTGTCGGTTATGATGCTACGACCCGATGGGACTCAAGAGCTATTCGCGCTGGCAGACCGTAGCGGCTATCTGGAATCGAAGGAGGACGTTCCTGAGCCGCACGCCTTCAAGGCCATTGTGCGGATGCCGGACGGCGAGCATGAGGTGGAATTCGAAGAGCACGGGCACCACGACGATGAGCACGTGGCAACCGCCCGCGACCACAACATCCGGTCCGCCTACGTCCACGTGATGGCGGATGCGGCAGTTTCCGTGCTGGCAATCATCGGCCTCTTGCTGGCGCATGCATTTGGCTGGCTCTGGATGGACCCGCTGGCTGGTGTCATCGGTGCGCTGGTAATTGCAAACTGGTCGTACGGCTTGATGCGAGACACGGGCGCAATCCTGCTCGATATGAGCCCCGACCAACGGATGGCAGAGAATGTGCGTCACGCGATTGAAGGCAACGGCGACAAGGTCGTCGACCTGCATGTTTGGCGAGTGGGCCCGGGTCACATGAGTGCAGTGGTCTCAGTGGCGACGGGTGAACCCAAGCGTGATTCGCGCTTCTATCACGCGGTGCTCGAGCGCTTCAAGGGGCTGTCGCACGTCACCGTTGAAGTGCAATCGGGTGAAGTGGTGGCCTGAACTGTGGCTACTTTAACGCAAGAAGATGCGTCTGACATCGTTCGTAAATCTCGCGAGTCATCGCAGACGAAAAGTCGAGCCGCAGATTGCTGTCAAAGATGGACGCCAGAGCGCTGCCGTTGAGCGTAAGACCTGTCTCGACCTCAATAGCCTCCGCAATCGAAAGCGCACGACTCGCCAACATAACTCTGGTCAGGACATCTCCATCGCGTTGCATTGACTTCGACCAGTAGACCGACGACTCGACCGTGCTCGCGACGGACATCCACCCCCCGGTGGCGAACTTCGTCGCGAGATGGGAGATGACAATGAAGGTCAGCATTTCGGCCTGTGGGCGCAAATCGGCCCGAGCGGATAGTGTCATCTCAAAATTGCCTGGCGTTGTCACGACGACCTTCATTGTAGGATGCGGAACCTTGTTGTCCAAGAAGGCTGTATCGACCGCCTCTTAATGGACCAACACACCATGCTTGCGAGCAATAAGTTGGTTGCGGCTCGCCCGTTCGACAAACGGCAGGCCCTTTCTTTTATGCGATGGCAGCGCTGATACATCGGCGGCGAGCGGCGAAGCTTCGCAGGGTCGGTGCTGAGAAAGACGTCGAGTGCAACTTCAGGCTTGTATGTGCCACTCACAGAGACCTGCAGCTTTCTATCGCCTCAACGTCGTGACTCTTAGGGTTCCGCCACTCCGTGACCGCATAATATTGTCTTCTAAGAACTAGACGCTACGCACACTCGCATCACCGTTAGCACCCGGTATATCGTTCAGCGAGACACGACAGTGACCATCGTGCCCGAGGGCATTACGCAACGCTAAAGCGACTCGGTGTCGTTCAATACGTCTGGTTCTGCATCATTCCCCATGCCGGCGAATTCGACGGGTACGTCCACGACCTGCACCGCGAACAACCAATTCGAGGCTCAAATTCTTGACCTTGTGAAATCGTAGCCATTGCAAAGCTCTTGACCTGCCAAAAGTGAGCGGCTCGCACACCCGAGTGGGCGATGAGAGTCACCGCGACAGGTCCGCGTTCGCACTCCGGGCGACGCCGCGGTCGATACGAGGCATAGACGGCGTAGTCGTCTTCAGTCTTGCCGGCGACTACTGGACGGCTGGCAAACAAACAACTTTGGCTCGCCGAGACGACGTTTTTTGCATGGCGCGACTCCGACCTTAATGGCTCAATCGTCGATAGGCGTTCAAATGTCTAATTAGCCCGCGGCGGTCGCCGCCCTTGTCTAACAAGATGGCGAGGTTGTGATGGGCGTCGGCGTAGTCCGGATTTAGCGCCAGACACTGCTCGTAGCTCCTCCTTGCCTCATCAAGTCGCCCCATCGTGTCGAGCGCCACCGCTCGATTGAAATGCAGCACTGCATCGTCCGGGAAATGCTCAAGCGCTTGGTCGAACACGCGCAGCGCCTCACCGCATTGATGTTCGTCCTCGCACAATAAAGCGCCGAGGTCGACGTACGCAGCGTAAAAGGGCTCGGGGGATAGCTCGATGGCGCGCCTATAGTTCCGCTCGGCAGCGTCCGGGTCAGCCGCCAGCAACTGTTCAGCCAATTCGTAACGTTCCTGTGCCTGAGCAGTTGCCGTGTTTTTGCGCTCAGGCGTCGTGTCAAAGAGAACGACGTCGCCTCCGACCTTGGCCACTTCGAAGTCGAGCAGCATCTGACCTGTTACTGCGTCCCACCGCGACGGCCCCGTCTTGACGACAATCGCGTGTCCCTCGGCAGCGATGCGGATGCCGGACAACGGAAGCTCGTCAGGAAGGTCGCGTCTGAGTCGGGCCAGCGCCTCTCGCAGCTTACGCGGCGTGGTCTTCGCCGTCCGCAATTGCAATGCGGTGCGCAAAAGGACGACATCTTGGAACGTGAAGCGCAACGCGTTGCGAGGTCCTCGGGTAGGCGTCACGAGACCTAACTCGATGAGGCCATCGACGACGCCGCGCGACACGCCAAGCATCGATTGAAGCTTGGCGAGTGAGACGTAGTGCGATACGTCGCGCTTGCTCACTTTCGGGCGCGCACCTTCGCCGGAGTTTCGGCGGCAACTTTTGGCGCTCGTGCGGCAGGTTTGCGGGTCTTCGGAACCGCCGGTTCCTCCACAGCTTTCGACGCGGTCTTCCGCTTCTCTGTGGGCTTTGCCTTCTCGCCGCTCTTGGCGAGACTAGCCCGCAACGCTTCCATCAAGTCAATCACTTCGCCAGTCGGTGCAGCTTCGCCAGCCTCGGGCGCAACAATTTGTTTGCCTTCAATCTTCCGGTCGATGGCTGCCAGGACGCGCTTCTTCTCTTCGTCCTCGTACGCCGATGCGTCGTAGTTGTCTTCGGCACCCTGCTCGATGATTTGCACCGCAAGCTTCAGTTCCGATTCGGAGACCGCGGCATGTTCAATATCGAGGTCTTTAAGAGACCGGACTTCGTCTGCAAACAGAAGCTGCTGGAAGACCATGCCGTCCGGGGTTGGACGAACTTGGACAATGCGAGTCTTTCCCTTGTACGCCCACTTCGCCAACGCGCAACGGCCAGTCCGCGAAAGCGCCTCCTGTAGAAGGCTGTACGGCTTGCCACCGCGCTTGTCGGGAGCGATGAAGTACGCCTTGTCGTAGAAGAGCGGGTCGACCGACTTTTCAGGAACAAACGACACGATTTCTACAACGTGGCTCGCACCTTCCTCCAACGCCTTGAGCTCATCACCGGTGAAGACGACATATCGGTCTTTTTCAAATTGGTAGCCCTTCTGCATGGAAGCCCGCTCGACGACCTTTCCTGTAGATTCGGAGACATACTGCTGCTTAACGCGCGAGCCGTCCGGTGCCAGCATGTTGAACCTGACCTCGGACGAGCTTTCGGTAGCTGAGTAGAGTCGGACTGGAATTGAAACCAGCCCGAAGGAGAGAGAAAGCGACGCAATCGAACGGGCGACCATGACCTTCTCCTAGACGGCGGCGTTATTCGCCTGACGTAACCGGATGAGCGAGTCGTCGACCGCGACTTGCGGGCGGCGGAATGGTCAGAATAGCACTACACGTGCCGGGACATGTCCGCGAAGCGCGCTATGGGCTTTGGTCAACCTGGCGCCAGTGTTGTAGACGGAATGGCGACGACATACCCCAGAGCGGGTCAGCAGCTCCCCGCGGCGCTTTGGCGGCACGCGATTTGCAGTAATCAGCCCATCGAAACGAGGGAAACCGCGATGGTTTCATCCCGCAAACCGGCAGCGCCTGCGCCACTTGAGCGCTATCGGAATAAGCGCGACTTTGGCGCCACGCCTGAGCCGTATGCATCGAAGGCGGGTATGGCAAACGGAACGCCGACTCGATGCGGCAGCTTTGTTGTGCAGAAGCATTGGGCAAGTCGCCTCCACTATGACTTCCGGCTCGAACACAACGGCGTGCTGCTGTCATGGGCTGTTCCCAAGGGGCCGTGCTACGACCCGGCCAAGAAGCAGATGGCGGTCCACGTCGAGGACCATCCCGTGGATTACGCTAACTTCGAGGGCACTATCCCTCCCAAGCAATATGGCGCAGGCACCGTCATTGTGTGGGACCGTGGGACGTGGGAGCCGGTCGGCGACGCTGACAAGGGCATGGAAGCGGGAAAGCTGGTTTTTCGGCTGCACGGTGAAAAGCTCGCCGGCTTGTGGGAGCTGGTGCGCATATCAAAACCGGGAGACAAGGCAGACCAGTGGATGATGTTCAAGAAGCGCGATGAGTGGGCGCGTCCGCTCGCCGAGTACGACGTCATCAAGGCACTCCCCGACAGCGTCATTGCAAATCCCCTCGGACTTTTCGAAGTCCGAGAGCCTCGCACTCCCCAGACTCGGCGCCCCTCAGCGCCGGACATTGACCTTTCGGCTGCGGTTGCGTCCGCGCTTCCAGCTAAGCTCGAACCGCAGCTCGCCACGCTGGCGGCTTCGCTGCCAGCAGGCGGAAACTGGATAGTGGAGTCCAAGCTGGACGGGTACCGCCTGCTAGCTCGTGTCGACAA
Organism: Caballeronia jiangsuensis; assembly: GCF_046030135.1. NCBI lineage: Bacteria > Pseudomonadati > Pseudomonadota > Betaproteobacteria > Burkholderiales > Burkholderiaceae > Caballeronia > Caballeronia jiangsuensis. Next base: position 16,556 of record NZ_JAQQDB010000037.1, read on the forward strand.
GAAGCGAGTGAAGCTCCTTACGCGCAATGGACATGATTGGACATCGCGATTCCCTTTGCTCGTAGCCGAACTCAAGGAGCTACAGCTTTCCAATGCATGGATGGATGGCGAAATCGTCGTGCTGAAAAACGGTATCCCGAGTTTTGCCGCTCTTCAAAACGCAGTTGACGGTCAATCGAACAAGGACATCGTCTACTTCCTTTTCGACATAATGTTCCTCGATGGGAAAGACCTTCGGACGGTGCCTCTGTGGTCCAGGCGTGCGTTACTAGCGACGATTGTTGAAAACGCAGGAGCGCGGCTGATGTTCAGCCAGGACTTTGACGCTCCGCCGGCGCAGATGTTCGAAGCGGCAACAGGATTGGGGTTGGAAGGGCTAATGCTCAAGCGGCGAGACGCACCGTATGAGTCGGGGCGTACGCAAACTTGGCTGAAGGCAAAAGCACGGCTGCGACAGGAACTCGTCATCTGTGGCATGACCGCGCGTGCCGGCAACGACGGAGAGGTCGGCAGCTTGCTGCTCGGCTATTACGTGGGAAGCAAGCTTCATGACGCAGGGAGTGTCGGAACCGGTTGGGATTCGAAGACTGCGCGCGACCTATGGAAACAACTCACACCGCTTGAGGTCGACGCAACGCCATTCAACACGCCGCTCAAGAAGCCAGGCAGATGGTCAAAGCGAGTGGTCGGGAGCGAGAGATGGGTAAAACCTGTGCTGGTGGCGGAGGTAGAGTTCACTGAGTGGACCGCTGATGAAGTGATTCGGCAAGCGTCGTTCATAGGCTTGCGCCTTGACAAGGACGCTCGTGGCGTAGTCCGCGAAGGCGGGACGACGCAGGCCCCTGAGTCTCTTCCCCAACTGAAGATAACGCATCCCGAGCGCGTGATTGACGTGTCAGCGTCCGTGACGAAAGCCGACCTCGTTCGGTTCTACGCCAGCGTCGCGGAGCGGATGCTGCCTCATCTTAGAGACAGGCCCGTTGCCCTTGTGCGCGCGCCTGAAGGCGTAGCCGGTAAACTCTTTTTCCAGAAACACGCCGAGCGCACAGCGATGCCCGGGCTGAAAGCGCATGCCCGCGACTTGTGGCCGAAGCATCCCCCGTTGCTGACGGTCGACACAGCGGACGCGCTGTTGTCCGCTGCGCAGATGAACACTATCGAATTCCATACATGGAACTCGGTAGTGCGACGGCTCGATGCGCCAGACAGGGTCATCTTTGACCTCGACCCCGGCGAAGGCGTCAAATGGGCTCTTGTCCGAGAAGCTGCTCTCCTCGTCCGGTTGCTGCTGTCAGAGTTGGGCTTGCAAGCGTGGTTGAAGACAAGCGGTGGCAAGGGCTTGCACGTGGTTGTTCCGCTGAACCCTCGACTGGACTACGCCAGGGTAAAGGCATTCTCGAAAACGTTTGTTGCTCATCTCGCAAAGACGATTCCAGAACGCTTCTCGGCGGTCTCTGGTCCTTCGAATCGCGTGGGGAAAATCTTTGTTGACTACCTTCGCAATGGGAAGGGGCAAACTACTGCCGCAGCATTCTCGGCTCGAGCCCGGCCGGGTATGGGCGTCTCAATGCCAGTTGCCTGGGAACAGCTTGCTGACCTCAAGAGCGGCGCGCAATGGAGCGTACAGACCGCTCGCGAGTATTTGAGCTTCCAAATAAGCGACCCTTGGGTCGATTACTGGACGACGAAGCAATCGCTGACTTCAGCGATGAAGCGACTGCCGTAAATCTGTAGTTCAGTCAGTCGCTTCGTACCTACGATGACGCGTTAGTCGTCGACGCGGAATCCTGCTTTCAGGGTAACCTGCCAGTGCGCAATCTTGCCGCCTTCCACATGGCCCCTGGTTTCCGTCACTTGAAACCATTCGATGTTCTTCACGGTCTCCGATGCTTTCTGAAGCGCAACCTCGACTGCTTTATCGGATGACTCGAGTGAAGAGCCAGTGATTTCGATAAGTTTGTAAACATGGTCAGACATACGAGCTCCCAAGACACAATGTGTTTTCACCGTTGGTTGTTGGTCCTGACTTCGATATAGAACTGGGCTTTGGACCGTCACTGCATGCGGTCAAACGGAGAGGCGCCGAAGCCCTTTGTCGAGCTAGCTGCGAGCTTCCGTGCCCTTCAGCTCGTCGTGCTTGTGCGAGTGAGTCGCGGCGTACTTCAACTCGAAATGCGCTCCCTTGCCGCTTCGCGTTGGGGGAAAGTGCTCGCCCTCAACACACGTAACTTCGAACGTATCTTTGCCGTCGTCGTGGACGACGGAGTAGATGCCCGACACCTTCACGCGTTCACCTGGTTTGTATGCGCTGTCGCCAGCCATATTTTGCTCCTCGAATAGATGACGAGCGCTGGACAGCAACTGCCGTACCTTGCCGGCGAGTCGGGCCCGTGTTCGCGTAGATTGCTAATTACGTCGCTTTCAGAGCCGTCGCGACAAGTACCTCTTCGAGTTGCAGCCGCAGATGACGCTGTATCGACTTTCAAAGGAAGGCCGCGGCTCGGATAAACGCGATTTTTCGCGGCCTTGGCTCCAGTTGGCGGCCTGTCACAGAGAGCGCGGTCGCGCCGTCGCTGCTGAACGGATTACTGCGCTTAATCGCGGCCAGGAAGGATGCGAATGTGTGCGGATGGCCGCAGCTGCCTGGCAAGCATCAGTGCCTTCTGTTGCTGGCTGACCACGGCAACAAACATCCCGGGCCCACGAGGAAATTCGATGCGCCACCCGCCGGCATCGCGAGGTCGAATGACGATTTCGGCGTCGTCCGCGCCTTCGAGTGTTTGCATGATGTCCCGCGCCAACCAAGTGGCGGCTCTGCATGTTCATTGTTGCACTCAAGCACTTATACATACGGAGCCTTAAGAATAATTTCTACATGCTCGGGACACGGCCGGTTTTTTTGACCGACTTTTACAATCAAAAGTGCGACAAGTAAAGCCTTGGCTTTTGACTATCCTCATTCGCGTTACGCCGAGCGTGAAATTGATTCGTCGGAGAGGCGCCGCCACTTTCAGATTTGCTCGCACTCAGAGTCACGCCGTGGATGCAGCGGAAAAGCTAGATTCCCCTGTCTGAGAGGACTCTGTGGCTCCCTTCTTGCTGACGGAAGAAAACAGTCGCCATCGGACATTCGTATGACATCCGCTTCTCTCCCTGTCCTCGTTCAACGAGAAGGAATATGGTGCTATGACGGGCGAGTTCTCCTCGACGAAATGGCAGCAATGCAAGCTCTATATTTGGGCACCGGCGAACAGTCGCGCTTCTCGCACGGTGACATAAGCTCCGCCCGAGGGCGCTTCCTCATTGCTCGAACCGCGAAGGGTGAGGCTGTCGGTTGTGGTGCGTTCAAACGGCTCGATTTCGGCGTCGCCGAGCTCGTCTGTATCTATAGTCGAATGCCCAACGCTGGCATCGGGCGCGCCGTGTTGACGGGACTGGAGTCGAATGCCGCGAAAGCGGGCTACCACACGCTCATGGTCGATATGTCGAGAACGAGCCGGTTGGGAAAGCGATTTTTTTGGCGCATGGGATTCGAGCCGGCGTTTTCCACCGGCGCGGACCTGCAGGCGGACCAAGGCCTTTTTCTCGGGAAAAAGGTGGTTTAGCCAAATTTAGCCGCGCCTGCATCCTGTGCAGTTGGTTTAAGGAATCGGCGCTCGAACTAAATCGCACCAGAAAAGGTCGACTAGCGGTCTTCGAAGCGAGCACCAACCAAAGCGTCGAACTCCGCCTCTGGTGTTGCGACAATTTTGCGCATCATCGCGTCCAGTCCCGTGTGGTTCGCTAGTTCACGGACGAGCACTCGTGCAGTGCGTAGCGTGATGGAGTCCGTTCGCGCCTCGGTACCGCCGTTCTCTACTAGAAAGTTGAAACAATGCGATTCTTTGTCCCCATTCTCCGCGGCAGTGTGCGCAGTAATAGTGATTTTCATGGTCAGCCTTCGAGAACACGAGCGCTAACCACGTTCAGCACGACGCGAGCCTGAATGCCGCCAAAGCCTTTACCTGACTTCTCTAGGCAAAGTCATCAACTCCTCGTCGCTTGCTCGCAAGAGGAAGCTCGTCGTGCAGTGTCTCCGAAGACTCCTCGGCGGGAGCAGACAAGTTTGGCCTTTGGGGCATAGTCGTCGTGCTAGCGACAACGCTTCGTCCTGGTCGTTTGCTTCTTTTACCAAGACGCCGCCGTCGCGGGGAACCTCAACACGCCAGGCCCCACCTACGCAGGTCGAATGATGACTTCGGCGTCATCCGCGCCCTCGTTCGTCAACATGTTGACCCGCCTTTCCTCCTCGCCAGTTGTGGTATTTTCCCAGTCAGGAGCAAATTGCAGTCGGCGATACTTGAAAGCACTATCGACTGATTTTTGTCCACGGCGCGCGGAACATTGGAGGACAATCGCGACTCGCGACTGCTCAAAAACGAGCATGAGGCATGCAGCTCCACGTATTGGAGTGCGGCCGAGTTGCAAATGCCGCCCGTATTCGCCACGTGCCTCAGCAAAAATTGCGGCTCACCGTTGTTAGCCCGCCGAGCAAGTGAGACATGTCGACGAGTCTCTGCGCAACAAGATGTCGTACTTCGCCTTCGCACTGCCACGTTCCGTACACCGTGAGTAGCGCCGCGCCAAGCGCTTCACGCCGAAACTTCTCGAGCAGAGAAGGCCAAATAATCACGTTCACATTTCCCGTCTCGTCTTCGAGAGTCACGAACATGACGCCCTTTGCCGTACCTGGCCGTTGCCGCACGGTGACAAGCCCACATCCGCGGGCGAGCCGGCCATTCGGATAGGTCATAAGCGTCGACGCAGGCACAAGACGTTGCTCAAGAAGGGTTGGCCGCAAGAGCGAAAGCGGATGGCGGCCGAGCGTAAGGCTCATCGAGTTGAAGTCAGCAACGATGTCTTCCGCTTCGGACGGTGCGCCGAGCACGGGCGTTTCATCATCCACGCGCGCATCGAGAAGAATGTCGCGGTCTGGCACCGCGGCGACCGCCTGCCAGAGCGCTTCGCGACGATTGCCGGCAAGCGATGAAAGCGCGTTCGCGGCGGCAAGAACCTGAAGGTCCTTCCTGTCCAGTTGAGCGCGTTTTGCCAAATCGCTGACGCTTGAGAACTTCTTAACCGCTCGTGCTGCTTCAATTCGCTCTGCGGCCCCATCCTTCATTCCCTTCAACAGCGAAAGGCCCAGACGCACTGCTGGCTTCGCTCGAGCGTCATGGCTCTCGAGCACCGACTCCCATCCGCTGATAGCAACGTCAGCCGGAAGGACCTTGACGCGGTGACGTTGAGCGTCCTGAATGAGTTGCGATGCCGAATAGAAGCCCAACGGCATGCTATTCAACATCGCTGCAAGGAAAGCCTCCGGCTCATGGCACTTCAGCCAACTGCTCGCGTACACAAGTAACGCGAAAGATGCCGCATGACTCTCTGGGAATCCGTATTCCCCAAAGCCATGAATCTGCTGAAAGATGGACTCAGCAAAATCGCGTTCGTACCCGCGCTCCATCATCCCGTTCACGATACGGTCGTAGTAGCGGTCGAGGCCACCCTTGCGTTTCCATGCTGCCATGGCCCGGCGGAGCTGGTCCGCTTCGCCCGGAGTAAACCCGGCGGCCAGGATGGCGACTTGCATGACCTGCTCTTGAAAAATGGGCACGCCGAGCGTCCGACCGAGGGCGACCTTTAGCGCCTCACTCGGATACGTGACAGGTTCGATACCTTGTCGTCGCCGCAAATAAGGATGCACTGCGCCGCCCTGAATCGGGCCCGGCCGCACGATGGCCACTTCGATGACCAGGTCGTAGAACTCTCGCGGTTTCATGCGAGGAAGCATGCTCATCTGCGCGCGCGACTCAATCTGGAAAACGCCCATGGTGTCTGCACGAGAAATCATCTCGTATGTCGCGTCGTCCTCAGGCGGTATGTCCTGCATCTCGAAGCGTTCGCCGCGTTGCTCGGAGATGATGTCGAGTGTGCGACGAATTGCGGACAGCATGCCGAGCGCTAGTACATCAATCTTCAGAAGACCGAGTGCCTCCAGGTCATCCTTGTCCCATTGAATCGCCGACCTGTCCGCCATTGCTGCGTTCTCGACGGGCACGAGACGCGTGAGCTTGCCGCGACTGATGACGAAGCCACCAGAGTGCTGCGACAGATGGCGCGGAAAGTTGAGGATTTGCGCTGCCAACGACGCCCACAAACCGATGAGCGGATTCTCAGGGTCCAGGCCAGACTCCGCGAACCGTCGAAGAAGGTCCTGCGAATGGTCGAACCACTGATGCGACTTCGCGACTTTATCGACGATTTGCGGGTCGATACCCAGCGCTTTCCCAGTTTCACGGAGCGCACCACGCGGACGATATGTCGAGACAGCTGCTGCAATCGCGGCTCGGTCGCGCCCATACTTTCGATAGATGTATTGAATGACCTCTTCCCGTCGTTGATGCTCGAAATCGACATCGATGTCAGGTGGCTCACCGCGTTCCTTGCTGATGAACCGTTCGAAGAGCATGTTGCCGCGCGACGGGTCCACCTCGGTTACGCCGAGGCAATAACAGACCGCACTGTTCGCAGCTGACCCGCGGCCTTGACACAGGATGTGTTGACTGCGCGCAAAGCGGACGATGTCATAGACCGTGAGGAAGTAGGCCTCATACTGGAGTTCGCGAATGAGTTGTAGCTCATGCTCGATTTGCTCTTGAACCGCGTGCGGAATGCCAGCCGGAAATCTTCGGTGCGCGCCGATGTAGGCTTCTTGACGTAGGTAAGCTTCATGAGTGAAGCCTTCTGGCACGAGCTCATCCGGATACTCGTATCGAAGCTCATCCAGGGAGAAATTGCATCGCTCAAGAATGTTGAGCGTCTCTGACAGGGTATGCGGAGGATACAAATTCGCCAGACGCAGCCGAGACCGCAGATGTCCCTCAGCGTTGGGCGCGAGGTCATATCCGCAATCTGCAACCGGCTTGCCAAGTCGGATTGCCGTCATCGTGTCCTGCATCGGCTTCCTTGAGCGCACGTGCATGACGACGTTTCCTGTCGCTACGACGGGTACCCGGTATTGGTCCGCCACGAACTCGACGGCGCCGCGATGAATGTCGTCCATCGCGCGCTGGTGCAACGTGAGCCCCACCCAAGCACGCTCAGCGAAAACGTCGTTCATCCATTCGAGTTGAACAGCGAGCGCGTCTTCCTTCGCGGGAAAATCGGGCACCAGAATAGCGAGACAATCAGGCATACCTTTGAGATGCGCGTACTCTCTCTCGGGCTTTGAGATGTCATGCGGCGTCAGAAGGTACTCGCCCTTGGCTGCCCGCATGCGCCCTAACGTGATGAGCTCGGAAAGATTGCCGTAGCCGTTGCGATTCTGGGCAAGCAGGATGAGACCGAACGCTGGACTCTTGTCTGCGTTCACAAGCTGAAAGAATGACCCGATGATGAGCGGAAGCTTTTCCTCTTTCGCCTGGACATGAGCGCGGACTACGCCGGCGAGCGAACACTCGTCGGTGACGGCAAGTCCCGAGTAACCGAGTTGCGACGCACGCAACACCAGTTCCTCGCCATGGGAGGCGCCACGGAGGAAAGAGAAGTTAGTGAACGCGAATAGCTCCGCGTAGTCCGGCAACGCCAACGAGGGAAAGTCCACGACGACACCTGCTTATCCGAACAGGCCGTGGAGGAACCAGCGCGTTTCGTCCGACGTCACGCTCGGCCGCTCACGGTAAATCCAATAGCAGCTCCTGTCGGCCGCTTCGGCAACGTAATAGTCGCGTGTAACCAGTTCGCGGTCATGCCAACCGGCTTCAATGCGCTCGCCAGTTGAAACGAGCTTGAGCGGCGAGCCATAGAACGGGCGATGGTTCTTCACCATGAGGCGAACGGGCTCGTCGAGCAACCAGGTTGGCCGTGGCAGTCCTGCCGGCGGCACGGTCGGCTTTGCGTCGCCCTGAACCGGCACCCATCGATTCGCGTGCTCAGGCCTGTGGTCGGAGGTCGGCGCCGGCCGCAACACGTTCTCTGCTCCAAGTCTCGCAACGAGAAGTTCGATGAGGCGGTTGTGGTCTTCAGAAGACCCGCCGGGGTCAGGAAACAGCGAGTCGCTCGGCGGCTCGGCCGGCTCTACTTTGGAGGCCGTCAGTCGAACGGCAAGCACAGCAGCCGGCAGTTCGGTGCGCCCGAGCCGCTCCTTGAGCAAGCGCATGAGGTGCTCTTCATGCCAGGTCGGCTCTGCAAGAGCGATTTCAAGAATGGTGGGCTCGACGGCTTGTCGGCCTCGTTCGTGCTCGAGGGATACAGTGGCGTGTGTCAGTGCGAGTTGCTGCGCGCTCAACCAACCGCAAAGCTGCACGATGAGGCGTCGCGCGGAGAAAAGCACAGCCTCAGCGTGTTCGACGCGGTCGGGCAGTTCGGTTCGGGCGCTGAAGGTTGGAGGCACATCGAGCCACTGATACAACTCGGGCGAAAGACCATAGGCACGGTCCAGAGAGTCGAGCAAATCCACACCGCACCTCTTCTTCAGTCCAGCGCGCGGAAGGCGCCGGATGTCACTCAGGGCTCGGCAGCCGAGACCTTGAAACCAATCCGCGTAGGCGCGAACCTCTTGCACGACCATGAACGGAAGCGCATCGAGATTTCGCTCGAGCGAGCGCATCTTGAGCACGCGGCATCGGCCACGCTTGGCCAGCAGCCATGCGCCCTGCCCTGTCGGCGCAACGCTCGTGCGGGCCGTCACGCCTATCGACTTCACAACGTTTCGCAACTGAGAACAGATACTGCGGATGCCGCCAAACAGACGCAGGCTCGCCGTCACGTCGACTACGATGGTTTCTTCGTCGCAAAGAGCAACCTGCGGCGAGAAGCGCAATAAGCCGAAAGCGACTTCGCGCTGCATCTCCCGCTCGCGCTCAACATTTCGGTCGTAGACCGCCGCGTCAGGCGAAAGCGTTGTCACTCCGCCTCGCTTCATTCCTGGGAGCACCCCAGCTTCTCGCGCTACCGAGTCCATCACAATCACCTTGTCGCGCTCCAGCACGACGCACCCGTGCTCAGTCAGCGGTGACCACCGCGGACGGAACACCTCCAGCGAAAGCCGGGGCAGGAAGATGGCGACGAACACGGCCATAAGGGCTGAGCAGAATCGGTGACGGTTGCAGGGTGACGGACAATGTTTCGGTTCGTGTCGGGCCTCGTCGCTTTACAACATCGACGACGAGGCCGCCGTCAGCCGGTCTGACTCCCAATCGAAGCGTCGCCGGCGACGCGTCTTGGGCGCCGGCCAGCGGCCTGATTAGCACCAGCAAGGTTTCCGTCGCCTGCGCTGCGAGGTGAAGCCGTCGCAGCGCCTCGGCCCGAATGTGCTGCTGCCAGAACACGAGGGCGCCGCAGGTTTTTGCCTGAAGCACGCGCTCGGCGCACCAGAGCGCGTCCGCCGTCTTCGGCGCTCGCAGTCTCATCAGCTTGTTCATCGGCAGCCCGAGAAACGAAAAGGCCAACGCGTTAGGAACGTGCGGAGGCTGCAAGAGCACCACCGGTCGGGCACTCAATTCGGAGAGCGCTGGCCTCAACAACCGCATCTCGCCTGTCCCCGGTTGCTGGACGAGCAACTCCACCAACGCTCCCAGTGGCCAGCCGCCGCCGGGCAGCTCGGCGCTCAGGGCCGCATACCCCGTGTCGACCGTCTTGCCGTATGCACGAGCGAGCTGAGACCCGCGCCAGAGGCTGGGATGAATCGACTCGATGGGTTGGGGCAAGGCGGCCATAGCGCGAAAACACTGTATATTTATACAGTATCGTAACTCAAAATTCGAAGCAGTGAATTGCCCCTTTTAAGTCGCCACCGGAGACGCGAATGGATATGCTTGGGCGGAAGCACCCAATGATTGCGGATTTCGTCGCAAACCTGCGTGAAGCATTCGGCGATGCGACCATTGACGAGGCTGTCGCGCGCGGCAAGGCGGGAGAGCCGAACTTCTTCGAACGGTCGGCACGAGGTCTGTTGACGATTTCAACCTGTGGGTCGCCGACGGTAGCGTGCGCAACCGGCATTATTGCAACGGATGCGACGGCTCATGTGTCGGGACGGGTGTGCGCTGCAGCCAGCGAAGGTGATTGGGCGGCTCCAAGAGGTTGATTCTCGCCGCCTCGTCCGCACCTCCATCGAAATGGAATGAAGCTTGGAACAATCAAGCGGAACGAGCAGCCAGAACAATGGACAAACTGGATATTGACGAAATCCCCGGTGCGCGCGCCGACCTTCTGTGCTTCCTTGTGGCCACGCTCGCTGCATCCCACTCCCTAACGTACGAGTGGCGCGTTGACCACCTCGTCGAGAGCGGTCGAATCTGGCTGGCGCGTAACCTCATCAGGATGCACTGGCTCGACCGAGTGCTTCTCGGGCAGCTTGCACTGAAGATTGCGAAGCGCGAGCTGAAAGACGCCGGCATCGCCGTTCGGCAGAGCGACGTGCAAGCTCTCTTCACTGGCGAGATGACGCTGAACCACGCGAGCACTGTGGTCCAGAAGATGATGAAGTTGTGCAAGGAATCGCTCTGACCTGTCCATCCACCGAATTGATGAACGGAGACATTGCATGTGCTACTCGGCGCAAATCCAGGCGGACTATCGCAAGTACGTCAAGACCTTCGGTGCGCACATGGACATCGAGGAATTTGCGCGCCTTTACTTCGAACGAGCCGAGGGCAGCAAAGCGAAGATTCCGAAGGCGGTCGATGACAGTTTCCGCGACGCACAAACCGACACTGAACGGCAGATAAAGGCGTCCATCGACCGATTCGACGCGGAACAGACGACAAAGCTCGAGCAAGAGCTCTTCAAACAACGGACTCGCCTAGCAGACGCTGAGCGAACTCTGCAGTCCAAGGTGACCAAGGCTGCGACCGAAAGTAAGCGCATCGCAACCGACAAAATCGAAGCCTCGTTGCGACGCCTTGAGGACATCAACCGAACCGAGCCGCAACCAAGAGACTCTCGGATTTTTCCTGGGACCTACGCACCCGTGCTTGTCATGGAGAACGGCAAATACTTGGTTAAGCCGATGCGTTACCAGTGCCGAATAGCTGGCAAACCGGCGAACTACGACGTGAAGTATCCAGGCACCTACAACGCACGACGCGACAATCTTGAAGGGTTCTGGAAGCCATGCTTCGGCTACACGCATGGAGTGATGCTCGTGGACGTCTTCTACGAGAACGTCAGCAAGGCGAAGATGGAAGGCACGCTACTGGAGACTCATGAGAAAGACGAGAATGTCGTCCTCGAGTTTCGTCCGAACAACGGCCAGTTGATGCATGTCGCTTGCCTGTGGTCGCGATGGACCGCGCCAGGGCAACCCGACCTGCTGTCCTTCGCTGCCATCACCGATGAGCCGCCGCCGGAGGTTGAAGCTGCTGGCCACGACCGGTGCATCATCCCCATTAAGCCAGAGAACATCGAAGCTTGGCTCAATCCGAGCGCATCGAGCCTGGACGCGATGTACGCGATACTTGATGACAGGGACCGGCCATACTACGAGCATCGACTGGCTGCATAGTAGCCAGCATATATTTTCATTCGCGTTTCGCAGCTACCGCGTCCGTAGCCCGTCGAAGGAAGACTTGATACTCTCTTGCCTCGTTTTTTAACGATGGCGGAAACGACATGGCATTGTTCGAAATCAGCGGCGACAATTTGCAGGCTATTCCTTTGGGTAGAATGCTCGCGTCGCAGCTGGGTGTTGCGATAGAACACGCGACCGGCAGAGATGTCAACACGGAGCAGCTCGGCGCTCGGGTCATGCAAGCTATCTACGCTCTATGATTCGTGCTTGCGCTGCCTAGTGAGGTGGCGTCGCCGCTCGGCCTTGCCCGCACTGCAAAGTCAGGGTGCCAGACGCCGACGACACTGTTCGCTCGGCGGGTCGCTTTTCATCCTCCAATGCAGGTCAGCCGGATGCTGGCTGCATTAGGCTTACTGGTCGGGCCCTATCCAGCGGAACGCGGCTTAGGCGGTGCAGCGACGCTAATGCGCTCTTCGCAAGTGCTCGGCCAGGACTTACGACGCGGCACGAGCGTTTTCCGTTAGGGCGAGCGCCACGGCCTGCGCCGCAAGCTCGCTATACCGCGAACGCGGATGCACATCCTGACCCAGCCACCGGGGAACGAGATTCCCCTGCGACTTGAAGTGCTCGACGTGAACGACCACGACTTTTCCGTCCGTGTAGGCGACGTCGTTGATGCGCTTCCACTGCCCGCCTCGAGCGTGACGGAACAAGTCGAACGACGCTTCAACGTAGTTGAGGTTCGTGCCCAGTCCGAACATGACGATGAGGCGGGTTCGCGCCGGCAGGTCCTTCAGGAAGCGCTCCGTGCAGTTGCGCGAAACCTCCTTCCCGAATGGAACCATCGTAAATTTGTCGAGCATGCCGCCGCCCGAGCTCTTCCAGCTGCCCTTATCGAACCGCTCGACAGTACAGCGAACGAGCGACCCGAAGTGGAATCGGCCACGCCGGTCAGCGATGAGGCGGTCGACGGTCGGCACCAGCTCGTGCTCCTGCACGCCAGGCAAAAGACCAAGGCGCTTCAGGATTTTGCCGACGTTCTTGCGGCCGCCCTTGTACGCGATGTCGTCGAGAGGCGCGCTTGCAAGCGCGTTTGCCTGCGTCGGGCCCTTCCAGAAGCCTAGAACGACCACCTCGGGCTCAGAGTTCCCCCATGCGAGGGGATTGGCCGTAATGCGCCATTTACCTTCCGTGCGCTTCGTTGCATCAAAGTCGATGGCATCGCAGGAGTTGAAGCAACGTTGGCATTCGACCCGACCGTGGGCAGGCAGGGAGTTGAGTGCTTTGTCCATCGCTTTCCTCTTTTGTTTTAATTGTTGATGGCCGCCTCTGCGTATAAGACGGCAACTCAGGCTACGAACTGCGTCGAGTGGACTCGACGGTCCTGATGCATGACCGTGATCACTTTTTCATCCGGCGACTTAAAGACTGCGAGCTTGTCTAGCCCGTCGAGAGCTCGACGTATTTCTCGAAGCGTCTCCGCTGAAAGACGCGCGAGCGTGCATCCACCTTTCTGATACCGGTGTGAACCGAATGCGGTGATTAGCTGTATTTGCATTTCGGAAACGCCACGTTGCTGCCTACGCTTTTGTGCATGCTCAGTCAGGTTTGCGCTTCGCATTATTCGCCTCCCTCACCGCGGTCTGCGTTCAGAGCGCGCAACTCGTCGCTGAAGAAGACGCGCATCACGCAGTCGAGAAACTTCTTTCGGTCAACCTGGTAGTACGCCGCGAGTGGAAATACAGTATCAAGTGGCAGGGTGAAGAGGCCAGATTCCAACTCCTTGACAGAATCGGCGTTGACGCTGGGGTGGAATACGACCAGCTTATCGGTCTCGCCGCTCAGACCAATACGAGCACGCTGAGCAGCGAGGAAAGCCGCAAATTCGCCAGGGGTGCAGACCTGCTCAAGACTCCGACGCTCCGCATCTGTGCTGGAGACCGTGGGCTTGAAGCCCTTGCGCCCAAGCAACCAGCGCCGCGCCGACTCGTTCTCGATGTACACGCTGTCACCAGTCTTCCGCGACTCAAGCGCGCCGGCGCTGATAGCGTTGCGAACAGTGCGGACGTCCACATTTGCCATCAGGGCCAAGGTCGATAGTTCAACGGATTGCCCGTCGTCCAAGCCGTAGCGTCCGTCGGCCATCTTGACAAGGTGATTCCACTCTTCGGAAGGCCAGAAGTTTTCAGACGTTACTAACTTCAAGACTTGCGCCCCGTCAATGACGATGGCATCCGTGTCGTAGCCCTTTGCTTCAATCCCGTTGACCGCATAGTCCCGCAGTCTTACCAAGGTTGCCCAAGGGTGCGAGGACCGGAGCTTCACCTTTTGCGCATCCTCATTGCCAGTTCCCAGCACTTGCTCGACCACGCCCTTTAGTTCAAACCCGCTCTCCAAAGCGCCCATTGCCTCCCGAGTAAGAACGAAGAATTCCTCGAACAAGCGGTCCATCTGGTCGGTCTTCTTGCCTGCCGCTACTTTTTTGTCAGTTTTTGCCATTTTGTGAGTTTTTCATGGAAATAGTCATCTATGCGTGAAGTATCCGATGGGCAGGCGACGTTGTCAAACGTAAAATGACGTTTTCAAAGAAAAAATCACTGGTCACGAGTAGGCCACATTAAGGGCGAAGGCTGTCGATTTTGCCGCCGATACAGTAATATCAACCGATGGTTTCGCGTAATGCGAAAGGTTGACCGCATCGGCTCGATGACGGTCCGAAAAAACTATCAGTACACGGGGCCAGCGCTCCTTTCACCGGAACACGATATGAAAAAGGAAGACCTGCTACGCATAGTCGCGGAGAGCGGGTACAACGTCGGATTTGGGGCGAAACTGCATTTTGCGACCTTGGACATCGTCGAAAAGGCGCCAGGTTGGGTCAACGTCATTGGTTTCGTGGTGGGGGTGTACAGCCTCATCTTTCCGGCGCTCGCCCTCGCGGGTGTCTCTGCCACGTTGGTGATTGCTTCGTCGCTGACCCTTTACATCAACTTCTACAACTCCGACAAAGAGAAGTACGACAAGGCCGGTACCGCGCTGACGCGCGCCTATCACTCGCTTCGACAACTCTACGCCGAGGTTAAAGCACAACCTGAAAGTGCGGACATGAGCGCATTCGCGCAAAGGCGAATGGACATCGTAGACAGTGCGTCAGGGGTCTCCCTTAGCAAGCAGATTTTCCTTGCCGCTTGGTACGCCCATGTGAAGTTCTTTTGGGAGCATCAGGTTGGTTGGGTCAACGATGAGTTGGAACTCAGCTTCTGGCGGGACAAGGTACCGCTCGGAGCATGGGTGACCTTGGTCATGCTGCTCGGCTTCGGCATGGCCATCTACCTTCATCCCGGTCTTCTGGCTGTCCTTTTCAATTCGCCGCCCTGTAATTCATGAGCTCAGCCCTGTTCGAACAATTCCGGAAAAACATTTCCGTCGGCAATGCGTCTGACATTTCGACGTCTTACCAGAGCATCACAACGCGTCTGAACAAGGACTTTTACGGGTCCGATTCGGATAGTGCTCATTGCCTACAAGTCGGCTCGTACGGCCGCCATACGGCCATCCGTGGTATCAGCGACCTCGACATGCTTTTTGAATTGCCCTGGGACCTCTATGAGCGCTATCGCCAACGCGAGGGCAATGGGCCCTCGCAACTATTGCAAGCGGTGCGCGACTCCCTGAAAACACGCTATGCCAGCACAGAAATAAAGGGTGACGGCCAGGTGGTTGTCGTTCAGTTTCGCAAATTCAAGGTTGAAGTCTTGCCAGCGTTCTATCGCAGAGATACGAACGACTACTATCATCCTGACACCAATAATGGGGGAAGCTGGAAGGTCACTTACCCACAGCAAGAAATGGAGGCGATGCGCGAAATGAACACGCGCACTAATCGCAATTTCCGCCATGCTTGCAAGATGCTCCGGTCGTGGAAGAACGAACACGGTGTGCCGATGAGCGGCATTCTCATTGACACGCTCTGCTACCGATTCTTCGAAGGCTGCAAGGACTTCGACCAAAAGTCGTACGGCGCGTACCCTGAGCTCGTCGCTGCTCTTTTTAGCTATCTCGCGGACCTCGAACAAAAGGATTACTGGCGCGCACCTGGCAGCCAAGCACACATCGCGAGCAAAGGCAATTTCCATCGAAAGGCCAAGAAGGTGGCGCAAACCTGCATCCAAGCGCGGGATGAGAAAGACGAGCGAAAGCGAGCAAAGCTCTGGCGTGAGGTGTTCGGCCGTGAATTCCCGGTCGATGTCAAGGTCGTCAAGGCCGCGGCCACCGAGAGTTTCTCCTTCAAGCGGGACTCCGGAGACGCAGCCGAGGAATTCATCGAGGATAAATATCCCGTGGACATCCGGAGAAAGCTCGAAATCGACTGTGACTATGCGGGCACCACCCAATATGGGCATCTGCGGGCACTCGCCGAGACTTTCCCGTGGCTCAAGCACGGAATGTCATTGCGCTTTCACATCGCAGAGTGCGACGTCCAGGAGCCTTATGAGGTGATGTGGAAGGTGCGAAATGTCGGTGACGAAGCCGTCCGCCGGAACCAGATTCGCGGCCAAATCGTTCGTGACGGAGGCCGTCGCGAACGCAAGGAGACAGCGAACTTCAACGGGCCTCACTATGTAGAATGTTTCGTAATAAAGAACGACGTCTGCGTCGCTCGCGACCGGATTGACGTCCCTATCGAATAGGTTTGCCGCTGATACCGCGCGACTGTAAAAAGGACGTGCGCTTCGCCCTCCGCTGGCCGCAATCGTCACTTTGCTATGTCGCAAGACGCATAATTATTACTGTCGAAGAAGCGGTGCGCTCGCTCCTCGGCAAGCGGCAAGCCGCGCATTCGCGGCGCATGACGAGGCAGCGGGTGGTGAGATTGGAGTCGGCGCCGTTTCTTGATACTGTGTCTTGTGAAAGATAATGCAATGTCGGCTCTTGCCGAGGGTCGCGACGGAACTGGCGCAGGTTGTGTCAACGCAAATAACAATCGAGAGAAGAAGGTGAAAAATGGGCGAAGGGGAGTGGTTTGCTCAGTTTTGCGGTGCGCTTCGCATCAATGCAGAAAAGCGCGGCTCAATTAGTTACCGCACGGGGCGCATCGTTGGCCAGTTGAACTATGACCTCCGGAACAAGCTTGACTCGAAGTCCGCTTATCGGTTTTATGTCGGCTCGTACGGTCGCAGCACTGCCATCCCAAGTGTTAGTGACGTCGACCTGCTCTACGAGCTTCCGTATGCTCTCTACCAAAGGTTCCATGGGCACACCGGGAATGGCCAGTCCGCACTGCTCGCGCTTGTCAAAAACTCAATCCGGAACACCTATCGAGTCTCGGACATGGCTGGCGATGGCCAGGTGGTCGTCATCAATTTCGATGATGGCGTGCGATTTGAAATTCTGCCTGCGTTCGAGAATACCGACGGGAGCTACACGTTTGCAGACGCAAACGGTGGAGGGTCATGGCGCATCTGCAAGCCGAAACATGAGATGAACGCGTTTTCTGCGCGGAATACTGCCTCCAATGAAAATCTGGTCGAGTTGAGCCGGATGGCAAGAGCATGGCGCGACACAAACAACGTTACGATGAGTGGGATGCTAATTGACACGCTCGCCTATCAGTTCATCGCCAACTGGGAGCATCGGTACAAGTCATATGTCTATTACGATTATCTAACCCGCGACTTCTTCAACTATCTCGCGAACCTGGATACGTCGCAGATATATTGGCATGCACCGGGCAGCGGCTCATATGTGTACCGAAGCGATGTATTTCAGTTCAAGGCTCGCTCTGCGGAGCTTAGGGCAATTGAGGCTATCGCCCATCAAGCGAAGGGCGAGAACTGGTCCGCAAGGCAAAAATATCGGGCAATTTATGGCACAGCATTTCCAGCCTAACGATGCACAGGTAGGGCCGGCCACCTCACTGGAAGGGCAGTTGAGGGAGATGTACGCGCGAGCTGCGTACACCCACAAGACCCACGAGAAGATGGCCGACCGATACATCTCGCGTTACAAGGTCATCAAGAACGCGGAAATTGTCCTGTCGGCAGTGACGACGAGCAGTCTGTTGCTGGCAGTTCTTGGGGACACACATCCGTTCACGCTCATTGGTGCAGTGCTCTCGACAGTCCTGTTAGGCTTCACGCTCTATTTCAAAGAGGCCAGTCTCGGAGAGCAGGCACAGAAACATACCATCGTCGCCTCTAAGCTATGGGGTGTCCGCGAAGCGCTTCTGTCGCTTCTGGTCGATATGAACGATGGACGACCCGTGGATGAGATTCGCGCTGCCCGAGACCGATTGAACGAGTCGCTTGAGGACATCTACAAGGCTGCACCGAGGACGAACAGCAAAGCCTACGCAGATGCCCAAAAGGCACTCAAGCAGGCTGAGGAGCTCTTCTTCACTGATGATGAGCTGAACCGACTTCTCCCGAAAGAACTGCGCTCGAAACGTAGCGAGCCGTAGATGCATTGGCTGCTTCGCCGGCCGTTCTTCACCATAAGTGAGACGGAACCCATGACGTACGCCGAGGCGATTCGCCCAATCCGCAACCAGCTCCGGAAATTTTCCTACGGGAGCGTTTTGGCCGAACTGTCACAGTTCATCAAAGCCGAATCGACAGCAGATGATGGGAAGCCACACGCCCCATGGCTCGCCGAGCGCGTCGCAGTTTGGGTGTTGCGCGATGAGCCGCGTATGTATGGTTTTGCGGACATCTCCCAGCAAGCGTTGCGGCGGTGTATCGACCAAGCCTGGAAGCTTGCTGATTTGGCATTCACTGGATTCGGGCCTGGTCGCTCGTTTCATCTTGCGCTTCGGTCGTGGCTTCTCCCGCAGATTCCACACCAACGAGAGCAAGAGCTGGGACCCTTCGCACGTCAGATTGACCTCATCAATCAACTGCAACCGAACTCGCACCTCTACCGTCTGTTCGAAGACAGCTTGGGCATGCCGCCGATTGACTTTCTTGGCATCGCGACCCTCTTTCGCAAACATTCACTCGAAGATATTTCGACAGTCATTGCACCGAGATACCGAGCTGGTCTGCAAGATATGTTTGGCCGAGTTCCTGTCGAGCGTTTCTATCAAACCATGCTCATCCCCCGCGAGGTGACCGCGAAACAGTTCGACGAGGTCAGCACGGACGAATGGTTCCAACCAAACCTGCTTTACAGGTCGCCCTTCACACGGCTGCGCAATGATGCTTGGTATTTTTGGGGGCGCTGTTGCCTTGACCGCAACTTGGGATACGCGTTGAGTGACATCGTTGGTCGCAGCGAGAATCCTGGGATTCGACAGAGCTTCGAAAAGCTATTCGAAGAGTACGTCGGGCGCAGCCTAAATCTGAGCGGCCTCGAGATTCTGAGCGAAGAGCAAGTTCGAACCCGTTTTTCGGTCGGCGGTAAGTGCTGCGATTTCGCCGTTTTAGATGGGGCTGATGTGGTGTTGCTCGAGGTCAAAAACAAAGCCTTGACTCATACGCTTCCCGCTGCTGGAACAGTACGCGATTACGCGTCAAAACTCAGTGCAACCGTGAGGAAGGCGGATGAACAACTGAGGAACGTCGAGACTTTCGTACATAAGGCCAACCCGAACGCAAATGTGCACAAGGTCGTCGTCACCTACGGCGACCTCTTTGCTGCTGAGACGGACCAGCTATTCACTGCGGGGGCAGACCGCTTCGCATCGGGTAACCCGGTCTACATTCTCAGCGTCGACCATGTTGACCGGCTCATTGAAGCCGTTCGCATGAAAAAATGCGGATTCGCAATGTTCTTTGAAGACTACACGAGGCGTCGCAGCATCCCAGAAAAGCGTCTTTTGCTGCTATCCGACCTTCTGAACGAGGCCCCTTACCACAGCCCAGAACTGCCACCTCACCTTTTTGATGTCTACGCTCGGTTTCACGGGAAGTTGATGGAGCGAGCAAAGCAGAAGCAGCTGGCGACAGCTCCCTGACGATGCCGACAGGCGACACTTTCACAGGCACAGGTGGATACAAGGCGATGCCCTGCTAGCGTTCGGGCATACTTTCTTTGATTGCCATAATTGGATTCGAGAAGAACAACGGCCTGGCTGCAGGCGAAAAGGCGCTGGGGTGATTGCCGAACGCGCAGGGACCATATGCAACGTATGAAGACGCCGAATATCCGAACCTTCGACATGAAGCTCGTCGATGACCTATTCGAAATGAATGGCGGGTATGTGCTCAATTTCTCGGACCGCACGATGGCCATCTTCTTCCTCGAAGAGCTCAATGTCGACATTGACGACCCCGCCTACCTTGACAACGGTACATCCAAAGCGAAGCGCCTGAGGTGCTTTCTGAACAAGGTCGACTTGGCCACAGCCGTTACGACGCTCAAGGCGCTGTAGAAATATCGCGAACGCGTTCGGCAGTCGGACGGACGGGACGACTGGGTCACCAACGCGGAAGGACAGTTCCTCTCCCTGATTAACCGTCTCGAGGGTAAGCCCGAGGGCACCGCTAGTCCGAATCCGCCGCCCAAGCCGGCGCTCGATACTGGCCGGATTCTGGCGCTCAAGACCAAGCTTATCGAGCTGTCGTCATTACCTCCGCATCCTCGCGGTTACGCGTTTGAAACATGGCTCAAGGAGGCGTTCGACTGCTTCGCTCTCGAAGCGAGGGAGCCGTTTCGCCATCGCGGAGAGCAGATAGACGGCAGCTTCGCCCTGCAAGGCGAAACCTATCTCGTCGAGGCGAAGTGGCAGTCCGCCCAGACTCCCGCGGCTGATTTGCACGCTTTTCACGGGAAGCTGGAGCAGAAAGCCGCATGGGCACGCGGTCTGTTCGTAAGCAACAGCGGCTTCACCCCGGACGGGTTGGTAGCCTTCGGTCGTGCAAAGCGCGTTATCTGTATGGACGGACTCGACCTGTTTGACGCCCTCGACCGGCAGATTCCTTTGAACCATGTGCTCGAACGGAAGGTTCGACGTGCCGCCGAATCGGGGCTCCCTTTCGAGCGCGTGCGCGACCTCTTTGCCTGACCGCAACTAGATACGAACGGCGCGCCAGCTGCGCGTTGGCGAGCGCCTAATACTTGCGTGGAGTCATCGAATGGAAATCATCGTTGAGACGTACATGCCGTCTGGCGAACCCTCGTCGGCAGGTTTGCGCGTGAGGCCACTTCCTGGACAGGGCGTCAGCCCAGCGCTTAAAGTCGAGTGCAGTCGCTCCATGCGGCAGCAGTATCCGGCCGGCTCGTTGTTCCGGCTCACGGTGAAGCTTACTGACCGAGAAGGCACACAATTTCTCTACGCCCACCATGCCGCGCCGTTCGAGCATGTGAGCCGCGAAGAAGCAAAACGATTTATTTCGACCATGTTCGGTGCGTGACTTGTCGAAGCACCTCCATAGGAACACGAAGACGATGCAGCAGGCCACCTATAAAAATTACGTGCTATGGGGCCATGCCATCGAGCAGCAGGACGAAGTTCTCGCACACGAGCGCTTCGCGCGAGCGGGACAATCACCCGAGACCGGAAATTCGTCGAAGCCTCGGGAGTCCTCGGCGTCTTTGACACCGAGGAAGAGGCGCAGGAAGTCGGACTCTCGTGGGCTAGAGCATGGGTTGACTCGCACGGGTAGCCCAGCGGGCCGCCCGTTGCTCTGTCACTGGCGCTCTACGACTACGACCGCGTCTGGTTAAGTAGCGCAAACTCTACGTGCGCGCGCCGGAATGCGCTCAGGATTACATGGTGTCCAGTTTTGCTTTCCAGATACGCGATAAGCTCGTCGAATCGCGTCTCCGCGACCGGAAAGCCCGTATCTCTCTTGATGTCGTGAGCGATGTCGCCGACCTGGTCCCCACGGTCGGCCTGTGCGACAAGCCATCGATGGAAGGCGCTACGCGAAGCCTCTCGCAACGCAGCCTCAGCGCGGAACCTGCGCACCTCCTCGTCTAGCGCGTTCACAGCATTCGCGGGTCTGCGATGAGTTCGATGCCACCCGGTTGGCCGCGCATCCGCAGTCTCCAGCTGTCGAATATAGCGCTCCACGGTCGTCGGGCCATGCTCGGCCGCGAAGTGCCCCAAGAGAAACGACAAGTCGCAGTGTACGCAGTAGTACAGATTGGCGTCCTCTTCCTTCTGGTCGCCATGAAAATAGTAGCGAACACGGGAATCCGCCTGGACGGACGGTTGCGGCAGGATAGGTTCGCGATTGGGAGTGTGCTTCTTCAACAGCGCCCAGTTCGAGAAACCATGTTGCTGAGCGAGCCGGTCCTGAGCTTCATTCAGTGGAATAGCTTCCCGGCGCGCAAGGCGTTTGGCGTTGCGGCGCAGTTGCTCGAGTTGAGGGGCAGAAAGTGGGTTGCTCATGGCGTTGTCCTTAGCCGCAAGAAGCCTATGCGCCCACACACGGATTCAACTGCAGCCAAAAGAGTCGGCCATGCACCATAAGATTTTTACGCTGCCGCGGCCGGCTTCGCCTATGTGGGCGGGCGAGTCTGCGTCAAAGACTCATTAACGAAGGATAGCACGAGCAACGACAAGCCAAAACCACGGGCGTTCTGTCCTGAAATCGCGAAAAGACATGGGCTGAATGCCCGTACCCGCAACCGAAGTCTCGCCACTCCGTGTTCAAAACGCGGCCGAAGGGATTTTGTCGCAAATAAACAACGAAATACCTTGGCAAAATTGCTATTCCATTTTATACGGGACCAAAAAATAAAATAGGGCTCGAACAAAATCGTTCGATTTTAATTTAGGATTTTTTGAGACAAACCAATTCGATGAGGTGTCTCAAGATGCGGCCCAATCTATATTTTTTCAATTCAAGTCTTTTCGACAAACTCTCCAAGAGAGAACGGACAGAGTTTTTGAAAATGCAGAAAAGCATTGGTCTCCCAGATGGGCATCCATTTTTTTTGGGTGTGGACCTAAGTTTTGATAAGGAGCTGAATGGTTTCTGTCGATTCTTGGTAGTGGGGCCACGCAGACGTAGCTTCCATACTTGGAGAAGCTACGGCTATGCCGGCGCTGAGTACCTCGATTTTTGTGATGCGCGAGGCGTGAATTGGATGACTGCAACTGAGGAGCATCTCACCGACTTCTATACCATCAAAACTGACGGAACGGAAATATTAGCGGGGGTTGATGGAAAATCCTGGAATCAAACCTCGGTGGTGTTAAGTCATCTATACAAGTACGCGAAGCGGAAGAAATTGCGCGACGATATTCCCGTAACTTATCGCCCTTCCCGCTCATCCTACAAACACGATAACGGTGAGACGTCGGAGCTAAATGTCTCAACCACAGATAAACCATTAAATTATATAGCTTTAGACCAATACAAAACACATTGGCGGCCCTTTCTTCTGAACAAGGAGCACGCTCAACGCAACATATCGCTCATCGAACTTCTTATCTGTAGCGGATTCCGTATTGAGGAGGCACTCGGGTTGAACACATACAACATTCCAGACCCAGATTCAGCAGCATATTCGGGGAGGGCCGTTGTACCGGTCACAGTGATTGGGAAGGGAAGGAAGAAGCGCACGGTTCCCGTGCCCAAGCGCATTACCAGAGCCATTCATTTCTACATCGACGAGGACCGAAAGGTCGCTGCCGCAAAGTATCGGTCGGGCAATCGTGGCAAAGAGGCCACCCGGTTGTTCTTGGCAGAGACGGGAGAGCCGCTAAGTAAGCGGATGGTCGAAGAAGTGTTTCAGCAGGCGTCTGAAGCAACAGGCCTCAAGCTCGTACCACACGGGTGCCGTCATACCTACGCAACGATTATGCTCGACGCATTGATTAAGTTTGTGGGTTTGAAGAACGGTATTGCTGACGGCACAGTCGCCGACAAATATGAAAGCATGATTGGCGACCCGTTGCTAATTCTAAAGCAACTGCTGGGACATAAATCGATTGTGACGGTGTTCACCTATCTGGAGCTGACTTCAGAAGCCCAGATGGTGATTGAGGATGCCCTTAATGAATGGACTGCCACCTTAGCTTAACACTCCGCAAGTAGAAACCAAGACGATTTTTTCTACTCGCTTCACTGAAGCGAGTGGCTAATGGCGCCCCTTCACAGTAATACTGACGATTTATGAAAATACGACAATCGAAATTCACGAATCTCCCGCCTGTTGTAACCAATGTTATTACGCTGGGAAGCTTGGTCTTCAATCACCCCAAATTGCAAGGGCCAGGAGCCGTTCTTGATTTAACGAAATTCGAGCATCCTGCTTTTGCTCGTGATTTGGTGGCATCCCTGTACAAGCGAGTTGATGTAGCAAAGATTAAATCCAAAGGGAGTCTCGGTGCGTATTTCGCTTGCGTTCGCGACACATTGGAATACGTTGATTCGGAGAAACTTCCGAAGTCTTTTCGAATGATAGATATAGATGCCGAGTTTCTTCGGCACTTCAAAATATATCTCTTCGATAGTACGTTGCATCGTAAATCAGAACGCCGTCGTCGCCGATATGGTGACCTTACGCGGCTCCTTGAAGCCGGTAAGAAGTTGGGGCTGTGGAGAAGCGATTTTACTCCCCCGCGAAACTTCGCCTGTGTCGACGACGGCGACAAGACACAGCCGTACATGGCTTCTGAGTTGATTGACATCGAGAAGCTCTGTCGGGAACAGATTAGCGCACTTTGCTCGCGAATCGAACGCGGAGAAGAGTTGCTGGCACAAGGCGTAGACCCCCGAGGACGTCTAATGCCTCGCACGTATGTGAACGGTCGGCAGGCTCCCGTTCACGTCAATCTACGGCCATGGAACCAGTTACCCAACCTGCTCTGGTACGTCAAAAACGTGCTTGGCGGTCGCTATCTAACGCACAAAGAGCTGGACAACGGCCATAGCTCGTTCAAACAAGCGGGAAACGGAGGTCCGAATGGTGAAAAGATATATACCAAGGATGTTATCTATGGCCATTTTTATCCACTGAACGTGGACATGCTTCCTTTTTTGAATCTTCTGGAAAAAAAGCTTGGCATCAACGAATCGTCTCTCGTTGGGTTGAAACGAAATTGTCTCGTGCCGGTCAAGAGTGATAGCTATCGACTTGACTATGAGAAAGGGCGCAGTAAGAAAAAGCAGCTTGAGCTCACCCTTAACGACGACGGTCCGAATTCCGCTGTGGCAATCATTAAAGCGCTCCTGCGCTTGACCGAACCGCTTGTGGAGTTTGCCAACCCATCAGACAAGAATCAGCTCTTTCTCTGTCTCACACCCGGCCCGAATAGGACGAATCCGGTAAAGCCTATAGATGCCTGCTACGCCAAATCGATGATGAATCGCCCCGGCGGGTGGAGTGAGCGACATGAACTCAAAGACCAACACGGCAAAAAGCTCAGAATGAGTGCCCGGTCTTTGCGCGTATCGAAGCTCAGCGCCAACTATCGGAAAGATGGGAACTATAAAAAAACGATGAGGCAAGCAGCCCACACTCTTGCCGACACGACAGTAAACCACTACTTGGATAACGATAGCACCAAAATCCTCCACGATTTGGCTGTCACCGACGGAATCAATGCGCTCAGAGCGCTCAGCCGACCAAAAGTGCTTCCGACGGACAAGGTCGAGGCGGCCGCGAAGGTTTTGGACTTACCCAAGACCAAAGCCCGCCAGATTCTCAACGGCAAGCAGGACGTCTTCATCGCCGCTTGCCGCGACTTCCTGAACAAACCAGGGGGCGAGCCTGACACGCCTTGCGATGAACCGTGGGGCTGCTTAGTTTGCGGTAACGCGGTCGTGACACGTCACATTCTGCCGAGGTTGATTGCTTTTCGAGACTTCCTCATTGGAGAGCAGCAGAAAGATGCCGAGGCGTTCATCGCTAAGTTCGGCGACGCCTTGGACATTATTTGCCGCGAGATTCTGCCGGTCTTCCAGGCTTCAGTGATTAAAGAAGCCGAGCGCTATGCGGCCAATGGTGATTTTTATGTTCCCATTCATTTCAAGTCGATGCAATGAATATAAGGTTTGCTAGACGTGTAAAGCTGGATACGGGGCCGCTTTCATTGGCGCCGAGCATGATTTACGCCGCCAACACTAAAGTATCGAGCACGTCCGTGTTTCAGGATGCCGAATGGCGCACCGCAGAGTATCGCGACCTTCCTGGACTCGGGCCGAAGCACGATTCGTGGGATTTCTCCCTCATACCAGGGTTCCCGTCCGGATTTGCGCTGGCTGGCGCTGAGCTGGCGTACTCGATGTTGAAGGACCCGGTGGACTCCCACAGACATCTCGAGTGGTTGAGCGTCGTTCAGGAGCTCTACTCGCTCAACGATTTCGCCGACTTCGCGGCGTCTATGGGTTGCTTTAGCTTCTCAGATGTCACCAATGAGCTCCTTGAGCAGTATGTAAATGTCCTGATGCATGGCAGCGACGACCGCGAAACTAAATCGGACGAGCGGAGCAGGAAGCTTATTACATTCCTCTACAAGGTCTGGGACTTCTCGCCTCGTCTCTCCGAGCCGCTTCGAGAAATGCCTTTTGGCGTTGAAAAAGAAGAGATGGTGTCGCGCATTCCGAAAGAAGGGGATTCGAATGTCAATAGGACACCACCAATTCCCGATGAAATCATGGGACCGTTGATGGATGCAAGTCTGGCCTATGTCCTTGAGCATAGCAGTACCATAATAGGTGTGTGGCAAGAGCTTCAGGCTGAATGGGATACGGATATTGCGGACGCCAAGCTCACTGACAGTGGTAAGGAGAAGCGCCTCAGGAAAAAAATGACTAAGATTTTGGCGAAATATCCTTCGGTATGGAGGAAAGAAGAGTGGACTGGTAGACGAGAACTATACGTTGAACTACATCGTCTTCGGGTCGCTTGCATTTTGGTTATCCTCGCCTACTCTGGCGTTCGCGCCTCTGAGCTATTTTCAATCGAGGAAGATTGTTGCGTTGTTGACGAAGCTGCAGACGGGAGAAGACTCGTTTACTTGAATACGGTTTTGCGGAAGCATCGGCGGCGCGGCTCCAAAGATACTTGGGTCATCATTGACGATGTCGTAGTCGCAATTGACATCCTGCAACAACTGACCAAACATGCCCGCAAGGCACTTGGAACAAAGCGGTTGCTTTTGGGCGGCACTGACAACCATTTCTTTGCGGTTCAATTGACGGGTGACGATGCCCGAGCGACTGAGCTTACTTCAAGCACGGTATTGCAGAGCATCGAGCAGTACCGCCGGCACATTAACGAGAAGACCAAATTCGCCTCTATCCCAAACTGGACCGATGAGGACGGAATTGAGAAGCCGTGGCTTTTCAACACGAGACAGTTTCGCCGAACACTCGCGCGTTTTATAGCTCGACAGAAATACGGAATCATCGCCGGAATGCGCCAATACAAGCACGCGCAGGTTGCGATTTTCGAAGGCTATGGAAGCGTCGATACCGAGTTTTTGAATATGGTCCGCGACGAGGGGGGCCTCGGCTATTTTGATTTCATGGATGAGTTCGCAATCTCATTGTCGTCCGGAGCCGTCGCAGGAAAGGCTGCATCAGAAATCAAGCGCGCCTTTGAAGCCGAGTTTAAAGGTAGAGCGGAAGATTATCCTCCTTCGACCATTGCCAAGTGGCTTGCGAGCACAGATAAAACACTCTATATCGCAACCCTGAACCTTTGTTACTTCGAGCCCAAGGCTGCCCGCTGCCTCAAAAATTCACAGGTAAAAGACGCGCCGATTCTGAATAGGTGCGAACCAGGTAACTGCGATAACGCTTGCGTTACTAAAAAGCATCTCCCATTGTGGACGGCGCAACTGGCACAGGTGAAAGATGCAATCCGACACCCGAAGACATCAGTGATTACAAAGCAACTGTTGTCTAAGGAAGCCGACAAAATCGAGAAAATCGTCAAGGAGGCAGGCGGTGAGGCAATCTAACTATGACGCCATCGATTGCGCTCTCGACCGCCACAAGAGCGGCATGACAAGACACAGCGATGGGAAAGTTACCGTAGTGAACGTGGCCAAAGAGGCACGTGTTGGTCGCGCCACGGTTTATCGATGCTTCGCCGAACACACGGATTTGAAGACCAAGTACGACGACTTGTGCACGTACGGGTCAAGCAAGGCAGCCGAGCCGCCACAAACCCCTCACGAGGCGTTCCTCCAGGCGAGAGACGAAATCAAACGTCTTCGTCAAGAGCTGAAAGACGTAAGGCGGCAGGTCGAAGAGCAACGGACGCTGAGCGCTAACATGATTTTTGTGCTGAAGCGGAAGATTGATGTAGTGGAGACGGAGAACAAGAATCTGCGCGATAGGCAATCTCAGTCCACCGTCATCCAGATGCCACTATCACGCCAACCCGACAGCGATTCCGAAGACGTTCTGAAAATAGAGCTCCGTGTGACGGGCTGCTCGTTTTCACGCTATACGAGGCACAAGCAACCACAGCTGTTGCCTGCAGGAGGATAGCCATCGCGAAGTTGGTAAAATTCCGCCTCACGAGGGCTCGGCACGCTAGCTCCCCTCACCTTCGTCAAGTGCTCTGTCCCCTCAGGTAGATACATGCATCGAAAAATTGAAGCGCGCATCGTCAACAAACTGCTTGGCCACAAAATCCCCGTTCCGTCGTATGCGACCGACGGTTCAGCGGCAATGGACCTCCGCGCTTGCATCGAGGGCCCACTGACCATCAAGGCTGGCGGAAAGGAACTTATAACGACTGGGCTGGCCATCAACATGATGGACCCCGGACTCGTCGCAATCGTCGCCTCTCGGTCCGGTCTATCGCTGAAGCATCACGTCCACGTCGCGCAAGGGATAGGCGTGATAGACGCCGACTATCACGGAGAGATTGGCGTTATCCTCGCGAACGCTGGAACCGAGGACTACACGGTGCAGCCTGGTGACCGAATCGCTCAGCTGATGTTCCAGCCTGTGGTTCAGGTGGGGCTCAGCTTTGTTGACACGTTCTCGACCGAGACGGAACGTGGAACGGGCGGATTCGGAAGCACCGGCAAGGCGTAACCCACGGCCGGGTGGGCGCCTCAGGGGTGAAAAGTGAGACACTTTCTGAGGTAGCCCGGCCGGAGAGCCCGACTGTGTCGGGGTCCCAGCGGATTGAGACACTCTAGGGTGCGCATAGCCATCGGGCTGATCGATTCGGATTATCAAGGCCAACTGATGGTCTCGACATGGAATCGCGGCGATACCGCGTTCACGCTCAACCCGATGGAACGCCTCGCGCAGATGGTGATCGTGCCTGTCGTGCAGGCGGCGTTCAATATCGTCGATGACTTCGAGGCGAGCGAGCGCGGCGCCGGCGGTTTCGGCAGCACCGGCAAGCACTGAGCTTTCTCGGCACGAAAAAAAACGGCGCGGTCGAAACCGCGCCGTTTTCACTTCCAAAGACCCCAACGATTAATCCACTTCGATTGCTTCCGGATTCGGATTGCGCGGCGGCGTCGAGTTCTCGTCGAACGTGAGCAGCACCTTGTCGTCCGCATCGACATCCACCGTCACGCGGCCGCCGTTGAGCAGCTTGCCGAACAGCAGCTCGTCGGCCAGTGCACGACGGATCGTGTCCTGAATCAGACGCTGCATCGGGCGCGCGCCCATCAGCGGATCGAAACCGTGCTTCGCAAGATGCTTGCGCAACGCATCGGTGAAGACTGCATCGACCTTCTTCTCGTGCAACTGATCTTCCAGTTGCATGAGGAACTTGTCGACCACACGCAGGATGATTTCCTCGTCCAGCGAGCGGAAGCTGATGATCGAGTCCAGACGGTTACGGAACTCCGGCGTGAACATGCGCTTGATGTCGGCCATTTCGTCGCCCGACTCGCGGCGCGACGTGAAACCGATCACCGACTTGCCCATCGTTTCGGCGCCCGCATTCGTCGTCATGATGATAATGACGTTGCGGAAGTCCGCCTTGCGGCCGTTGTTGTCCGTCAGCGTGCCGTGGTCCATCACCTGCAGCAGCACGTTGTAGATGTCCGGATGCGCCTTCTCGATTTCGTCGAGCAGCAGCACGCAATGCGGCTTCTTCGTGACGGCTTCAGTCAACAGACCGCCCTGGTCGAAACCGACATAACCCGGCGGCGCGCCGATCAACCGGCTCACCGCATGACGCTCCATGTATTCGGACATGTCGAAGCGCAGCAACTCGATGCCGAGCGTGAACGCCAGTTGCTTCGCGACCTCGGTCTTGCCGACGCCCGTCGGGCCGGAGAACAGGAACGCGCCGATCGGCTTGTCCGTCTTGCCGAGGCCCGCGCGCGCCATCTTGATCGATGCCGACAGCGCATCGATAGCCGGATCCTGACCGAACACGACGGCCTTCAGATCGCGATCGAGCGTCTGAAGCTTGCTGCGGTCGTCCTGCGACACGCTCTGCGGCGGCACGCGCGCGATCTTCGAGATGATCTCTTCGATCTCGCTCTTGCCGATGGTCTTCTTCTGCTTCGACTTCGGCAGGATGCGTTGCGCGGCGCCCGCTTCGTCGATCACGTCGATGGCCTTGTCCGGCAAATGACGATCCGTGATGAAGCGCGCCGACAATTCAGCCGCCGCCGACAGCGCACCCGACGAATACTTCACGCCGTGATGCTCCTCGAAGCGCGTCTTGAGGCCGCGCAGGATCGCGACGGTCTGCTCGACGGTCGGCTCCGTGACATCCACTTTCTGGAAACGACGCGACAATGCCGCGTCCTTCTCGAAGATGCCGCGATATTCCGTGAACGTGGTCGCGCCGATGCACTTCAACTGCCCCGACGACAGCGCCGGCTTCAGCAGGTTCGATGCATCCAGCGTGCCGCCCGAAGCCGCGCCCGCCCCGATCAGCGTATGAATTTCGTCGATGAACAGAATAGCGTGCGGACGCTCCTTCAGTTCCTTGAGCACCGTCTTCAGGCGTTGCTCGAAATCGCCGCGATACTTCGTGCCTGCGAGCAGCGCGCCCATGTCGAGCGAGTACACCTGCGCGTCAGCCAGAATGTCCGGCACTTCGCCACGCGTGATTCGCCAGGCGAGGCCTTCGGCGATCGCGGTCTTGCCGACGCCAGCTTCACCGACGAGCAGCGGATTGTTCTTGCGCCGGCGGCACAGCACCTGCACCACGCGCTCGACTTCCAGCTCGCGGCCGATCAGCGGATCGATCTTGCCGTCCTTCGCAAGCTGATTGAGGTTCTGCGTGAACTGCGCGAGCGGCGTTTCCTTCTGCGCGGCAGCGTCTTCCGATTCCGGATTGGCTTCGCTGTTCGTCTTCGCGGCGTCGCCCGTGTTCGTCTTGGCGATTCCGTGCGAAATGAAATTCACGACATCCAGACGCGTCACGCCCTGCTGCTGCAGGTAGTACACCGCGTGCGAGTCCTTCTCGCCGAAGATCGCCACCAGCACGTTCGCGCCGGTCACTTCCTTCTTGCCGTTCGAGGTCGATTGCACGTGCATGATCGCGCGCTGGATCACGCGCTGGAAACCAAGCGTCGGCTGAGTATCGACGTCGTCCGTGCCCGGCACGGTCGGCGTGTTGTCATGAATGAAATTGCGCAGGTTCTGACGCAAATCTTCAATGTTGGCTGCGCAGGCGCGCAACACTTCAGCCGCGGTCGGATTGTCCAACAGGGCGAGCAAGAGATGCTCGACCGTTATGAACTCGTGCCGCGCCTGACGTGCTTCCATAAACGCCATGTGCAGACTGACTTCCAGTTCCTGGGCAATCATGCTTCCTCCATCACGCACTGCAGCGGATGTCCCGCTTGCCTTGCATGGCTAACGACTTGCTCAACTTTGGTCGACGCGATATCCCGCGTGTAGACCCCACAAACTCCCCTGCCTTCGCGATGAACCTTCAGCATGATCTGCGTCGCAGTCTCACGATCTTTATTAAAGTATTCCTGCACGACCATCACGACGAATTCCATCGGCGTGAAGTCATCATTCAGCAGCACCACCTTGTACATAGCCGGCTTCTTGAGCTTCTGCTCCTGCCGCTCCAGTACAGTGCCATCCTGCTTGTTGGGATTGATCGCCATACACCCATTCTAAACAACACGGACGTCCCCGCAATCACCGCTCCAGCACCAACCGCCCGGTCGGAATGAAACGCTGAAAACTGCAATTGCGCAGCTACCGTCCATCGAATCCTGCCGCTGCCCAACGCTTCGGCGCGGCCCGCTTGCACCTCGTCAAAACGAGTATCGCACAGCTTCAAAAAAAACAAACCGAGCACCAGGCGCCGCGGGCCGCCAGGTAACACACAAGTGAGTCGATTATGCGACTTTTCAAGATGGCGTGCTTGGACGGCAGCGCACACGCAAAGCAGGAATTACCCTACGAATGCGCTCTTTGCAACGAGCTTAACGGCCATCCCAAAAATTCCTTGACACCCGATTTAAGAGATTTAACAATCAAACTGGCACTTTTTTCCGGGGGCCAACCACGGACGAAAAAAGAGGCCGAGGTGAGCTTGTGAGGAGGGGGCGGTTCACATTGTGGGGTGGCCGCATTTCGAGCGTGCTCTGGGTGCGACAAGAGTTAGAGGGGAAGTACGAATGTCTACTGGTACGGTCAAGTGGTTCAACGACGCGAAAGGCTACGGATTCATCACGCCCGATGAAGGCGGCGAGGATCTGTTCGCACATTTCTCGGCGATTCAAATGAACGGTTTCAAGACTCTCAAAGAAGGCCAGAAGGTCAGCTTCGAGATCGTCCAGGGACCTAAGGGCAAACAAGCTTCGAACATCCAGGAATCGGCCTGACCGTTCGATCGGACTTTGCCTCGTGAAACCCGGCCCTGGCGCCGGGTTTTTTTGCGCCCCGCGCTTTCTCGCATATGAGGCACGGGCGCAATTTAAAAACCCCGAAAGGCGTAGGCCTTCCGGGGTTTTTATTTAACACATCGAACCGAGGTGAGTCCTCACATATTCTCGATCATCACCTGTCCGAAGCCCGAACACGATACCTGCGTCGCGCCTTCCATCAGGCGTGCGAAGTCGTAGGTGACGCGTTTCGAGAGAATCGACTGCTCCATCGACGCGATGATGCGATCCGCCGCCTCGACCCAGCCCAGATGCCGCAGCATCATTTCGGCCGAGAGGATTTCCGAGCCCGGATTCACGTAGTCCTTGCCCGCGTACTTCGGCGCCGTGCCGTGCGTCGCTTCGAACATCGCGACGGAATCCGACATGTTCGCGCCCGGCGCGATGCCGATGCCGCCCACCTGCGCCGCCAGCGCGTCCGAGATGTAGTCGCCGTTCAGGTTGAGCGTCGCGATCACGTCGTATTCGGCCGGGCGCAAGAGGATTTGCTGCAGGAACGCGTCGGCGATCACGTCTTTCACGACGATGTCGTTGCCGGACTTCGGGTTCTTCACCTTCATCCACGGACCACCGTCGATCAGCTCCGCGTTGAATTCCTTCTGCGCGAGCGCGTAACCGTAGTCGCGGAACGCGCCTTCGGTGAACTTCATGATGTTGCCCTTGTGCACGAGCGTCACGGAGCGGCGGTCGTGGTCGATCGCGTATTGAATCGCCTTGCGCACGAGCCGTTCCGTGCCCTCGCGCGACACAGGCTTGATGCCGAGCCCCGACGAATCCGGGAAACGGATCTTCGTCACGCCCATTTCCTCGCGCAGGAACTTGATGACCTTCTTCGCCTCCGCCGATTCCGCCGGCCATTCGACGCCCGCATAGATGTCTTCGGAGTTCTCACGGAAGATGACCATGTCGATCTTTTCGGGCTCGCGCACCGGCGACGGCACGCCCTTGAAGTAGCGCACCGGCCGCAGGCACACATACAGGTCGAGCTGTTGACGAAGCGCCACGTTCAGCGACCGGATGCCGCCGCCGACAGGCGTCGTGAGCGGCCCCTTGATCGACACGACGTGGTCCTTCACCGCGTCGAGCGATTCGTCCGGCAGCCACACGTCCGGGCCGTAGACGCGCGTCGCCTTTTCGCCCGCGAAGATTTCCATCCATTGAATCTTGCGCTTGCCGCCGTAGGCCTTTTCCACCGCCGCATCGACGACCTTGATCATCACCGGCGTGATGTCGACGCCCGTGCCGTCGCCCTCGATGTACGGGATGATCGGCTGATCCGAAACGTTGAGCGAGAAATCCGGGTTGACGGTGATCTTGTCACCGTCCGCCGGAACCTTGATGTGCTGATACGGCATGGTCGACTCCAAATAAGGCCGGACTTGAATGGGAGCAAACAAACTGGATAGAGAGCGATGCGATGCAGCATGCGGGGGCGACGACGCACAGCCCCGATGTTGGTCACGACATCATTCTAACCATGCTGGCCTGCCCCGGCGCGCCCGAGGCGGCCATGCGCATGCATTAAGATGCCGCATCCGATCACGCCGCGCGCCGCCTCGCATGTCACTCATCGCCCTCAACAAGCCGTTCGGCACCATCTGCCAGTTCTCCGCGCACGAAACGCGCGCGTCGCTCGGCGACTGGGTGAAGACGCCGGGCGTGTATCCCGCGGGCAGGCTCGACGCGGACAGCGAAGGCCTGCTCCTGCTCACCGATGACGGCGCGTTGCAGGCGCGCATCGCGGAGCCGCGTCACAAGCTCGTGAAGCGCTACTGGGCGCAAGTCGAAGGCGCGCCCGACGAAGCCACGCTCGCGCGTCTCGCGAAAGGCGTCGATCTCGGCGACTATGTGACGCGCCCCTGCCGCACCGCGTTCGTCGATGAACGCGACACCGGCGCGCTTTGGCCGCGCACGCCGCCGATCCGCTATCGCGCCGCCATCCCGACGACGTGGATCGAACTCGCCATCACCGAAGGCAAGAACCGGCAGGTCCGACGCATGACCGCGGCCGTCGGCTTTCCGACCTTGCGGCTCGTGCGTGTCGCGATCGGCGCACTCGATATCTTCACGCTCGACATCGCGCCGGGCGAGACCGTTGAGGTTCCGCCGGGCGCGCCGTGGCAACGCCTTCGTTGAATCGCATTCAACTATCCCGAAAATAAGCGACATTGCCCGCTTCATTGCGATGTGCTTAAAGGCAATGTCATGAAGATCGAGTAGCGCGTGTCGCGAATCGAATATTTTTTTGGTCTGCTGCGCAATTCTCTGTAAATCGCGTCAACCGGCTCCTCGCGCGATGCGTTAAGGGCGTCAGATGCCGCGTAAAGCTATCCGGCATGAGCGAAAAACTGATTACAACAACCTGTGTGCTCCAGGGAGTTTGAAAGGTTCAAGCGTTCACAGTCGTATCGCGATTAATTTATCGAAGCGACTGTCAACCGAAAGGTAGGTGGCTCGTTTACCGACATGACTCAATGACCGGGTCGTTTGGTTAATTAACTCAAGCTGAGGATTCACAAGATGAACAAACTGATCGCTGCTCTCGTCGCTGGCCTGTTCGCAACTGCCGCTTTCGCACAAGAAGCTTCGGCTCCGGCCGCTGCTGCTCCGGCAGCTGCTTCGTCGGCTCACAAGTCGACGGCGCACAAGAAGTCGCACAAGTCGTCGCACAAGTCGCACAAGAAGGCAGCCGCTTCGGCTCCGGAAGCCGCTTCGGCAGCTCAGTAAGTTCGTTGTAAACGGCGGTATAGCGAAGTCAAGAACGAGCATTACCGCCGTTTTTACGGCGTTGAAGGGCAGATGGCCGCAAGGCGTCTGCCCTTTTGTTTTGTCCTTGCGCATCGAGTAACATGCGCGGGGCCGCCGGCTTTCCGGCACAACGTTTGTCTTGAGAGGAGCATCGTCGTGAATCTGTTGTTGCGTGCCTTGGTGTCACCATTCAGTTCGACGGCTTCGGCCCGGCGCTCGCGCATCGCCGCCATGATTCGCGCATGTGTGATCGCGTTGTTGCTGCCACTCGCAGCCGCGCCGCTCGCGCAAGCCCAGACGATGCCGCCCGGCGCCAAGCAACCATCCGATTTCCCGCGCGCGAAGCTCACCGCGGGCATGTACGTGATCGATGCCGCCGTCGCCGCGAACGATGCCGATCGCGAGCAAGGCCTCATGTATCGCACGAAGCTCGCGCCGAACGAAGGCATGCTCTTCGTGTTCAACGAAAACGCCGTGCATTGCTTCTGGATGAAGAACACGCTGATCCCGTTGTCGATCGCGTTCATTCGCGCGGACGGCACGATCACCGACATCGACGAAATGCAGGCCGAAACAGAGAACAATCACTGCCCGCGCAACAACGGCGTGTACGCGCTCGAAATGTCCAAGGGCTGGTTCGCCGCGAAGGGCATCAAGCCCGGCATGCAGCTCAAGGGCTTGCCGCGCGCGCAGTAAAGCCTTTTCGCCCGATCGGCAAACCGGCGTCGTCGCAAGGCACGCCGGTTTTTTTCGTCCGAAAAGTCCCTTCCTCCGGGCTGGCAGGATTCCTGCAAAGAGCTTGCCGACGCGCTATCCTAAAAAGATTCAGCGCGACGCATCTCACCACTTCAGGTCGCGCCGATGGCCGCCGCATGGCGGCCAGGGTCGACACATCCACAGGAGGTTCACGTGCCCCGCAAGACTCCCATCGAGCGCTATCGGAATATAGGAATCAGCGCTCACATCGATGCCGGCAAGACGACGACTACCGAGCGCATCCTTTTCTACACCGGCGTGACGCACAAGATCGGCGAGGTTCACGACGGCGCGGCCACGATGGACTGGATGGAGCAGGAGCAGGAACGCGGCATCACGATCACCTCCGCGGCGACGACGGCCTTCTGGAAAGGCATGGCGGGCAACTATCCGGAACACCGGATCAACATCATCGACACGCCGGGACACGTCGATTTCACGATCGAGGTCGAGCGCTCGATGCGCGTGCTCGACGGCGCGTGCATGGTCTACGACTCGGTCGGCGGCGTGCAGCCGCAGTCGGAAACCGTGTGGCGTCAGGCGAACAAGTACAAGGTGCCGCGTATCGCGTTCGTCAACAAGATGGACCGCGTCGGCGCGGACTTCTTTCGCGTGCAGCGGCAGATCGCCGAGCGCCTCAAGGGCGTCGCGGTGCCGATCCAGATTCCGATCGGCGCGGAAGAGCATTTTCAGGGCGTCGTCGATCTGGTGAAGATGAAGGCGATCGTCTGGGACGACGACAGCCAGGGCATCAAGTTCAACTACGAGGAGATTCCCGACAATCTCAAGGAGCTTGCGCACGAGTGGCGCGAGAAGATGGTCGAGGCCGCCGCCGAATCGAGCGAGGAGTTGCTCGAAAAATATCTCGAAGATCACGAGAGCCTGACGGAAGATGAGATCAAGGCGGCGCTGCGCAAGCGCACGATCGCCAACGAGATCGTGCCGATGCTGTGCGGCAGCGCGTTCAAGAACAAGGGCGTGCAGGCGATGCTCGATGCGGTGATCGACTATCTGCCCTCGCCCGTCGATGTGCCTGCGATTCTCGGCCACACGGAAGACGACAAGGAAGCGGAACGCCATCCGAGCGATGACGAGCCGTTCTCCGCGCTCGCGTTCAAGATCATGACGGATCCGTTCGTCGGCCAGCTGATCTTCTTCCGCACCTATTCGGGCGTCGTGAATTCGGGCGACACGGTCTACAACCCCGTGAAGGAAAAGAAGGAGCGACTCGGCCGCATCCTGCAGATGCACGCGAACGAGCGCAAGGAAATCAAGGAAGTGCGCGCGGGCGACATCGCGGCAGCGGTCGGTCTCAAGGAAGCGACGACCGGCGACACGCTGTGCGATCCCAATCACGTGATCATCCTCGAACGCATGATCTTCCCGGAGCCGGTGATCTCGCAGGCCGTCGAGCCGAAGACCAAGGCCGACCAGGAGAAGATGGGCATCGCGCTGAATCGGCTTGCGCAGGAAGATCCGTCGTTCCGCGTGGCGAGCGACGAGGAATCCGGCCAGACGATCATCTCCGGCATGGGCGAGTTGCACCTCGAAATTCTCGTCGACCGGATGAAGCGCGAATTCGGCGTCGAGGCGACCGTCGGCAAGCCGCAGGTCGCGTATCGCGAGACGGTGCGCAACAAGGTCGAGGACATCGAAGGCAAGTTCGTCAAGCAGTCGGGCGGGCGCGGCCAGTACGGTCATGCGGTGATCGCGCTGGAGCCGGACCCGGGCAAGGGCTACGAGTTCGTCGACCAGATCAAGGGCGGCGTGATTCCGCGCGAGTTCATCCCGGCCGTGGACAAGGGCATTCAGGAAACGCTCAAGGCGGGCGTGCTCGCGGGCTATCCGGTCGTCGATGTGAAGGTGCGGCTGACGTTCGGCTCGTATCACGACGTCGATTCGAATGAAAACGCGTTCCGCATGGCCGGCTCGATCGCCTTCAAGGAAGCGAT
Organism: Caballeronia jiangsuensis; assembly: GCF_046030135.1. Lineage (NCBI taxonomy): Bacteria > Pseudomonadati > Pseudomonadota > Betaproteobacteria > Burkholderiales > Burkholderiaceae > Caballeronia > Caballeronia jiangsuensis. The sequence continues at coordinate 54,312 of NZ_JAQQDB010000037.1, forward strand.
GCGCAAGGCGAGGCCCGTGCTGCTCGAACCGATGATGGCCGTCGAAGTCGAGACGCCCGAGGAATTCATGGGCAACGTGATGGGCGATCTGTCCGGCCGGCGCGGGCTCGTGCAGGGCATGGAAGACATCGCGGGCGGCGGCGGCAAGCTCGTGCGCGCGGAAGTGCCGCTCGCCGAGATGTTCGGCTACTCGACCTCGCTGCGTTCGCTGACGCAGGGCCGCGCGACCTACACGATGGAGTTCAAGCACTACGCCGAGACGCCGACGAACGTGTCCGAGGCGATCATCAACTCGAAAGCGAAATAATCGCGATCGAACCGTGTAGTATCGGAAGTCCGTTGCTCGCTCTGTTGGTGGCGGCAACGGACTTTCCTTATCCGCAGACGATAAACCGACATGAGCGACCCACATCAGCATACCGATTGGCGCGAACACGGCGTCAAGGTCATCAAGGGCGATCAGCTCGACACCAACACCCCGCAGACGCCGGGCATGAACCGCGCGGCCGCCATCAACGCGGCGCGCGTCGGCGCGCAGAAGATCTGGGCCGGCACGGTCACGATCCATCCGAATGCGAAGACGGGCGCGCATCATCATGGCGCGCTCGAGAGCGTCATCTATGTCGTGCGCGGTCAGGCGCGCATGCGCTGGGGCGAGCATCTGGAATTCACCGCCGAGGCCGGTCCCGGCGATTTCATCTTCGTGCCGCCCTACGTGCCGCATCAGGAAATCAATGCCAGCACCGACGATCCGCTCGAATGCGTGCTCGTGCGCAGCGACAATGAAGCGGTGGTGGTGAATCTCAACATCGATGCCGTGGAAAAGCCCGAGGAAGTCTATTGGGTCGATCCGATTCACAAGCATCCGCACGATCACTGAAACGGGCGCGAGACGCGCGCGACGCAGACTCGGCGCGCGCCTTGCTACCGGCCAAAGACGCGGCGGCGCTTTTCGGCGCGGCTAACCTGATCGCTCGCGCGGCGCGAAGCCCGGGCGAGCACGACAACTACAACATCCGCACACGATGAAAAAACCTTCGACCGACGCGCATCTCCTCGACCTCGCCCGCCCGCATGCGGGCGAACTGGGCAATCACGCGATCGACGAGTTCCTGGCCGGGCGCCTCACGCGCCGCGAGCTGCTGCGCCATGCGAGCATGCTCGGCGTTGCGCTATCGGCGGGCGGCCTTCTCGGCATGCCGGGGGCGCGCGCGCAAGGGGCGGGCAAGCCCGGCGGCACGATCCGCGTCGCGCATCTGATGCCCGCGGGCGCCGTCGATCCGCTCACCGTCACCGACGCGGCCGGTCTCGCGCTTATCAATCAGACGGGCGAATTCCTGATCGACGACGACAGCGAACATCTGACGCTCAAGCCCGCGCTCGCGCTGTCGTGGTCATCGAATGCGAAGGGCGACGTGTGGACCTTCAGGCTGCGCCCGAACGTGAAGTTCCACGACGGCCAGCCGATGACCGCGAAGGACGTCGTCGCCACGTTCAATCGCCTGTCCGATCCGGGCGCCGGTTCGGCGGCGTTGTCGGTGTTGAAGGGGGTGTTGTCGAAGGATTCGGCGAAGGCCATCGACGATCACACCGTCGAATTCCATCTCGACGCGCCCAATGGCAATTTCCCGTATTACGTTTCCTCGGATACGTATAACGCGGTGATCCTGCCGGCGAATTTCACCGGGCCCTACGAAAAGACGTTCATGGGCACGGGCGCGCTGAAGCTCGAAAAGTACACGCCGAAGGTCGGCGCGTCGTTCGTGCGGAATCCCGACTACTGGGGCGAGAAATCGCTGCCCGATCGCGTGACCTTCTCCTTCTACGCCGATCAGCAGGCGCAACTCCTCGCGATGCAAGGCCGCCAGGCCGACGTGATGGGCGACTTCACCGTGCAGGGCGGCGTTTCGATACTCACGAATCCGCAATTCAAGGTGCTCGGCACGAAGTCGAGCTCGCATCGCCAGATTCACATGCGCTGCGACATGGCGCCGTTCAAGGACAAGCGCGTGCGTCAGGCGCTCGCGCTTTCCATCGATCGCGAAGTCATCGTGAAGGGACTGTTTCGCGGCCGCGCGACCGTCGGCAACGACAGCCCGTTTGCGCCGGTCTTCCCGTCGAGCGATCTCACGGTGCCGCAACGCAAGATCGACATCGCGCAGGCCAAGAAGCTGATGAGCGAAGCCGGCGTCGCCAATGGCTTCGACGTCACGCTCACGACCGAGAAGTACATGGAGATTCCCGATCTCGCGGTCGTCGTGCAGAACGCGGCGAAGGCGATCGGCATTCGCATCCAGTTGAAGGTGGAGAGCCAGGACCTGTATTACGGCTCGGGCGCGTTCGGCAAGTCGGACTGGCTGGATTCGCCGCTCGGCATCACGGACTACGGGCATCGCGGCGTGCCGAACGTGTTCCTCAACGCGCCGCTGACGAGCGCGGGCACCTGGAACGCGGCGCACTTCAAGAATCCCGACTACGACAAGCTCGTCGCGCAGTTCGTCGCGGCGCTCGATGTCGCATCGCAGAAAAAGCTGTCCGGGCAGATCCAGCGCCTGTTGCTCGACGAAACGCCGGTCGTGATCCCCTACTTCTACGACCAGTTGATCGTCACGCGCGCCAACGTCTCGGGCGTGCGCTTCAACGCGATCTCGCAGATGTGGTTCGACCGCGCGACGGTATCGGCGTAAATGAGCACGGTCACGCCGACGGCGCACGTAGCCGACTTCGCCAAAATGAAACGCGTCGTGCGCTTCATCGGCGTGCGGCTGCTGCTCGCGCTCGTCACGCTCTGGCTTCTGTCGATGATCGTCTTCGCGGGCGGCCAGCTTCTGCCTGGCGACGTCGGCCGCGCGATCCTCGGCCCGCTCGCCGATGCGCGCGCCGTCGCGGCGCTCAATCATCAGCTCGGCGTCGATCGGCCGCTGCTCACGCAATATTCGAGCTGGATCAGCCATTTCCTGCGCGGCGACATGGGCGAGTCCTATGCGTTTCGCGCGCCGGTCGCGCCGTTCATCGGCAACGCGCTGTGGAGCTCGGCGAAGCTCGGCGCGCTCGCGTTCGTCGTCGTGGTGCCGCTCGGCATCGCGGGCGGCGTCTACGCGGCGTTGCATGCGGGACGCTGGATCGACAGGCTCATCAGCATCGGCGGACTGACGGCGACGGTCGTGCCGGAATTCGTCTCGTCGATCGTGCTGATCCTGATCTTCGGCGTGTGGCTGCAATGGCTGCCGATCGAAGCGACCGCGCCCGCCGGCGCGGGCTTCTTCACGCAACTGGAGCATCTGATCCTGCCGGTGCTGCCGCTCGTCTTCGTGTTCTTCGGCTATATCGCGCGGATGGCGCGCGCGGGCACGGTCGAAGCGCTCGACGCCGACTACACGCGCACCGCGATCCTCAAGGGCCTGCCGCAGCACGTCGTGATTCTTCGCCACGTGCTGCGCAATGCGCTCCTGCCGACCGTGACCGTCGCCGCGACGCAGCTCGGCTACATGATCGGCGGCCTGGTCGTCGTGGAGACGCTGTTCCACTATCAGGGCATCGGCTCGCTGATCTACACCGCCGCGCGGGGCAAGGACTTTCCGATGCTCGAAGCGGGCGTGCTGAGCATCGGCGTGATCTATACGGCGGCGAATCTGATCGCGGACGCGCTCTATGTCGTGCTCAATCCGCGTCTGCGCACCGCCGATTCGGACGGAGACGCGCGATGAGCACGACCGTCGCGCCTCAGGCCCCCGTCAAGCCGCGCCGCTTCGAAGCGCTCAACGCGCTGATGCGCTCGGCCACGTTCGATATCGGCGTGCTGATCCTGCTCTTCTGGGTCGTGTGCGCGCTCTTCGGCCATTGGCTCGTGCCGCACGATCCCTACGCATCCGATCCGCTCAACTCGCTCGTCGCTCCATCCGGCGATCACTGGTTCGGCACCGATCAGCTCGGCCGCGACGTGTTCGCGCGCGTGATCGTCGGCTCGCGCGACATCCTGACCATCGCGCCGCTCGCGACCTTGCTCGGCACCGCGGCGGGCACGGCGATCGGGCTGGTCGTCGGCTATTTCGACGGCTGGGTCGATGCCGTCATCGGCCGCGTGATCGATGCGATGCTGGCGCTGCCGCTCGTGATCGTCGCGTTGCGCGCGCCCGCCGCCGGCGGCGCTAGAAACACGACAGTCATTCTCGTGATCGGCCTGACGTTCGCGCCGATCACCGCGCGCACCGTGCGCGCTGCCGTCCTGAGCGAGCGCCATCTGGACTATGTGCTGGCGGCGCAACTGCGCGGCGAGAACGCGGTGTACATCATGTTCGCGGAGATTCTGCCGAACGTGCTGCCGCCGATCATCGTCGAAGCGACCGTGCGTCTCGGCTATGCGATCTTCGCCGTCGCGACGCTCTCGTTCCTCGGCTTCGGCATCCAGCCGCCGTCGGCCGACTGGGGCCTCGCGCTGTCCGAAAGCTACACGCTGATGGCGGGCGGCGCGTGGTGGACCGTCGTTTTCGATGCCGCCGCGATCGCGTCGCTGGTCATCGCGGTGAATCTCGTCGCCGACGCCGTGCAAGGAGTGCTCGACCGATGAACGGACCGCCGCCATCGGCTTTTCCCACTTTCGGCGCCGCGAAGGGCGATCACGCGGACGCGCTCACCGTCGTCGGCCTGACGGTCGCTTATCGTTCGCGCGGACGCGAGCGCGAGGTGCTGCAGGACGTCACGTTGCGCGTGAAGCGCGGCGAGGCGTATGGACTCGTCGGCGAATCGGGCTGCGGCAAGTCGACCGCCGCGCTCGCCGTGCTGCGCTACCTGCCGCGCAACGGGCGCGTGAAGGCGGGCCGCATATCGATCGCCGGGCGCGACGTCGCATCGCTCGACGCCGACGCGCTGCGCGGCATGCGCGCCAATGCCGTGTCGATGGTTTATCAGGACCCGGGGCGCGCGCTGAATCCGTCGCTCACGATCGCGCGGCAAGTCTCCGAGGCGTTCGAAGTCACGGGCGCATCCGCCGACGAAGCGCTGTCCCGCACCGCCGAGATGCTCCGGCGCGTGCGCATCGCCTCGCCCGAGCGCGTGATGGAGAGTTATCCGCATCAACTGTCGGGCGGGATGCAGCAGCGCGTGGTCATCGCGATGGCGCTCGCGTGCAATCCCGAGCTCCTGATTCTCGACGAGCCGACCACCGGCCTCGACGCTACCGTCGAAGCCGAAGTGCTCGATCTCATCGCGCAGTTGCGCGCGGAGCTCGGCACGGCCGTGCTCTTCATCAGCCACAACCTCGCGGTGATCGGGCGCATGTGCGATCGCGTCGGCGTGTTGTACGCGGGCAAGCTCGTCGAGGAAGGCACGACCGCCGATGTGTTCGCGCGGCCACGGCATCCGTACACCGTCGGTCTGCTGCGCTGTCTGCCGCGCGAAAGCCGCAGCAAAGAGAGCGGGCGTCTCGACACGATTCCCGGCTCGCTGCCGCTGCCGGGATCGATCGCGCAGGGCTGCATCTTCGCGCCGCGCTGCAAGCTCGCCGACGAGCGCTGTCTCAAGGACGCGCCGCCGCCCTATCGCGTCGCGTCGGCGCACGGCGATCAGATGGCGCGTTGTCACTATCACGAACGCGCGCAGACGCTGCCGCGCTCGACCGAAGAAACGCCGGTGTACGTCGCAAACGGCGCGGATCAGCCGCTCGCGCTTTCCGCGCGCAATCTCTCGAAGACCTTCCGTGTCGGCGATGAAGAAGTGCGCGCCGTGCACGACGTCTCGCTCGATCTGGTGCAAGGCGAAACGCTCGGGCTCGTCGGCGAATCGGGCAGCGGCAAGACGACGCTCGCGAAACTGCTGCTCGGACTCGTATCGCCCGACAAAGGCGCGTCGCTCGAACTCGACGGCGCAGCCCTGGCCGAGCGCGTGACCAAGCGCAGCGACGAGCAGGTGAAGTCGCTGCAGATCGTTTTCCAGAATCCGGATTCCGCGCTGAACCGTGCGCATTCCGTGCGGCAACTGATCGCGCGTTCGCTGTCGAAGCTCGCGGCGCTGCACGGCGAAGCAAAGGAAAAACGCCTGCATACGCTGACGGAAGCCGTGCGCCTGCCGGCGCGCTATCTCGGCTCGCGCACGCGGCAGTTGTCGGGCGGACTGAAGCAGCGCGTCGCGATCGCACGCGCGTTCGCAGGCGATCCGCGCGTCGTGGTCTGCGACGAGCCGACATCCGCGCTCGACGTCTCCGTGCAGGCCGCGATCCTCAATCTGCTCGCGGATTTGCAGCGCGAGCGGCGCGTGAGCTACGTGTTCATCTCGCACGATCTGCATGTCGTGCGCTACCTGTCGGACCGCATCGCGGTGCTGTATCTCGGGCGCATCATGGAGATCGGGCGCGCCGCCGCGGTCTTCGACGGACCGCAGCATCCGTACACCGAAGCATTGCTGTCGTCGGTGCCGTCGATCGACGGAACGCACGCGAAGCGCATCCGGCTGACGGGCGAATTGCCGAGCGCGGCGAATCCGCCTTCGGGCTGCGTGTTCCATACGCGCTGCCCGCGCAAGATCGGCGCGATCTGCGAAACCGAAACGCCGCCGTGCCGCGACGCTTCCGACGGGCACGCGATCCATTGCCACATTCCCATCGACGAATTGCGCACGCTGCAGCGTCAGGAGCGCTGAGTTCGGAGGCGCTGCCGCCATTCATCGGAACCAAAGCGGGTTCGCGCGTCTCTCATCGGTTCGATGTTCAACAACAACGAGGATTCAACCGATGAAACCCGCCCTTTCCGTCGCGCTCTGTGCCTTCACCTTGAGCGCCGCGATGGCCGTGCAGGCGCAGACCGCGCCGCAAGCGCCAGCGTCCGGCTCAGCCGATCCGACCTTCTCCGCCTATGCACTCGTGCAGCAATGCACTGCCAAGTCCGACAATGCGGCGCAGGGTCAATGCGTGGGCGCGGTGCGCGGCATCGTGCGCGGTTATCAATATGGCGTGCTGTTTCTGTCGCAGCGCGCATCGCTGCCGGTTGGCGAGACGAGGCGCGTTTCGCTGTGCCTGCCGGATACGCAGGTATCGTCGATCGTCGATGACTTCCTCGCCGACGCGAAGCAGGTCAGCGAAGCCGATCTCCGGCGCACGCCCGCCGAAGTCGCCGTGCTCGGCTCGGTGCACGCGCATCACGCATGCACCTGATCCGGCGCGGCATCAAAGCATTTCCAGCGAGCGCTTCGACTTCGGCGGTTTGAACTGCTGATCGATGTCCGCGAGTTCATCGGCGGACAGACGAAGGTCGAGCGCCGCGCGATTCTCCCGCACGTGCGCGACGTCCGCCGCCTTCGGAATCGCGAACACCTGCGGCTGTTGCAGCACCCACGCGAGCGCGATCTGAAACGCCGACACGCCGCGCGCCGACGCGATCTTTTCGAGCGCGCCGCCACGCGGCAGGCGCGCATGATCGACGGGGCTGTACGCCATCGCGGGCATGCGGCGCTCGCGCAGCCACGGCAGCAGATCGAATTCCGGCCCGCGCCGCGCGACGTTGTAGAGAATCTGATCGGTGGCGCAGGCATCGCCGCCATCGATCGAAAAGAGTTCTTCCAGGTCGTCGGTGTCGAAGTTGCTCACGCCCCAGTGGCGAATCTTGCCGTCGCCCTTTAGTTTCTCGAAACCCGCGACCACGCCTTCCAGATCCTCGCCGCCGCGCCAGTGCAGCAGATATAGATCGATGCGATCGGTTTTCAGGCGCTTCAGACTGCGCTCGCACGCGGCCTGCACGCCGCGTTCGCTGCCGTTATGCGGATACACCTTGCTGACAATAAACAGCTCGTCGCGCCGGTCGCCGAGCGCCTCGGCGATGAGCTTCTCGCTTTCGCCGTCGCCGTACATTTCGGCGGTATCGATGAGCGTCATGCCGAGTTCGACGCCTTCGCGCAGCGCCGCGATTTCGCTCTTGCGCGCGCCGGGCCGCTCGCCCATTTCCCAGGTGCCCTGGCCGAGCTTCGGGATCGCTTCGCCTGTCGGCAGCGTGACGGTCGTCGGATTGGATTGAGCCATGAACAGAGCCTCCTTGTGTGTCCGCCGATTATCGCGCAAGGAGCACGCCTGTCGTTTCGTACCGGTCCGGCCGTAGCGTCCACCGCGCCCGATGCTCGCGAAGAACCGCGGATCGCCGTAAAAAGCCGGGCGTGAAAATGAATAGCGTGAATGGGATATACCTAGATCGGGCGAAGCGCGCCAATTAACGTGCCACTAGCGCCGTCGATTTGAATCGGGCACACCTTCAAAAAACGAATGAGTAGCCGATCGCGAGGTGGAAAAATAGAGCAACTTCAGACTGCGCGACGAGCGAGTTCTCAATAGTGAAGTCCGGCTTTTTATCGGCTCACCAAAATGACGCGACGGTCATTATCTGGATCGAAACCGGTTCCCGACAGTAATCCTTTAGCAAGAATATTTATCGAGAACTACACATCAATAAATAAAATCACTCGCAGGTGCTTCCTCATATATCAATTCTCTAAATGGCCTGGGCGCAGCACAAAATTCGATATTTTAAGAGACCGCTACATATATCATAAAAAAACGAATCAATTCCCTATCTGACTCGCCGAAGATCCTTATATATCAAGATTTGCGACAAAATATGGACAGGCTGTAGAGCCCGCTCCTGCTTGGGTCCGGGCTTTTAAAGCAAGGCCAAGCGTTTTCTCAAAAAATTAAGTCGTCGAATTCAAAAACCTTTTTGTTTAGGTATTGCAACCCTGTGTTTCTCTTAATATTATCGGCTTTATAGATCACCGAAACTGGACACCCGCGCGTAACGCAAGCACGAACCCAGATCCATGTAGTACAACTGCGAGGTAATCCAAGATGAACCAGATTCATGCAATGCGCGTCTTCGTGCGCGTAGCGGATACGGAAAGTTTCCGCCGCGCCGCACAACAACTCGACGTCTCTAATGCGCTGGTCACTCGGGCAATCGCCATGCTCGAAGCACATCTGCGGACTCGCCTCATCAACCGCACCACCCGCAATCTGTCGCTCACTGAAGCCGGCACGCGTTATCTCGAAGGCTGCCGCGCGCTGCTCGAAGAACTGGATCATCTCGAATCGACCGTCACGCACACCGAGGGTGAGCCGAGCGGCACGCTGCGCGTCGTCTCCTCGAGCGCGCTTTCTCTGCTCACGCTGACTCCACTCATCGACGGCTTTCGAAAAATCTATCCAAAAGTAAACGTGCGCCTGACCCTCGCAGAGCGACGCGTTGACCTCGTCGAGGACGGATTCGACCTCGGCATCGTCACGGCTTTCATGGTGTCGAGCACGGCGCTCATCGAGCGGCCGGTTGGAACCAACGCGCTGGTGCCGGTCGCGACGCCAGCATTCATCGCCGAACATGGCATGCCCAATTCACCCGCCGATCTGCAATCGCTGCCTTCCGTCGGACTGCCGAACGAGATGCGTAGTCAGACCTGGCACTTCCGGCATCGCCTCGGCGACACCGAACAGATTACGCTCGCGCCGGTGTACACGGTCAACAATGGGCTGATGGTGCGCCTCGCGACGCTGAAAGGCATGGGTTTCTCGATCGTCGCCGAAGGCATCGTGCGCTCGGATCTCGAAGACGGCACGCTCGTTCGCCTGCTGGATGACTACTCGGTCGACGACCCCGACGTAAAAGTGTCGATCGTCTATCCCGGACGGCAGTATCTGCCGGCGAAGACGCGCTATTTCATCGACTACGCGCTGGACTATCTGAGCCGCGAATTCGCCGCCAAAGGCACTCGGCCCGACGAGACCATGCGAGCGCCCTTGCAGTCCGTCATGACCTTGCAAACGATGCAGGGCGCGTCGGCGACCGCGAACTGACGACATCTCAACCCAAAGGGCCGGACGGCGTCCGAACGGTCTGGCCCATCTCCTCCGCGCAACCGAACGTCTTCGCGTTCAAATCTCTCCGTACTCCGCACCCGACGCATCCGGCGCTGCGCACATCTCGCGCAGCAAGACCGCCTCGCGCTCGTGCACCTCTACCGGCATGCACAAAGCGCCGGCGTGCGCCATGTAGCGCGCGCGATGCTGCCCGTTGCGAAACGCGACCACGCCTTCCCGATTCACGCCCAGAAGTCCGAGCAGCCCCGGCGAGCGCCGCACGCTGATCGTCACGTAGGGCATTTCGGGTACGCGCGGATTGTCCGGGTCGAGGAACTCGCGGATGCCGCGCACCTTGCCCGCGTGCCAGTCATCGACGGCCTTGAGCACGTAATCCGTGTCGTCGCGATTGGCGCACGCGAGAAGTTTCCGGACGTCGACGAGCACGACCTGATGGCGCGAGCCCAAGTCGGTGAATACCCGCTTCAGGCGCACGAAGTCATACTGCGGATGACCCTGGAGCCTGACGATCCAGACCGCTTCTGCGGCGGTCGGCGCAACCATCGTGTCCATGTTCGGCATATGAAGAAGACCGCGGCGCGCGCGCCCCGTGCGCGCGTGTTTCGCTAACAAACGGCCCGAACGAGTCGCTAAGCAAAACGCCCGGGTCAAATAAACTTTTACACCCTAGACGCGATTCATGAAAGCGCCATGACGGGCACGTGACGTGCTTTTGTTGCCAGAATCGAACACCTCCACGTAGCCCGACGGCACGCATGTCACGCGGCTGTCATCACACGCAACCCTTATCGATCAGTGGACACTTCTTCCGATCTCATCGTCGCGCGGCCCGAAGGGCTTTTCTGTGTGCCGGGCAACTTCCATATCGACCCTTGGCGGTCCGTCGAACGCGCGGTCATCACGCATGCGCACGCGGATCATGCGCGCTTCGGCCACGCGCACTATCTCGCGGCCGAAGCGGGCGTCGGCGTATTGCTGTCGAGGCTGCCGGGCATCGATCTGCAAGGCCTCGCCTATGGCGAAGCGATCGACGTGAACGGCGTGCGCGTGTCGCTGCATCCGGCGGGGCACGTGCTCGGCTCGGCGCAGGTGCGCGTCGAATATAAGGGGCGCGTGTGGGTGGCGTCCGGCGATTACAAGGTCGAGCCCGATCCGACCTGCGCGCCGTTCGAGCCCGTGCGCTGCGATACGTTCATCACCGAATCGACCTTCGGTTTGCCGATCTACCGATGGGACACCTCCCGCGAGGTCTTCGACGGCATCGACTCGTGGTGGCGGCACAACGCGGCGCAGGGGCGCGCGTCGGTGCTGTTCTGCTATTCGTTCGGCAAGGCGCAACGCGTGCTGGCGAGCGTCGATGCGGCCATCGGCCCGATCTTCTGCCACGGCGCGGTCGAGCCGCTCAATCGCGCGTACGCACAGGCGGGCGTCGCGCTGCCGCAGACGCGCCTCGTCAGCGAAATCGCCGCGAAGGACAAGGCCGCCTTCAAGGGCGCGCTGATCGTCGCGCCGCCGTCGGCGCAAGGCAGCACCTGGATGCGCCGCTTCGGCGATTACAGCGACGCCTTCGCGTCCGGCTGGATGCGCCTGCGCGGCACGCGGCGGCGCAAGGGCGTCGATCGCGGCTTCGTGCTCTCGGATCACGCCGACTGGCCCGGCCTGCAACTCGCGATCGGTGCGACGGGCGCGCAACGCGTGATCGTCACGCACGGCCAGATCGAGCCGATGGTGCGCTGGCTCTGCGAGCAGGGACTGGACGCGGGCGCCTTCAAGACCGAATACGGCGACGATATCGTCGAAGCCGACACCGCCGAGGCATCATGAAGCGCTTCGCGACGCTCTACGCCGCGCTCGATGCGACGACATCGACCAACGAAAAGCTCGAAGCGCTGATCGCGTATTTCTCCGGCGCGCAGCCTGAAGATGCGGCGTGGGCGTCGTACTTTCTCGCGGGCGGCAAGCCGCGGCAGTCGGTGCCCACGCGCCTGCTCGTCGAATTCGCACGCGAGCGCGCGGGCTTGCCGGAGTGGCTTTTCGAGGAGTCCTATCAGGCGGTCGGCGATCTCGCCGAAACCATCGCGCATGTGCTGCCGCCTGCGTCGGGCGAATCGTCGCTCGGGCTCGCGCAGTGGATCGAGGAACGCGTGCTGACGTTGCGCGGCGCGAACCCGGCCGAGTTGCGCGACAAGCTTCTGAGCTACTGGGACGAGCTGAACTGGAGCGAGCGCTTTCTGCTGACGAAGCTGATCGGCGGCGGCTTTCGCGTGGGCGTCGCGCGGCAGCTCGTCGTGCGGGCGCTGGCCGAAGTCGCGGGCGTCGATCACAAACGCATCGCGCAGCGCATGGTCGGCTGGACCGACTCCCGGCAGGCGCCGAGCGCGGCCCGTTATCTGCGGCTGATCGCGCCGGCGGCCGAAGGCGACGATGTCGATACGCCCCACGAAAGCGATATCGGCCTGCCCTTTCCGTTCTTCCTCGCGCATCCTCTGCAGGCCGATCCGGCGACGCTCGGCTCGCCCGGCGACTGGATCGTCGAATGGAAATGGGACGGCATACGCGCGCAACTCGTGAAGCGCGCGGGCCGCGTGTGGATCTGGTCGCGCGGCGAGGATCTCGTCACGGAGCGCTTTCCCGAACTCGCATCGCTCGGCGCCGCGCTGCCGGACGGCACCGTGATCGACGGCGAGATTCTCGCGTGGGAGCCGGGCGCGAACGCGCCGCTGCCGTTCGCGCGCCTGCAGCCTCGCATCACGCGCAAATCGCTCACCAAAAAGGTGCTCGCCGATTCGCCCGCCGCGCTGCTCGCCTACGATCTGCTCGAAGCCGATGGCCGCGATCTGCGCACGGCGCCGCTGCACGAACGACGCGCCCGCCTGGACGCGCTCGCGTCGTCGCTCGCGGTCGATGTGCTGCGCGTCTCGCCGATGGTCGTCGCATCGGACTGGGAAGCGCTCGGCGCGTTGCGCGACGAAAGCCGTGCGCGTGGCGTCGAAGGATTGATGCTGAAAGAGCGCGCGTCGATGTACGGCGTCGGGCGCACGAAGGCGTCGGGTACGTGGTGGAAGTGGAAGATCGATCCATATGCGATCGATGCCGTGCTGCTCTACGCACAACGCGGCCACGGACGGCGCGCGAGTCTCTACACGGATTTCACCTTCGCCGTCTGGGACGAAGCCGACGGCGCGCGCACGCTCGTGCCGTTCGCGAAGGCCTATTCCGGACTCACCGACGAAGAAATGCGCCAGGTCGATGCGATCGTGCGCAAGACGACCATCGAGAAGTTCGGACCGGTGCGCAGCGTCACGCCGACGCTCGTCTTCGAGATCGGCTTCGAAGGCATCCAGGCGAGCCCGCGGCACAAGTCGGGCATCGCGGTGCGCTTTCCGCGCATGTTGCGCTGGCGCACCGACAAGAAGATCGAAGACGCCGATACCCTCGACATGCTCAAGGGCTTTCTGAACGAGGCGACGGCATGAGCGCGCCCGAGCCATCGGACAAGGACAAGGAAAGGCGGCGCGCGCCGCGTCCCCGCCGCATACCGCGCACGCGAGCGGCGCAGGCGAAGCTCGATGCAGCCGCCGATTCGTTCACGCCCGCGCCCTTCGCCTACGATGCGACTGCGGCCGCGACGCCGATCGATGCACGCATCGCGCACTGGTTCGACGAGCGCGGCTGGCAGCCGTTCGAGTTTCAGCGCGAAGCGTGGCGCGAGATCGCACGCGGCGCGAGCGGCCTGCTTCACGCGACGACCGGCGCGGGCAAGACCTGGGCCGTGTGGCTCGGCGCGCTCGCCGCCTACGCCCACGCGCCGCCGAAACCGAACGCGCTGCCCGCGCCGCTGACCGTTCTCTGGATCACGCCGATGCGCGCGCTCGCCGCCGACAGCGCCCGCGCGCTGCAAAACGCGGTGACTGCGCTGTCCGTGCCGTGGACGGTCGGACTGCGCACCGGCGACACGTCATCGACGGAACGCGCGCGTCAGAGTCGGCGCATGCCCTCCGCGCTCGTGACGACACCCGAAAGCCTCACGCTAATGCTGACGCGCGCCAATGCGCAGGAGGAACTGAAACACCTGCGCATGATCGTCGTCGATGAATGGCACGAGTTGCTCGGCAACAAACGCGGCACGCAGACGCAACTGGCGATCGCGCGGCTCGCGCGCTGGCGGCCGGAATTGCAGATCTGGGGCTTGTCCGCGACGCTCGGCAATCTCGCCCTCGCGCACGATGCGCTGCTGCATCCCGTGAAGACGCCGCGCGTGGTCGTGCGCGGCGCGCAGCCGAAGACGCTCGTCGTCGATACGCTGATTCCGGAGACCATCGAGCGCTTTCCGTGGGGCGGGCATCTTGGCGTGCGGCAAGTCGGGCCCGTCGCCGATGAAATCGAGCATGCGCAAAGCTCGCTCGTCTTCACCAACACGCGCTCGCAATCGGAGATCTGGTATCGCGCGCTGCTCGATTTGCGGCCGGAATGGGCCGGTCTGCTCGCGCTGCATCACGGCTCGCTCGACAAAGAGGTGCGCGACTGGGTGGAACTGGGTCTTAAGAACGGGCAACTGAAGGCGGTCGTGTGCACGTCGAGTCTCGATCTGGGTGTCGATTTTCTGCCGGTCGATCGCGTGTTCCAGATCGGCTCGCCGAAGGGCGTCGCGCGGCTCATGCAGCGCGCGGGCCGCTCGGGCCACGCACCGGGCCGCGTGTCGCGCGTGACGATCGTGCCGACGCACGCGCTTGAACTCGTCGAAGCAGCGGCGGCGCGCTGGGCGATCGAGGAACGCCGCATCGAAGGCCGCGACATGCCTTTGAAACCGCTCGACGTGCTCGTGCAGCATCTCGTGACGGTGGCTATCGGCGGCGGCTTCACGCCCGCCGCGATGCTCGACGAAGTCCGCACGGCGTATGCGTATCGCGATCTGACGGAGCCCGAGTTCAATTGGGCGCTCACGTTCGTCGAACGCGGCGGCGCATCGCTCGGGGCATATCCGGACTTTCATCGCGTCGTGAAGGGCGATGACGGCGTGTATCGCGTGCCGCGCGAGGATCTCGTGCGGCGGCATCGCAACAACGTCGGGACGATCGTTGCGAACGCAACCATCAACGTGGCGTATATGACGGGCGGGCGCATCGGCGCGATGGAGGAGTCGTTCATCTCGCGTCTGAAACCCGGCGATGTCTTCACCTTCGGCGGACGCGCGCTCGAACTCGTGCGCGTGCGCGACATGACCGCCTACGTGAAGCGCGCAAGCTCATCGCGCGGTGCGATGCCGCAATGGGCGGGCAGCAAGATGCCGCTCTCGTCCGAACTCGCGGACGCCGCGCTCGTGATGCTCGCCCGCGCCAACGACGGCATCTACGACGAGCCCGAAATGCGCGCGGTCAGGCCGCTGCTCGATCTGCAGGCGAAGTGGTCCGCGCTGCCGGGGCCGGGCGTGCTGGTCGTCGAACTGGTGCGCTCGCGCGAAGGTCATCACTTCTTCTGCTATCCGTTCGCGGGACGCATGGCGCATATCGGTCTGGGATCACTGCTCGGCTGGCGAGCTTCACGCGATCAGCCCGGCACATTCTCCATTTCGATGAACGACTACGGCTTCGAGCTGCTGTCGGCACGGCCGTTCGACTGGGAGACGCTCATCGCGGAAGGGCTCTTTTCGCCGGAGAATCTGGAGCATGACATTCTGGCGAGCCTCAACGCATCCGAACTGTCGGCACGGCGTTTTCGGGAAATCGCACGCGTGTCGGGGCTGATTTATCAGGGCCATCCGGGACAACAGAAAAGCGCGCGCCAATTGCAGGCGTCGAGCGGACTGTTCTACGAGGTCTTCCGCAAGCACGACAGCGACAATCTGCTGCTCGCGCAGGCGGATCAGGAAGTGATGCTGCAGGAACTGGAACTGGGCCGCATCCGCGCGGCGTTGCAGCGCATGAGCGAGAGCCGACTCGCGCTCATGCACCCGAAGAAGCCGACGCCCTTCGCGTTCCCGCTGATCGTCGCGCGCTTGCGGGAAAAGGTGAGCACGGAGAAGCTGTCAGATCGCGTCGAGCGCATGCTCGCGGATCTGGAAAAAGCGGCAAAAGGATAAATGGCCATCGAAGCCCTGACCATCGATATCAACGGCCACGCGCTCGTGCTCTCCGCGGATCGCGCGGCCTTCGATCCGCGTCTGAACACGCTCTTCATCGCCGATGCGCATTTCGGCAAGGACGCCGTGTTCCGCGCGCGCGGCATTCCGGTGCCCGTCGGCACGACCGGCGAGAGCCTCGCGCGGCTCGATGCGCTCGTCGCGGCGCATCGGCCGGAATCGATCGTGTTTCTCGGCGATCTGCTGCACGCGCGCGAATCGCACGCGGACGAAACGCTCGACGCGCTGGCCGCGTGGCGCGCAAGACATCGCGCGCTGGAACTCGTGCTGGTCGAAGGCAATCACGACAAACACGCGGGCGCGCTGCCCGCCATGTTCGGCGTCGATGTCGTGAAGGAACCGCACGTGCTCGGGCCGTGGGCGCTTTGTCATCATCCGCAGACGGTCGATGGCGCTTACGCGCTCGCCGGACACGAACACCCGGTCTACCGCCTCGCGACGCGCGTCGACAGCTTGCGCCTGCCGTGCTTTCGCTTTGGCGCGCGGTCGGGCGTGCTGCCCGCGTTCGGCGCGTTCACCGGCGGCTTCGAGGTGAACGGCGAAGTGCGCGCCGAAGCGCTGTACGTGATCGCCGGCGAGCGCGTGTTTCCGGTCAGTGATAGATCGTCGTCGACGATTGCAGCTTCGTGAGCTTGCCGCGCTGGAAGCCGAACCAGCCGAGGTTCGACTGCATCACCACTTCCTCGCCCTGCCAGAACACGCGCCTGACCGTCATGCGCTGACTCACGCGTTGCACGAGCGGCGGACTGCGGCGGAAATCGTAGAGCACGGGGCCGGTGTCGGATTGCACGAGCATGCGCGTGACGGTGTCGCTCGCGCCGGAGGTTTCATCGAAATGCGCGATGCGCTTCGCGTCGAAGCGATCGAACACCTGGGTGCCGATGAGCGCGGCCATGCCGGATTCGTCGCGCAGGAAATGCAGCGCGCCCGCCTCTGTGGCGATGGGGCCGGCGGCGTCGCTCTGGGCGTGCGCGAGTGCGCCGAGGAGCATCGTGGATGCGAGCGCGAAGCGGATACAGATTTTTGTCGGTGACATTTTCGTTCGATAGTTGCAGCGTTTTTCCAACACTCTCCGGCGCCCGCGACGCGCAAGGAATGCGCGGCCGCGAGGGTGTTACCGGAAACATCTGACGCATGGCGGCGTCGCATCGGCAAGAGCCATGCGCCGTCGCCGCGTGCAAAAGAATATCCGTTCAGGCACGGCGTGTTGCGGGCCGACGCTTATCAGGGTTTATACCAGCATCGAAAATTACCTTTCGGTACAATCCGAGCCTTCAACTCCGCCTCGGCGCCTGCATCGCTCAATCCGACGATGCGCCCAGACGTGACACTTCGTCCGCCTCCACCATGCCTCTGCCTCTTTTCGCTCTCGCCATTGCCGCGTTCGGCATCGGCACGACCGAATTCGTCATCATGGGCCTGTTGCCCAATGTCGCGCGCGATCTCGCGGTGACGATCCCGGCGGCGGGCATGCTCGTATCCGGCTACGCGCTCGGCGTCACGGTGGGCGCGCCGATTCTGGCGGTGATCACGGCCAAGATGCCTCGCAAGAAGGCGCTGATGAGTTTGATCGGCGTGTTCATCGTCGGCAATATGCTGTGCGCGCTGGCGCCGAATTACTGGGTGCTGATGGGCGCGCGCATCGTCACCGCGTTTTGCCACGGCGCGTTCTTCGGCATCGGCTCGGTGGTCGCCGCCGATCTCGTCGCGCCGAACCGCCGCGCGCAGGCCATCGCGCTGATGTTCACCGGACTCACGCTCGCCAACGTGCTCGGCGTGCCGCTCGGCACCGCGCTCGGCCAGGCGGCCGGCTGGCGCTCGACGTTCTGGGTCGTCACGCTGATCGGCATTGCGGCGGCGGGCGCGCTCGCCGTGTGCCTGCCGAAGCACATCGAGATGCGCGACACCAGCATCCTGCGCGAATTCGACGTGCTCAAGAATCCGCAAGTGCTGATGGTCCTCGGCATCAGCGTGCTCGCGTCGGCCAGTCTGTTCTCGGTGTTCACGTATATCACGCCCATTCTCGAAGACGTCACCGGCTTTTCGCCGCACGCGGTCACGTACGTGCTGCTGCTCTTCGGTCTCGGCCTCACGGTCGGCAGCACGCTCGGGGGCAAGCTCGCGGACTGGAAGCTGCTGCGCTCGCTGCTGACGTTCCTCGTGTCGATCGTCGCGATCCTGACGATCTTCGCCGGCACGATGCACGAGCCCGTCTTAGCGATGGTCACGATCTTCTTTTGGGGCGTGCTCGCGTTCGCGATCGTGCCGCCGCTGCAGATGCTGATCGTGAATCGCGCGAGCGATGCGCCCAATCTCGCATCGACGTTGAATCAGGGCGCGTTCAATCTCGGCAACGCGACGGGCGCGTGGCTCGGCGGCTGCGTGATCAGCGCGGGCGCGCCGCTCACGTCGCTGCCGTGGGTCGGCATTCTGATGGCGGCGAGCGCGTTCGGTCTCACGCTGGTGTCGGCGACGCTCGACAAGCGCGCGCGCCGCCTTTCGATCGGACAGGCCGCCTGATTTCCGGCGAGCGCCACGCTGCATGAAGGGCATCCTCTCGCGTGACTTTCTCGCGCTGATCCTGAGCGTCGCGGTGGTCGGCCTCGGTCTGGGCGCGACGTTGCCGTTGACCGCGCTCGCGCTCGTGCAGGCGGGCTACGGCACCGGCATCGTCGGGCTGATGACGGCGATGCAGGCGGGCGGCGGACTCGCCGTCGCGCCGTTCGCGAGCCGCGTTGCCGCGCGTTGCGGTGCGCGCGAGACGATCGTCGGCACGGTGATCGTCGCGGCGCTCTCGACCATCGCGATGCAGTTCACCGTCGATCTGTGGCTGTGGGCGGTGCTGCGCTTTCTGTGCGGCGCGGCGCTGATGCTGCTCTTCACGATCGGCGAGGCGTGGGTCACGCAGCTCGCCGACGATTCGACGCGCGGCCGCGTCGTCGCGATCTACGCGACCAACTTCACCCTCTTCCAGATGACGGGCCCGGTGCTCGTCAGCGTGATCGGCGGAGTGCATTCGATGCGCTTCGCGATCTGCGGCGCGATTTTTCTGGTGGCGTTGCCCGTGCTCGCGTCGATACGCGGTACGCCGCAGTCGCTCGCTTCCGGCGGCGGTGACGACGAACATGGCGACTGGCGGCAGGTGCTGCCGCGCATGCCGGCGCTCGTGATCGGCACGGGCTTCTTCGCGCTCTTCGACACGCTCGCGCTCTCGCTGATGCCGCTCTTCGCGATGTCGCACGGCATTGGCGAGGATGTCGGGGTGCTGTTTGCATCGGCGATCCTGCTGGGGGACACGACGATGCAGTTTCCCATTGGCTGGCTCGCGGATCGCATCGGGCGCGCGAAGGTGCATGCGGGCGCGGGCGTCGTTGTGGTTGTGCTTTTGCCGCTGCTGCCTTGGGCGATGTCGCATCCGTGGATCTGCTGGCCGCTGCTCTTCGTGATCGGTGCGGCGGCGGGCAGCATCTACACGCTGTCGATCGTCGCGTGTGGCGAACGCTTTCGCGGCCCGATGCTTGTGTCGGCGACGGCTATTGTCGGCGCATCGTGGAGCGTGGCTAGCTTTTGCGGTCCGATGATCGCCGGGACGCTGATGCAGCGCGTCGGCGCGGATGCGTTGATTGGTGTGTTGAGCGTGGCCGCGGGCGCGTTTCTGGTGGCGGTTTGGTGGGAGTGGCGCGGCGACGCGGCTCGTTTTTCGCGGTAGGGTTTGGTTTGGGATGCGAAGGTTTTTCGCCGGATCCCGATTC
>NZ_JAQQDB010000038.1:0-73588 GCF_046030135.1 Caballeronia jiangsuensis
GGAATGTCAGCGCTTTTTAGTAATGTCGGGTTCGAGCTCATTAGAAATGTCCGGTTTTGCCCCTTGAAGGCGCACGCTGAGCGCAAGCGTCTTCAAGGGCCTCCACCATGGGCATACCGCGCGTCGCCGTCAGGGCCAAGAATGACGGTGCATCCGCCGTAGATCGTGAAGCGCGGCCCGCGTCCACCGGGTTCGACTTCGCAAGTCTGGATCACTTCGCTGACGAGATCGAAGATCACTTGTCCGTTCGGGCCGATGCGTCGCGCGGTGCGAATCGACTCGACCTGCACAGGCGCCGCGTGCATGCGGCGCCCGCTCACTTCGCTCGTGCAGGGTGGTTATTCACCCACGCCAGTTCCGGCTCGAGCTGCGACGCCTCAAGCTTACTTACATGATTCGCGTTGTACTGGTCGCTGCCTCGCGGATATTCCGCCCAACATTTCACCGCATAACACGCCGCTTTCGTCAGCTTGTCTGCTTCGGCTTTGTCGCCATTTGGCCTTGTCCGCATCGCCTTCTTTTCTTCCGGATGCAACTGCCGGTTGTACAAATCCGCTCCGAGCGCCCCATTGCCCCGCTCATCGCGCCGCCAGCATCGCCAACCGCTCCGCCTGCCAGCGCACCCGCCGCACCCGCCGCACCCGCCGCGATGTTCCCTGCCAGTGCGTTTCCACCGGCGGCGACGAGCGCATCCGATGCAAGGTCGCCCGCAACCGTCGCCGCGACTGCCCCGCCGATGTTACCGCTGCCCATCGCCGCCGCGGCCGCAGCAATTTCTGCATGCATGCCGAGGCGACCCGCGCCGTCCTTGCCCCACGTCTCGTCGTCCTTGGCCGCCAAGTCATCGGCAACGGTACCGGCTATCTGCATCCCCACCCTGCACTGTGGCCTGCTGGATCGCCATCTGCTCACGCATCTTGTCCGCATCGAACCGGTCCTCCACTGAGCCGTTTGCGTGCGCCGCATCCCGGCTCAAGCCCGCCGTGCTGTCGTGATCCGTGCTTGCGTCCGCCCGTACCGTGATCGTGCCTGGACTCACCGCCGCGAAGGTCGTGCCCGATGCACGCTAACTCGTGCCCGATGCACCCGCGCCGGTCGGCCCCATCCCCGGGATCGATTGCGCGCCCTTGCCCGAGTTCGCGCTTTCGCTCGCGTTGATCGTCTGCGCCGAACTATCCGCATGATTCTTGCAGGTCCGTGTGGTAGAAGGTCTGCGTCGACAGGCTGTTCTTCTCTTCGCTTGCCTTGCTCACGATCGCGCCGCCGTCCAGTTGCGTATGCCGCCCACCTGCACGTCGAAGCCGCCGCCAGCCGCGGATCGTGCGCTTCGTGCGCCGCCGCCGTGCCGCGATTCACGCTCGCGGCCGTATCGCCCACCACGCCGCCCAGCGCCATCGTTACGCCATACTGGCTGGCACGCTGTGTCTCGGCGACTTGTTGCGCATCGGTGCCCGCATCGATATTGATGTTGCTTCCCAGAACGGTCAGATGGTCACCCGCAGACAGGTCGGAGCCCTTCATTTCGGCGCCGCGAGCGGCCAGTTGGTAAGCGCTGGTGAATGGACGAGACGTACATTCGCGTCAAGGGCGAATGGCTTTATCTCTACCGGGCCGTCGACAAGACAACACCGTCGACTTTCTGCTACGCGCTCATCAGGACAAGACTGCGGCCGGGTTTACTTTGCGAGATCGATCGCCAGGAATGACGTGCCTGAGACCGTGACCATCGACAAAAGCGGCGCCAATCTCGCCGCACTCGAACCCATCAACGATGATCGTGAAACGCCCATCAGGATCCGTCAGTCCAAATACCTCAATAACCTAATCGAACAGGACCATCGGGCGATCAAGCGACGAACGCGGCCCATGCCGGGCTTCAAGACCTTTCGCTGTGCGCGGATCCTTCTGGGCGGCATTGCGGTTATGCACATGATCGCGAAAGGGCTAATGAAGTGCGCTCACGCAACCCATCCGTCCGCCGCTGATCAATTCTACAACCTCGCAATATAAGCACTACTTTGCATAGCGATCTCCTTCGCCTCTCGATCCCTACTGCGACAAAGCCCCAGCGACCGTCGTACCACATCATTGTCACCATTATTCCTTCGCTGGTTCGATTCGATGTTTGCGCAACTTGTCGTACAACGTCCTCCGCGACAACTGCAAGGCCTCCGCTGTCTTCACTACAACCCCCTGATTCTGTCTGAGTGCGGCTTCGATAAGTTGGCGCTCGAACCCATCGACCTGAGCTTGCAAACTCGCCGCGCTCGCTGCGGGATCAGCCTTCTCAACCACGCCGATTGCTTCCTCGGCGTCCTCCGCAATGTCAAGTACAAGGCGATCTGCGAAATTGCGTAGCTCCCGCACGTTACCGCGCCACTCGGCTTCCATCCATTTTCGCAACTGTCCCGGGGTCCACACCGGTTGATCAAGACCGAAGCGCGCGCTAGCCATTCGCGTGAAGTGCTGCAACAGCAGCGGGATGTCCTCCTTTCGGTCACGCAGCGCCGGCAAGTCGATCGTGACGACATTGAGCCGGTAGTAAAGGTCGCTTCTGAACTTGCCTTCGTCGCTCAATTTGCGCAGGGACTCCTTGGTGGCCGCGACGACGCGGAATGTTACGGGCACGGGTTCGTTGCTGCCGAGGCGCTCGACTTTCCTCTCTTGCAAAACGCGGAGAAACTTGACTTGCATGGCCAGCGGCATGGCCTCTATCTCATCCAGAAATAGCGTGCCCTGGTGGGCGTGCTCGATCTTTCCGATGCGACGTTTCTGAGCGCCAGTGAACGAGCCGGCCTCGTGTCCGAAGACTTCGCTGTCGAATACTGTTTCGGGGATTGCGCCGCAATTAATGGCGACAAAAGGTCCCTTTCGTTGACTGGAGGCGTGAAGATCTCGGGCGACGACTTCCTTCCCAGTGCCGGTCTCGCCGTTGATGAGGACGTCAACGTCGACGTCCGCCAATGCCGCCACCCGTCGCCGCGCACGCTCGATTGCCGCCGAATGTCCCAGGAGCAGGCTCCCTTCTTCTTGTCGCAATGCGTCGCGCAACCGGCGATTTTCCATAACCAGATGCCGCTTTTCGAGGGCCCGACGAACCACCTCAATAAGCCGGTCGGCGGAGAACGGCTTCTCGATGAAATCGTATGCGCCCTCCCGTATTGCCTGGACAACGAGGGCAACGTCCGCGAAACCGGTGACCAATACTATTGGCAGTTCGACGTCATGCTGGCGCACCGCCGCCAGCATCGAGAACCCGTCCTGACCAGGCAGGCGTACGTCCGACACGATGGTCCCGATTTCCGGATCACTGATGCGATGGACCGCTTCTTCGACCGACGTGCAGACGTCCAGCGGAATCTGCTCAAGTCGGAAGGCCTGCGCCACTGCTCGGCTGACGGAGGGGTCATCCTCAACCAAAAGCACTTTCAACTCCATCAGGTGGTCTCCTCGTCGCGATCACTCGGCGCCAACGGCAAAGTCAATGTGAACACCGCTCCTCCTTCGCTATGGTTTTGCGCGCGCAGCTCGCCACGCATCCCCTGGACGATTGAAGCCGAAATCGCTAACCCCAAGCCGAGTCCTGCCCCGGGCGTTTTGGTCGAGAAAAACGGCTCGAAGAGTCGTTGAAGTGCGGGCGCGGTTATTCCAGTGCCTGTGTCCCGGACGCGTAGGATCACGTGCTGAGGCTCCAGCGAAAAGCACACGCTAACGCGTCTGAGCGGTGAGCTCTTCGTGGCGTCAATGGCGTTCCTCAACAGATTGATCAGCACCTGCTCGAGACGGACGTCGTTTCCTAGCACCCAGATAGGACGAACCGGCGGCACGACGTCGAACTCGATGCCTGCGCTTTCTCCCTCACGCCGCACGAGGGTGACCGCGTCCGAAACAACACGGTCGACAAGCACTGGATCGAATGTCTCCGCACTTTTCTGGGCAAACCCCTTAAGCTGGCTAACGATGGAACCGGCCTTGCGGCACAGGCTGCCGATCTCGATCATGTTATCCGTGGCTTCGCCCACCTCTTGGGCACTCAACAGCTTCTGTGCGTTCTCCGACAGGATGCGCATCGCAGTTAGTGGCTGCGCGATTTCATGCGCGATGCCCGCCGACATCTGCCCGAGAACTGCAAGTTTTCCAGCTTGGATGGCCTGATCTTGGGTCGCGCGCAGCACGCGCTCTGCCTCGCTCAATTCGCTCAGTTTGCGTTCCATGCTGGCATTAGCGTCTACGAGCACCTGCGTGCGATCGGCGATGCGCATTTCGAGCTCGTCGTTGATGCGCTGCAGCTCGACCCTTGCAGCTTGTCGCTCCTGCATCCGTCTGCGCCGTAGCCAAAGTGTGTAGGTCAGCAGGGTGACGAGTGCCGAGGCCGAGCCAGTAGCAATGGCAACGTTACGGGCCCCGGCAAACGTCGCCTCTGTCTTGCTGAACGTAAGGAGCTTCCAGGACAACGGGCCCACGTCGCTGGTCTGCATCAACAAAGGTGACGTCCCGTTGTCGCCGGCAATATATACCAGGTCTTTGGGCGGGGCCGACGCAGATGCACTGCTCCCGAGCGGCTTTGAAGCACGCATGGGCAGTCTCGCGAGGGCGGCATCGCCGTACTGACGCGTCTGAAGTAGTGCCTTCTGAACATCGGGCGCAAGAGGGCGGAGCGTGCGATAGCGCCACATGCTATTGCTACTGAGGAACACGACGCCGTCGGCGTCGGCCAGCGCGACCTCGTCGGCGCCATCGCTCCACGCTTTCTCTAAGTCGCCCAAGTTGATTTTGACGACGACGACGCCGATTGGTACTGCCGCAGCCTTGCTCGTTGTCGACTGGCCGGCGTCGTGCGCGTAAAGCGGATAGGACAAAAAGTAGCCCGGCTCCGCCGTGGTCGTGCCCACGCCGTAGAAGCGCCCGGCCCTGCCTTGCATGGCGTCGATAAAATAAGGCCTGAAGGAATAGTCATGCCCGACGAAGCTTCCCGGCTCGGTGGAATTGCTCGAGGCGAGCGCCCGGCCTCGGTGGTCAAGAAGGTACACCACTAAAGGCTCTGTCTTTTCCTGGACTCGTTTTAGGTAGGCGTTGACCGACTGTGTTCGCGCACCGTCGCCTGGATGCTCGAGCAGGTCGACCAAACTTCCTTGCTGACTTAATACATATGGCATCGACTCGTACTTCTCGAGTGTCTGACCGGTCACGGCTGTCAAGAAGTCCAACCGCTGACGGCTTGTTCGAGTTAATTGCCCGAGACCGGTCTCGAGAACCTGCTTGTAGGTCACAAGTGCAATCGCCGCGATCAGGGCGATGACAATCAAGCTAATTAAAGTCCGACGGCGCGAAGCGCGCTGCCCGTCCTCCCTCAGGCCTGATTCCCCGGGTGATCTAGCAAACTTTGAATGGATCTGGTGCAAATAGGTAAACCTGCTGAGATGTTTCGTATAGGAAAGAAACGTTATCGAGCCACGAGCGACCCGCAGGTGTAGCAAACCGGTTCCAGCGTTTCACGAACTCGGGCGTATAACGCCTCACCCAGCGCAGGATCGTCGTGTGAGCCAGCGACAAACCCCGTTCGGCCATCATCTCGACCACATCGCGCAGGCTGAGCTTGTAGCGCAGGTACACGCGAACACACAGAACGATGATCTCCCCATCAAAGTGGCGTCCACCGAACAACTCCTACAGACTCTTCAGCTTGCTCATCGCCGGTCATAAGTTCGTTGTGCTCCCACAACTCTAACCGATTCCCCGACCCTACTTGCACCAGAGCCGAATACTGTCACGTCCGTTCGATAAGGTTTCCTTCCTATACGAAACATCTCAGCCGGTTTAAGTATGTGCACTAGACCCATCAATGCGACGCCAGCCCGACGTTACTACAGCCCCTGGATTCGAGCGCGCTCACTGGCTGCACGCATCGGAAGGGCCCCGCCGATGGACAGCCGAATAAAATTGGCCGTCTCCCCACCGCGCTGCCAGAAACCTGTCCATTGCGGTACGAGGATGAGTCGAACGATGAAGCATCCGCGCAGAAGGCTAGCTCCTAGTATTTGACTGGCGCGGCCACCGTTGCATCACGCTGGTTGCTGCGTTCGAGCGCGTGAGCCACGAAACCGGAAGCCTTGACGTCCTCCACAAACTCTTTTAGGAACTGCAACGCGCTCACGGAGCCTTTCGGCGTTCCAATTGCCTGCTCGATCACCATGAACCGACCGTCCATAACCCTAACATCCGTCCGACCGGAAGCGAAGGCGATCAGTTGCTGGCGAACGCCGGCCGCGACCTCGAGCTTTTGGTCGCGGAAGACGTCGATCACAGTTGGCGAAGTCGGAGCACGAACGAGTTGCGCATTTTTGATCGTCCGGGTGAGGTAGAGATCGTACGCGCTCCCTCTCCCTACGGCGATCCGTACGCCCTCGCGGTCAACATCGCTGATCGCTCGCAAGCGCGAGTCCGCCGGGACAAGGTAAGTACCTTCAATCACGACATATGGCGCGGTGAACGCGATGTCGTTCGCGCGTCCGGGATCGATTGCCAAGAATGCGATGTCCCAAACGCCAGCCTTTGCGGCATCTGCGACCTTACCGGCTGCCTCGAACGGTATGAACTCAACAGGCACTCCCAGGCGGCGTGCCAGCTCTCGGGAGAGATCAACTGAGATGCCCTGCGGCTCGCCAGACGTGATGTCCTTTTGGGCCAAGACCGGGTTACCAAAGTTGATGGCTGCTCGCAGCTTGCCTTCCGGCGCAATCTCGCGAACCAACTGAGGGGATATGGCCTGTGCCCATGAAGAGCTGGCTAAAACGAGAAGCGCCCAGATTTGTAGAATTCTCAATATCATCATCAAGCGGCTGTTCATTTTGCTGTTGTCCCCATTAAGCGGTACAAGCCTCACCAGGCTCGCTGAGTGGGATCGCCTAGAAAGACGCATGGTGCAAGTCACTGAGGGCGAGTCGAAGCTTCCCCTTTGCGCTCTTGGTTATTTCCTACTGGTTCCATGCCTGCCCTCCGGATCGCCGCTGCAGCCTTGCTGGAAGAGAGAAAGGCAATCAAACGTTTCGCGTCATCGACCTGAGTTGAATCGTTGACAATCGCACCGGTGAATTCCTGGACCAGTTGATATTCGCTCGGAAGGGCGCCCACGAAGTCGACACCAGGCAGATGTACAAGTTCGCTTACTGGTCCGAGGGCCAAGTCGGACTCGCCGGCTGCCAACATTTTGGTGGACTCGACGCCTCGAGCCACCACCTTCACATGCACCTCGTCGGCGACGCCGAGCTTGGGGAGCACGGTGTTTTTGATGTACATGCCACTGGTGCTACCCGGCATCGTGATCAAACGCGCCCCTAAAAGGCTCTTCCTAAGTGCGGCCTCGTCAGATACGTCGATCATCGAGCTGCCAGCACGGACCGCTGCACCAAGGGGAGTCGTCGCCAAACCAACTTCGGTTTCCTTGAGGATCCGGCCCGTCGCACTCAGCTCGCCCAGTCCTTCCTTCGAAAGGATCACCACGTCAGCGTGTGCGCCTAGTTCAAGCTGCGCCTTGATCGTGCTTGGGCCCGTACCCTGAGACGCACCGGTCATTGTTACAACCTTGATGCCTGTTGTTCGCTCGAACTCCGGTAGCACCTCTTGGTACGGGAGGCCGAAGCCTCCCGACATCAAAACGGTGATTTCCGCACGCGCTAGACTCGAAAACGCAACAGTTGCAGCCACAAGAGCGATTACAAGGCGCTTAGGTAGACGATTCGTCATTGTCTTCCTCCACAAGTCGTATTTTTTGATGAAACAGTTCGCAACACTTCAACTCTGAAACTTCCACGCAGGGGCGGGCTCGCGAAAATGCCGTTGACAGAAATCCGCAAGGCCAACTCCTCGGGTTGGCCCCTATCCGTTTAAGCGAAGATGTCTCGCGCGAAGACCGTTGCAGCCGCTTCGTTGTCGGCCCAATCGCGTCGCTCAAGCTGAGGTCGCTCTCGTCGCGAGCTCTATAGCAGGCTGAGCACACATACACAAGAACCCCTGCCGTTCAGTCATGGTCACTGGTGGTAAGCGTGATAACTTGCGGAGCCTCCGTCAAGCCGCTCAGTGGAGCGACCGGATTCACTCCAACGCGCGGGCTAGAACTTCAACGATGCCCGGTGCTAAGGCGTTTTCTACGCGTTCCAAGTACCATCAAGATAGCTCTTCTTTCTGGAATCGGGCAGCATCAAAGAAGCCACGAATCCTACCCCGACCAAGCTAGCGACGTACCACGGGAACCATGCCTCGTGGCCCGCCGCCTTGAGTGACAACGCCACGTACTCGGCCGTGCCGCCGAAGAGAGCATTCCCAACGGCGTAAGTGAAGCCAACGCCCAAGCAGCGCACCGTACTCGGGAACACCTCGGCTTTGACCACGCCGCTGATCGACGTGTAAAACGAAGCAATAACAAGCGCCCCAAGCGCGAGGGCGAAAGCCGAGAAAGGACTGGACGCTTGACCAAGCGCGGAGAGCAACGGCACTGAAGCCAAGGTGCCAAGACCACTAAATAGCAGCATGTTGTTGCGGCGACCAATGCGATCCGACAGCGCGCCGAATATCGGCTGCAGAAGCATGAAGACGACGAGCACGCCCGTCATGACCATGCTTACCGTCTTAGGTGCCATATGGGCCGTATTCACGAGGTATTTCTGCATGTAAGTCGTGAACGTGTAGAAGTACAAGGAGCCGCCCATCGTTAGTCCCATCACGACCAATACAGAGCGCTTGTGCTTCAACAAAGCGGAAAGCGATCCCGCCTCCTTGCTATGCATCGCCTCTTCCGAGCCCGTTTCGACCAGCGACCGGCGCAGATACATTGCCACTACGGCTGTCGCGGCGCCGATGATGAATGGGATGCGCCAGCCCCAGTCCTTAATATCGTCCGCCGAGAGCAACGCCTGCAAAAGTACGAGCACCAGCAATGCCAGCAGTTGTCCGCCAATCAGGGTCACGTACTGGAACGACGAATAGAAGCCTCGCTTGCCCTTGCCAGCGACTTCGCTCATGTAAGTGGCCGCTGTGCCGTATTCACCCCCAACCGACAAGCCTTGGACCAACCGGGCCACAAGAAGGAGTGCGGGGGCCCACGCGCCAATGCTAGCGTAGGTAGGAAGCAAAGCGATCATGAGCGACCCACTGCACATCATCAGCACTGAAATAAGCATCGAGTTCTTGCGTCCATGTCGGTCAGCAATCCGGCCGAACAACCACCCGCCGAGGGGCCGCATGAAGAAGCCTACCGCGAAAATTCCCGCTGCGGCCATTAGTTGGCTGGTGCGATCGCCAGTTGGAAAAAACGCGGCCGCAAAGTAGATCGAGGTGAACGCATAGGCATAAAAGTCGTACCACTCAACCAAGTTTCCCGATGATGCACCGACTATCGCCTTTATACGCTGGGCCCGGCTGCGTTGACTTGTATCCAAATCGTGTTTATTAGTTAGTGATGCTATCGAATTCATGGTGTCTCCAGTAAGACTCGTATCGAATGGACCGGACAGCAATGCGCCTTGGGTCAATGCAACGATCAAAAATGTGCAATGCGGCGATGACAATGCAGGAGCGGTGCCAGTTGCGATCAAAGTAAGGGAAAACCACGAAATTTTTGGAGTGTTTCCCACTTAATACCTTCTGGGCCGCGCCTCAATCCCGCATTTCTCGCAGTCGCTCGTTAAATCCACGGGAGGGAGCCTGTTTCGGGTTCGCGAAGGGTGCGGAAATCCGCTCGTCGGGAATTAAAGTGTGCGGAACTCCGCTCATGCTGACTCGATGTGTGCGAAATTCCGCACGAGCCTCGATTCAGAGAAGGCGTGGGCCTCGAGACAAGGCGGAACGAAGTCCGGCTCTTCGAAGACAGCGCATCAATGCACTTGCGCCCCGTAAGGCCGTTGTCCGCTGGAGATAGAGAGGTTGACCACCCGTGGCGCTCAATCTCGAGCACTAATATTACTGTGTCGTAAAATACATGGCATTATAGGAGCTTCTTCATCGTTTGCATGAGGAGGCTATGGACTGGGATACATCGTTCGACGAGTACCTGGAACACCGATGCGAAACGATTGGACACAGTGATCGCCGCGCCGGTCTGGTGGGCTATTGTCAGGGGTTGATGCTGCCGATTGCCCGTAAAAGTGTGTCATCGGCGGTTCCTAGATGAAAAGCCCTTGCCCGAAAACATTGCATGAGAAGTCAGATCTCATCCGCTACTACTCCAAGCACTTCCACGAAATCGTGACGGCGCACGCGAAAGATTAAGGCGTTCCCGGCTCCGCGAATGCTGCTTCAGTGACGCCTAAGCGCAGAGATCTCGTGAGTCAGTTGGTCGATGCCATAACGCGGTAGTGCAATTTCCGTCCAACTCATCAACCTTGCGCCGTTACTCCTTCAAGCCTTGGTCCCTTCCCGTGGACTCAGAAAAACAGCTTCCTTACGAGGGAACGTAACTGCTCTGGCGGAGGTCGTCGACGTCGGCATACGGTGCTAATAACTCACGATCCGGAGATCGAACTCATGCCTTACTTGACCATGAAAAAACCGGCATCTAAAGCGTCCATTCTCGACAATGCAACACCGTACGATAACGGTCAAGATCTTCGAACGTTTTACCAGATGCTTCCCAATAGGTATTTACAGATGTTACCCCAGTAAAGCCATTTATCAACATCCCATTGCACATGTCATTCCACCTATCTCTATCCGGAATAAAAGACCAGCAGATCCTCGGGAGTAGGTTGCGGCAAAATTAAAATGCTGCATGTAGGTTGTCGAAAGCTTCCGCGGCTTGGCAATTGAGCGAATTCGATCAAGTCGATGAATGGATGAAACATGAAGGGTGATGAAATCGTGACTCTAGGCAGCTATAGAGGGCAAGCGTGATTTCCTACCACCACCGACGCACGCGCCAAACCTGCATGAAATTAAGCCAGCGGCGGATTCAACCCGTCAACGCAACACCTCTGTTCCAATAAGGATCAGAGGAAAAAGGCGAATGAAACGACAGAGAAAGCCGTGGTTGAACAGCAAGGACAGTCAACAGATTTGGCGGCGATGGAGCGAAGGTGAGTCGCTAAGCGAGATCGCGCGCGGACTGCAGCGCGAAGTCAGCTCGATCCATCGGGTGGTCAGTGAACATGGCGGGATTGTTCCTCGGGCGCGCAGTCGCAGTACTCGCGTGCTGGCGCTGCGCGAGCGTGACGAGATCTCTCGCGGTCTGAGCGCGGGCGAGTCGATACGACAGATTGCGCAGCGCTTGCAAAGGGCTGCCTCGACGATCAGTCGCGAGGTGCAGCGCAATGGCGGGGTGCTCAAGTATCGGGCGCACGAGGCCGATGCAACCGCCTGGAAGCGTGCACTGCGGCCCAAACAATGCGCGTTGGCGGGAAATGCTCGTTTGCGGCGATTGGTCGCCAGCAAGCTGCGCTTAGAATGGTCGCCTGCGCAAATCGCCGGCTGGCTCAAGCGCGCCTTCCGAGTCAACGAGGACATGCACCTGTCGCACGAAACAATTTATCGAAGCTTGTTCATCCAAGCTCGCGGCGTGCTGAAAAAAGAGTTGGTGGCCCATCTGCGAAGCCATCAGACGATGCGGCGTTCGAAAAACGCGTCATCGAGCGGGCAAGGCCGAGGCGGTATTGTCGGGGCAGTCTCGATCAGCGAGCGGCCCGCGCAGGCAGAGGACCGCGCCGTGCCGGGGCATTGGGAGGGCGACTTGCTGGCGGGCTCGAACAATACCTACATTGCCACACTGGTGGAGAGGCATTCGCGTTATACGATGCTGATAAAGCTATCGGGCAAGGACACTGAGAGCGTGGTCTCGGCGCTGATCAAACAGGTGAACAAGCTGCCACGGGAGTTGCGCCGATCAATCACCTGGGATCGCGGCACGGAGATGGCAAGTCACAGGGCCTTTTCGATCGCCACCGATGTCCAGGTATATTTCTGCGATCCTCGCAGCCTTTGGCAAAGAGGGAGCAATGAGAACACGAACGGACTGCTGCGTCAGTACTTTCCGAAGGGAGTCCCGGTTGACGGCTACTCGCAAGCCGAATTGAACAGGATTACTAAACGTTTAAACGATAGGCCGCGCAAGACATTGCAATTTATGACCCCCGCTGAGAATCTAGCGGAAACATTGGGTGTTGCGTTGACCGGTTGAATCCGCCCCTGCTTCCATTCACTGCCTGCCCGATTGATGGACGCTTGCCATTGATCACCGCAGGGGGCCAATCCGTTTGCGGCATTGGCCATCCTGTAACACTCCTGACTGTCTTCAGCCTTCCTGATGTCGATGTTCGGCAGCGTGTCAGTGATCTCGCTGATGTGATTGCGTATGTTTGTGTGCCCGACCTTGAGCTCGCAGATGTGCTCCGAACGCACTCATAGTATCGGCCCGTTGTACGTCTCGCGGCGCGGCAACAGAACACTTGTGCGTCTTGCGTTTGCCGATCTGCAGGCTGTAAGTCGTTGTGGTGGTCTCGCCGACGAGAGCAGTGTTCACACTTTCCGTCACCATCGTGCTGATATTTGCACTGCAAGAAATCTTTTCCTACAGTCTCACTTGGATTTCGCTTTTTTCCCGATGTTCTTGACGTTTAGTTTAACTTCTGCCAACATTTTCATTACCAAGATGCCTTTTTGACAGCGTGGGCCGACTCGGCCCCTTCCTGACTGCAGGATGACGTAGCGGCGAGGCATCACGCCTGGCGCCGGCGCGTCGATTGCCCCAGCACACCGTTCCTAGACGTTCCATCATGTAAGACTGACTGAGATGAAACAATCAAGACGGAGAGAATAGTTGTCCTCAATAATATCAATGCACGACAAGCATCGGAACATCATAGTCATGATCGCGTCCATGTTCTGTTTCGCGCTCGTTGACGTGATAGCGAAGTACCTGATCGGCGACTACCCACCCAATGAAATCTCATTTTTTCGTCTCATGATTGGTCTGGTTCCTGCGTTCGGTTACCTGCGAGCTGGAAAATGCGAAATTTCGCGTTCGATGTTCGCGACGAAGCGCACGGGGGGGCACGTGGTTTGCGCTGTGCTTGCATTGGCCTCTATGGCGCTATTCTTTGGCGGTCTGCCCTACATCCAACTTGCGAAAGCAGTCGCGCTCAACTATACAGAAGCGATTTTCGTAATACTTTTGGCGGCGCCCCTATTACGCGAACGACTACGCGCAAAGGAGCTCGGGGTAGCTTTAGTCGCATTCACGGGTGTCTTGCTTATTCTTCAGCCGACCACGTCGGGATTTTCGTGGTACGGCCCGACACTAATCTTGGCGAGCGCTTTACTCGGAGCCGGGTGGGTGATCCAAATCAAGAGGTTAAGCCAGACAGATGATTCCGCTCTGATCGTGTTCTATTTCACATTATACGGGGCTGTGATCAGCGGAGCGTCACTGACGTGGGGCTGGAAGACTCCCGATATCGTCGACCTCAGTCTACTCTGTTCGATTGGTGTTCTGGGAAGCATCGGACAGATATTGATGGCAACCGCTTTAAAAAGCGGCGGAGCTGCTGAGCTTGCGCCCTTCAATTACACCACAGTCTTATGGGCTACTTTGTTTGGCTATCTGCTTTGGGACGAAAATGTCGGAAGCATCGCCGCGGTCGGGATAGCTCTTGTCATTCTGGGCTCGCTATATTTGGCGCTTGAGAACAAACCGAATATCCCAGACCCTCGGTAAACGACCAACGTATCGCACAGGCTGGCGCTTTCGCAGGGTCGTAACACGAACGATTGCACGGCGCCTGCTGCACGGCGTTCGCAAGACCGCCCAGTTGAAGTCCAATACGTTGGCGACAAACCCATAGCCTTAGAAGCTCTGAGAAATGATTCATAAATTAAGGATAACTAATCTACTAAACTGAATTTCCCTTCTCCGACCTTTTGTGCCCGACGCCATACATTGAGCAATCCATCCAGAAGACCATACGCACCCCAATTAGCAAGACTGAGGACATGCCAAAGATTCTTATAGCGAACGTCGATAATGAGGGAATGATAGGTGATCAACGCAACCTGACCCCGGCCTATTGTTTTTTTACCGCAATGCTTGCAAGCCGGCATGTGTGGTTCGCTGAGCCAGGTGACATTGTGATTTTGCCTAAAACACTCTCCCCAAGGATGCTTAAGTACGTCTCGGCCGTTCTCGGTTTTCCCGCCGACACGATAACCTTTTTAGTCCCGCCTTCCGACCAAAATGTGCCGCCGCCGCTTGGTATCCGTCAGTTGCTATCCGCTAGCCTCCTCGATAGCTTGCGGGAAACGATGAATTCGAGCGCGGATTGGGAGCTGTTTCCCTATATCTATGACCGTAGCATCTCGTGCCTCGCGAGTGAACTCGGTCTATCACACAAGGCCAGTGACTTCCTTGCCGATGGTGGTGCCGAGTTACTGAACGACAAAATGGTCTTTCGTCCGCTCGCGGGCGGAGTTGGAGTGAAACTTGCGCCCGGTCGCGTCAACTCAAGCACGTTTGAGCTTAGAGATTCGCTGAAGAACCTTATGTTTCATACAGGTGCCGTCATCGTGAAACAAGACCGCAACTCGGGTGCCGATGGCAATATTGTAGTAACGACGAGACATGACATGAAGACCGCTCAAGGGGCGTCGGCTGTCTTCCCTGTTTCGGCAGAAGGAATTGATGCCGTCGCTGACCAGATCTGGGAACGCCTGGCTTATCACGAAAAAACGAATCTGGTCGTCGAGGCATACTACGAAGTCGAGCGTGTCCTTTACGCTGAGTTCGAACTTCCCAAAGACCGTTCGAGAGTCGCCTTCTCGAACTGGGGCGAAGTGCGTCTTGACCCCGGATACAAAGGTCTGATCCTCCCTCCCGAAATCGGCTCGAATAAGGGCGCAGAGTTCATCTCGGGGGCTGCCGAACTGGCGCGCGCCGCACTCGCCCTTGGCTTCCATGGGCTTATCGACATCGACGGCATCGTGACGACGGACGGAACCGTCATCTTCAACGAAGTGAACGGCCGCGCTGGTGGCTGTTCCCATGTTTGCCATCTCGCCCGTAGGTTGGCCGGTGGCCGGGCGAACGACCGCGTGACGGCGACAAACAATCGAGTTCGAGCTTCCGACCTTCAAGTAGTTTTCGATGTGCTGTCGGGAAGTGACCTCGCGTTCGACGAGACCACCGGTACAGGGGTAGTGATCGCTTCCGAGGATCTCGAACACTGCGGCGTGCTCGAAACACTTTCGATCGGCGAGTCGAAACAGCACGCGCTCGAACTTGAACGAAAGTTCATTGACTTAATTCAATAGCGCACGCTGCCTTCCTCGTAATTCCAACTTATATCGCATGATGCGAGGGCTAACCATGGCTGGAGCAAAAGAAGGGGATTTCGCTGAACTAGTATCGCCATTTCTAAAAAGGAAATTGGCAGATATCGAATTGAAGTACGGGCGCGGGAGCGCGGAATGGAACGTCATCGCCCTCCAATATCTAAGAAGCCCACTGGAAAACAATGTCGCAAGTAGCGACCGACGCCGTCACTATGAATCTGAGTTGCAGATTTACCACCAAGGCGAACCTCTGCACGGGGTCGAGCGCCTCTACAAACGAACCCTCTTGATCGAACCAACGACTGCGTGTGCGTCACACTGTCGATGGTGTTTGCGAGGCCAGTATCCCATCAAGACTCTGACGAAAGACGATGTGAAGGTGATCGCCAGGTACGTTGGCGAGTCGCCTGACTGCGTCGACGTCGACGAAGTGCTGATTACGGGCGGTGATCCCTTCATGCACCCGAGACTCCTGCGCACGACAGTCGAGGCGTTGGGGACGTATGCGCCCAACGTGAAGACGATACGGATCGGCACTCGGATGCCGTTTCAATCGCCTGAGCGGATCAATGACGAACTGCTATCTATATTGGTAGCTGCAACGCAACGGATTGAGGTTGCGATAAACGTCAATCATCCTCTCGAGTTTTGGGACGAATCTACCGCTTCGTTGAGGCGCCTGCTCGCTGTCGGGGCTCGAATCTACAACCAAAATCCTCTTCTGAAAGGGGTGAACGATCATAGCTCTACTCTCATTGAGCTGTATGACTCCCTTAGGAACTTGGAAATCGAGTCGCACTATCTTTTCCACGCGATACCAATGGCCGGCATGAGCCACCATAGGACGTCGATTGCGAAGGGCTTGCATCTTGCTCAGCGATTGTGCTCGTCAGGAACCTTTTCCGGCAGGTCAAAGCCACGCTTCGCGCTCTTGACAGATATCGGCAAAGTCGTTCTGTATGAAGGCTCGATATTGAAACGCCGGCCGTCTGACAACTCAGTCCTCGTACAAACCGGATACCGGCCTGAGGACCGTACGCGCTGGAATCCTTCATGGTCTTTGCCAAACAGTGTTGAAGTCGATGACCACGGCTTTATGACTGTTTGGTATCGAGACGGCAACGACGATACGTTTGACTTGACCGATTACTGGGGGCAACCGCCGGCGCGCGAACCCTCAACGTTCGGAGACGCGAACGTTCTGCCGCTCGCAGTCGCCTGAGGCGCGAGCAATCGCACTCTCTTTCTACTAATCCAAAGCACAGGTACCTTTCTAGGACTCGACATGGACGCCCGAACGAATCGGCAGGATATGCAGAGCAGCACGGAGTGGCTTGACTGGAAGTTCCACATGAAGAACCTCATTCGCACGCAGGCCGACTTGGAACCATGGATTCAAGTTTCGGAACGCGAAAAGAAGGGTATTGAGCTGACGAAGGGATTGTACGAGTGGATGGTCACGCCTTACTACGCCTCCTTGATGGATCCAGCAGATGAGAACTGTCCGATCCGCCTACAAAGCATCCCGCATCCCAGCGAAACGGCGTCGCCGCCGAATGCAGCCGTTGATCCGGTCGGTGACATGAAATACTCCAAAACAAGGCGGGTTGTTCACAAATACCCGAATCGTATCGTACTTCTTGTTTCTGACACTTGCCCGGTTTACTGTCGCCATTGCACGCGAAAGTTTCACACGACTGCAACGGAGGGTACATACTACAACGAAAGCTTCGACTTGTCCTATGAGCCTGACTTCGCATATATCCGTGAACACAATGAGATCAACGACGTACTCCTCACCGGAGGCGATCCGCTCACACTCACCGATTCGAAGCTGGAGTCAATCATCTCGCAGTTGAAGGCAATTGAGCATGTGAAGGTGATCCGGATCGGGTCTCGATACCCAGTTTTTCTCCCGCAGCGTATCACGCAAGGTCTTTGTGACCTACTCGCGAAGTTTCACCCGATCTGGTTCAGCACGCATTTCAATCATCCTCGCGAGATCACGCCAGAAGCCGCTAGCGCGGTTGACCGACTCATTCGAAGCGGTATTCCGGTGCAAAATCAAACGGTATTGTTGAAGGGTGTCAATGACGATGTTGAAACTATGCGAGCGCTCAACCGCCAGCTGCTAGAGATCCGTGTCCGCCCATACTATCTCTATCACGCCGACAACGTCACCGGCGTCTCGCACTTCCGGACATCTGTCTCTGTGGGGCTCGACATTTTAGAGAAACTGACTGGGTACGAAACGGGATTCAGTTTACCCCAATACGTCATTACAACGGACCTCGGAAAGATCCCGGTTAATAACACCTACTATGCAGAGTCTAACGGCAATCAACTGATCCGCAACTTTCGCGGCGATCGCGCTGACATCACGCGGTACCTTGCGTTGGAGGAGTGACCGCTATGTTGCACACATGGGTTCCGCGTTCCGATCGCACGCACTATGCGTTGAATTGGCCATCGCGCGTACGCAGGGACGCACGTCTCTCTTTCACGCTCACAGCCGACAGCTAAACTTTTTATGCAAACCGCTCACAGCCTTGAAGAATCTTCGAATATCGTTACGACGATCGACTGTAACGGACGCTCTGATGCACAGATCAAGTTAAGCATTCAGCGCGCCACGGAGAACCGTGCTCCCCTAATGAAGCTCATCGGACTCGATCTGGATCGCATTGAACGTCCTACGCCTTCGCATTGGATCGACAATTGCGCAACACCGAATGACGCGCGTTTTGAACAACTTTCTAATATGCTGGGCAACGTTTTCGGCTATTCGGATCTACAGAATGGTCGTCTTGTTCAAGAAGTCTTTCCGATTCGAGGAGATGCAAGAAAACAAGTCGGCAGCGGCGCCATTAAACTGGAACTGCACACGGAGGATCCTATCCTCGAATATCGAGCCGACTACCTCGGGTTCATGTGCGTATCGAACCGAGATCGCATTCCCACGACCGTAGCGGTGCCAGACTTCGCACTCCTATCCGAGACAACCCGTCTAACCCTTTGCGATACGAAGTTCACAATTTTCTCGGACCGTCCAACTCCGACGCCCTTCAAGCCAGCAAAGCTGGTGACAAGTGTGTTGCTCAGGGCTCCAGGCGGCCGACTTCGTATGATTTATGACCCAGTTTATATCGACTACGCTGCTATGGATGCCGGGCAATCGGCCGCCTTCCGCGAATTGCAAGAACTTATAGACAGCGCGATGACCGAGTTTCTATTGAAGGAAGGGGACGTGGGATTTGTGGACAACTATCAGGTTGCTCACGGCCGCCCCCAATACGTGCCGCGCTACGATGGTACTGACCGATGGTTAAAGCGAACTCAGATATCGTCGAACCTCGTACGCTTCAGCGCGATCGCAGTTGGCGAGAATGTTCTGCCCTGACAACAACGAGTCGAGGGATGGCCGCATTTCCAAGGCGGAACAATGCCGGACCCTACACCTGATCAAATGGAAATTAAACTCAATCGTTTCCTAGCTCCTCGCGTCAGCGGGTTGGAGGCATCCGCTTCGGTCGCTGCAGCCAATCAACTCCTGACTGCGGTTCCCGGAAAGTTTCTACAGACGTCAATGCACGACGGCGAACCTGATATTGGTCCACCCGATCATGTCGTGAGGGCCACTATCGGTGCGTTGCAACGGGGCAAAACAAAGTACGACCACCTCAACGGGCTAATTCAACTTAGAGAGGCAATCTGCGACAAGCTCTTTACTGATCACTCGCTTGATGCTTCCCCGGACGAATTGCTAGTGTCAAACGGCTCAAGTCAATCCATTTACCAGTTTATCCAATGCTTCGTCTCGCCGGGTGATCAGGTTTTGGTCCCGAATCCCGCATGGCCTTCCTACGTTCAATTCGTGAGACTCGCTGGAGGCGAACCGGTCGGTTATTCCATGATCGACGGCTTCAGTGTAGCTGAAATCGAGGCGGCGATAACGCCGTCGACGCGGCTCCTGATCATCAACAGTCCGCACAATCCAACAGGATCCGTTATCGCGAAAGACGACCTCACCCGATTGGGCGAGTTGGCGGAGCTTCACGACTTCCTGGTGCTTTGCGATGACGCATACGAGGTGTTCGTAAACAGCCCATCCGATCGCGCGAGTCTTGCGAGTGCAGCGCCGTGTGCGAAAGATCGGATTGTTACTGCACGGTCCTTTTCGAAAACCTACGGAATGACAGGCTATCGCATCGGCTACCTCCACGGGTCGCGTGATATCGTCGATCGGTGCGCTGCTATGCAAACCCACCTTTCCGACAATGTATGCACTTTTGCTCAATATGGCGCGCTCGCTGCGCTCGAACTTGGAGCGGCAGAAGAGGAGACGCGGCGGTCGATATTTCTTGCGAGACTTGCCACCGCCTATTCTTTGATCGAAGGCACTCTTCCTTGCCTTCGACCGCGCGGCGCCTTCTATCTGTTTCCTTCCATTGAGTCCGCCTTAGCAAGGATGAGCCTAAGTGAAAGCGAGTTTGTATCGCTGTTGGCCCGAGATACTGGCGTTACTGTCCAGCCAGGCCGGCACTTTGGCATGGAAGGTTTCATTCGCATCTCGGTCGCAGCCACTGACGTCGAAGAGACGCGTCGTGGCGTTGGTAAGATCCTAGACTTTATCGGGCGTTAGGCAGTTATGGGCGGTCCTGGATTTTCTAGTCCCCTATGGTGATCGCCGCCGGACGCGGCGAACCGTTGAACATGACTATTCGAGTTCGTCGGACAGCGGCGTCTAGTGGGCTTGCAGTTCCCGGGGTGCCAGAACCTCTGGGAACGGCAGGTACGCGGCGCGTTCTGGGGTGGGACTGCCGAATCTGGTGCAAATAGGTAAACCGTCTGAGATGTTTCGTATAGGAAGGATACCTTATCGAGCGGACATGACAGTATTCCGTATGGCGGACGCGGCGGCGCCGTTGCGGCCGAGCTTCGAGAGATCGAATCGATCCTTGCGAATGCGATGCGCCAACCCGACGCCTGAAATCGTTGTTGCGGCAATCCTGAACCGTTTGAAGCCGAGCATCACGTTCGTTCTCGATTTGATGGGGCGATGGTCCTGTTCGATCAGGTTGTTCGGATATTTCGAGGACCGGACCATCGTGTCTTCAGGCAGCAGACCATCGGCCTTCATCTCGCGAAACGCACGGTGCGAGGCAGCAAAAACATCGAGCGTGATGGTCTCCGGCGACTGGCCTTGGTGCCTGATGGCCTTTCTGAAAAAAGCTTTGGCCGCGGCCACATCGCGCTTTGCCCTGAGCATGAAGTCCACCTTCTGGCCAGCCCGATCCACCGCCCGGTACAGGTAGACCCACCTGTCACGAATCTTCAGGTAGGTCTCGTCGACACGCCACGAGCGACCCGCAACTGTAGCAAAGGGGTTCCAGCGTTTGACGAACTCGGGCATATAACGCCTCTCCCAGCGCTGGATCGTCGTGTGAGCTAGCGACAAACCTCGTTCGGCCATCATCTCGACCAGATCGCGCAGGCTGAGCTTGTAGCGCAGGAACCAGCGAACACACAGAACGATGATCTCCCGATCAAAATGGCGTCCGCCGAACAATTCCTCCAGACTCTTCAGCTTGCTCATCGCGGGTCATAAGTTCGTTGTGCTACTACAACTCGAACCGTTTCCCCGACCCTATTTGCACGAGAGCCTGACAGATTTCCCGCTATCAAGCCAGTGACAGCCGATACGGTGTATTGAGCTACGTCCGGCTTGACAGCTTGAGCTATGGCATCAGCCACAAATCCTGCAACCGTAGCAGCATAGTCTGCTGCCGAGAG
This sequence comes from Caballeronia jiangsuensis, assembly GCF_046030135.1. NCBI lineage: Bacteria > Pseudomonadati > Pseudomonadota > Betaproteobacteria > Burkholderiales > Burkholderiaceae > Caballeronia > Caballeronia jiangsuensis. The sequence continues at coordinate 21,103 of NZ_JAQQDB010000038.1, forward strand.
TCGCGCAGAATACGGTGAAGGGATCGTTGCAGCAGCAGCCGTCGCCGCACCGAATCGCCCCGCATTCGTAGATGTCGTCGACGCCGCATCTGCAACCGTATTGCGCATGTTCGCGGCGTGGCTTTTCCCATGGGCATCGCAATGGTTCTGCCGCTCGCGCCGCGAACGCGCGTTTCGTCGCGTTCCGTCTGGGCCGCGCGCTGCCGACGGGCGTGATCGCCGGGCTCGTGTTTTGTCCGTGGATCGAACTGGTGAAGTATCGCGCGTATCTGCCTCACGGGGTCGACACCGCGCTGCATGCAGCGTTCTCCGCCCTGATTCGCGTGGCCGATCACGCGGGCAGCAGCGGCTTTGCGCTCGTCATGCCGTTCGCGCTCGCGGCGGCCGTGGCGGCGATGATCGCCGCGTCGCGTCCCGGCGCGTTCAACACGCTCTACGGCTGTGCGCGGGGTCGGTTACGGGCGCCGTGATGAGTCTGGGCGCGCTCGTGACCATCGATCTCGACGCGAAATCGACATGGGCGTCGAGCCCGACGTCGGTGCTGCTGTATCTGTGCGTGGCGTCACTGGCGTCGCTTCCGGGTGCGATCTGACGCGTGCCGTCCTTCTTCATGGTGATGCTCGCGTCGCCGGTCGTCAGCGTGATCGACTCGTCGGCGCTCATCGTGAGGTGCTTTCCGACCGTCAACGTATCGTCTTCGGTGATGGATGTCGTGCGGGCCTTCCCAGCGGCGCTCGTCTGCGCGCCGTCGATGGACTCACTCGCGTCCCCGGCGACCGACACGGTCTGGCCGCCGCTCACACTCAGCGACTGATCGCCGCCCACGGTCGTCGACTGGTTCCCGCCGACACTGACGGTCTGATCGGATTTCACCGTCACCGTCTGACTCGACCCGACGCTCACCGTCTGGCTCGCGCCGACGGGTTCGGTGTGATACGCGCCGATGGTCACGGCCCGATACGCGCCCACGGTCACCGCCTGGAACGCGCCGATGGTCAGGACACGCGCTGGACGTGGAGTGCATCGATCTTCGGATAGAAATCCGTCGTAGCCATGTGATCCCCCGTGCCGGTCGGCGTTCGCATGCAATGCATGGGTTAAACGAACGGCGCCAGCGGCTTTTGAATTTCAAAATCGCGCGCCGAGCCACGTCTTATCTACGAAGCGCCATGCCCTACCGCCCTCATCCATCGACCACGAGGTTACTCATGGGCCACAGAGAACCCTCCGTCCAGACAAGCGACATCCATGATGCCGAAGATCTGCTCGCGCAGCCCTCGCCGCGACAGGCCGATGCCTTCGCGCTGCTGCTGCGCCATCGCCCATCGGCAGGGCGTGCGAGCGCGCTGCCGGGGATCGTGGTGGGCACGCTTGCCGCCATCGCGGACGCGGGACGCACGCCGCTCGTGCTGTTTCCGGGGCCGCACGGCAACACGGCGCTCGCCGCGCGCTCGGTGGTGGACCTTGACGGCGGGCATGTCGGCAAGGAAGTGGCGCTCTCGTTCGAGAACGGCGACGCGACGCGCCCCATCGTGATGGGACTGTTCCACGACGAATCGAACCGGCCGTTGCCGGCCGCAGGACATGTGGAAATCGACGCCGACGGCCCGCGCATGATCGTCGCGGCGCGCGAGCAGCTCGTCCTGCGCTGCGGCGAGGCCAGCATCACGCTGACGCGCGCGGGCAAGGTCATCATCGAGGGCAGCTATATATCGAGCCAGTCCGAAGGACTGAACCGCATCAAGGGCGGTTCGGTCCAGCTAAACTGATAGGGAGTCCAATACATGTGGAGTGTGGCCAATCCCACGCCGTTCGCCGCCGATTATCAATGGGGCATGGACAAGAACGGCAACCGGATCTGGATGATCGTCGTCAAGGCGACGTTCGATATCCAGTCCGATGGCCGCTGCCGTCTCGCCGTGAAGAACGAACCCGTGCGGCAGGTGGCGCAGCCCTATGGCGAATTCGGCCAGAGCAGCTTGCAATACGAAACCGACCTGCTGGGCGTCAAGCCGACCACCGACATTCTCGTGATGGGCGACGCCATCGCGCCGCGCGGCCGCGCCGTGACCGCGCTGGAGGTCTCCTTGCGCGCCGCCGCGATTCACAAGCGCCTGCGCGTCACGGGCGACCGCGTCTGGCTGCGGGGCGTGCTCGGGCTCGGCATGTCCAGTCCCGCGCCCTTCGAGCGGATGCCGGTCACCTACGAAAGAGCGTACGGCGGCTGGGACCGGTCGGCGTCGAAGTCCGAGGATCATCGGCTCGACGATCGCAATCATGTCGGCACCGGCTTCGCGGTCCGCGTCGAAAACTGCGACGGCATGCGTCTGCCAAACATTGAATTCGCCGATCAGCTGATCAAGGACTGGAAAGACCGCCCGGCGCCCGCGGGCCTGAATGCCGTCGATTGCGCGTGGTCGCCGCGCCGCCAGCTCGCGGGCACCTATGACGAGCGCTGGCGCCGCGAGCGCTTCCCGCTCTGGGCCGAAGATTTCGATCCGCACTACTACAACTGCGCGCCGATGGACCAGCAGCCGCGGGACTACTTGAGCGGCGGAGAGCGCATCGAGGTCACGGGCATGTCGGAATCCGGGACCGTCGCATTCGATATTCCGAAGATCGGGTTCGGTTTTCGCACGCGCTTCGGCCGCGAGCGCGTCGATCACGAAGGCCGGCTCTGCACCGTGATCGTCGAGCCGAATGTGCCGCGTGTCGTGCTCGCCTGGCAAACGTCGATCGTGTGCAACCGGCGCGCCGACGAGCTCGACGAAACGCTGGTCATCGAGAAAGCGCACGCGTGATGAGGACGCCATCGTGAACGCATCCGTCAAGACGAGCGCATGGACGCACAGCGGCCCCGACGACATTTGCGTCGTGGGGCTCGGGGCGCGCACGGCGGTGGGCGCAAGCGCGCCGGCCAGCGCGGCCGCCGTGCGCGGCGGCGTGTCGGGGGTGTCGCTGCACAAGCAGTTCAAGGATGAAGACGGCGAGCCCGTGACCTTCGCGGCCGATCCCGTGATCGACCCCGACGCGCCCATCGCGCAGCGCATGGCCGAGATGCTGCGAGCCGCCGGGGAAGAAGCGCTCGGCGATGCGGCGGCCGATTCGTCCGCCTGCCCCGACTGCTGTGTCCTCGCGCTGCCGGAGCCGCGCGCGGGCTTGCCGTCGGAAATCGGATCGTTGCTCGCGGCCGAACAGGCACGGCATCTCGGGCTTTCGCCGGATTCGGTGCGCACCATCGCGCGCGGCCATGCCGGCGGGCTGATGGCCATGCAAGCCGCGGCGCGATGGCTCGCGCGAGGCGACGTGCAAAGCGTGCTCGTGCTCGGCGTCGATTCATACCGGGACGCGGGGACGTTGCGCTCGCTGGAAATTCGCCGGCGGCTCAAGTGCAGCCACGTACGCGGCGGATTCACGCCCGGCGAAGCCGCCGGCGCCGTTCTGCTCACGCGACGCTCCGTGGCGGAACGTGCGGACCTCGTGATTTTTTCGCGCATCCGGGCCGTCGCCACCGCCGTCGAGCCGCATCCGCTGCGCGCGACCGAACCGTGCGTCGGCGAAGGGCTGACGGCGGCGATCGCGGCCGCGACGGCGAACCTGCGGCTGCCGGCGGAAGAGATCGCCCTCACCTATTGCGACCTGAACGGCGAACGCTTCCGAAACGAGGAGTTCATGTTCGCGCAACTCCGCACGCAGGAAGCGTTCATCGACGCCAACGACTATGTGTCGCCAGCCGATTGCTGGGGCGATGTCGGCGCGGCCTCCGGGCCGTTGTATGTGGCGCTCGCCGCCGCGACGAGATTACGCGGCTATGCCAGGGGTGACCACGCGATGCTCTGGACCGGCTCCGACGCCGGCTATCGCGCGGCGCTTACGCTGAAACTCGGCTAGAGGAGCGCAAGGAGATGATCAGCGTGGGGGTTAATCCGCCGAATACGCCTGTCACGGAAGGCAGCCTGGATATGTCGCCCGCGGACTTGCCCAACGTCTGCAAGATGCCCGGCCCCCCCGCGCCTTTCGTACCGACGCCGCTTCCCAACCTCGGCCGCTCGGCCGACCGGCTGGACGACGCGACCTCGACCGTGAAAATCGAGGGCAAGAAGGTGGCCATCAAAGGATCGTTTTACATGAGCCAGCCGTCGCCGGACGTGGCGAGCAAGGGCACGGGGGGCGGCATCGTTTCCTCCGCGACCCAGGGCGTCTGCGAGTTCATCTCGCCGGGCTCGATGGATGTGAAATTCGAAGGCAAGAACGTTCAGTTGCTGGGTGACACGATGGGCAACAACGGTGGTTAAGGGACAAACCAACTCCGGGACGGGTAAGACCAAGCAGGCGCCGCTGAAGCCGCCGTGGCTGAAGTGCGGGGAAGTGGGCACTTATTCGAAGCTGAACGAGAAGCGGGCCAGGCGCAAGTTCGAGCGCGACCATGTGCCGTCTCACGCCGCCATGAACAAGGCTGCGCAAAGCTCGTCGAGGATGCGAGACGCCAGCGACGTCGAACGCGCCTGTGTCAAATCGAGGCTCAAGGCGCGGGCGTTGACCATCTCGATCCCCAGGACCCTCCATCGTGGCCACAGCCGCACTTGCGGGAGCCGCAATACGAAGAACCAGATCAAGACCGATTCAAAGGATCTCGACAGCGCAGCCAACAGGGACCTCGGACGCATACAACGCCGGCTGGACAGCACCAATTCACCTTGCGCCGCGGCCTATCGCGCAGCGGCAAAGAAGGTGAGAGCTCAGAATCACAAGAAACTGATCAACGACGTCATCGACGAATGCCTTGCTTAAGCCATCCGATGGGCGGAACATCGCAAGACATCGCTAGACGGACCTGGAACCACGAGAGGGACACATGGACTTCGAAGCTTGGATGGATTTTTTCGGTACGAGCCAGGATGATCTTTCGCTGAACGCGGCGCTGGCGGCCGCTGGTGTCAGGAAGGTGCCGAAGCTTGACGAGGAGAGCACGAGCGTCCAGTTCGCGCTCAAAGGCCACGGACTCGAACTGATCATGACCGACGAAGCCACGTTGAAAGCGCTCGACGATCAGGATGTCGGCGAAGGACCGCTGATCCTGAGCGGCGTTCTCGCCAAGTTCGGCGCGTCCGAGCGCGATCCGTATCGGGGCAGCCTGCCATTTGGCATTGCAGCCGACATGTCCCAGGATTCGCTTCGAAAACTTCTCGGCAAACCCACGGAAACCGAGACAAAGCCCCCTTCCGATGTATGGATCGGAAAGCAGCGCGAGATTTCAGTTCGTTATGCCAAGGATTGTCAATCGCTCACCCGACTTTCTGTCCGGCTGCCCGGCGTCGAGTTCTAGCCGCCGCTTGCGCCAGCCATGTCTCCCCAAGACCTCCTCTCCCTACTCGGTGCGCGCAACACCGATCCCGCGGTCGAATCCGCGCTCGTATACTTTCGCGTGCGCAACCGGCCCGAAGTCGAGATCGACGAAGACGACTCGGACGGTCCCGTCGTCGGGACGCAGTCGTGGGTCAAGAACTCGCGTGCGGGCATCGAATTCGGTTTCGACGACGAAGCCGCCTGGCGCGGGCTCGACGAAACGCAGTTCGGGCAGGGACCGATGGTGCTGACCGAGATCTACCTGTACGGCAGCCACCAGGGCGTGCGCCCTTACCAGGACGCGTTGCCGTTCGGCCTCACGCTCCTCGACGACCGCGCGACCGTCAGGAAGCGCATGGCGTCCTACGAAGCCACGCGCCACTCCTATATTCGCGACACCTGGGACGTGGCCGAAATCCGTATCACGGTGAGCTACACCGACGACGAATCGGCGATCGCCTTCGTGCTGTGCGCGTTGCGCGAGCCGCCCTTGCCGCCCCTCGACTATGCGATCGCGCCGGCGCCCGCCATCGATACGCTGATCGGACTGCTGGCCGCGTCGCTGGACGACCCGGCGGTCGAGAGCGCGCTCGATCCGCTTGGACTGCAGGATCGCATCGATCGGATCGAGGAAACCGGCGAAGCGGACTTGCTCACTCCCTACGGACTGCTGGTGAACTTCGCGATGCCTCCGAAGAAGCGCAAGCAATGGCGGCAAGACGCGCTGCTCGCGGGCATGACCTTCCATCAGGAGCGCGAGCTGGACGCGCGGCGATGGCCCGGTGACATGCCCTACGGCGTGACCTTCGACGATTCGCCCGAAACCGTCGCCGACAAGCTGGCACGCGCGCCAGACGCGCAGGAAGACGAGGATTTCAGCGGCTATGCGGTCTGGAACGAGCCGTCCCTCACGTTTCACGTCCTGTACAGCACGATGGACAACCGCGTCATGCGGGTCAGCATGTTTGCGCCCGGCCTCTGGAAAGAGCCCGTCGAAGACGACGACGCATGAGCGCGTCGCGAACGCCCCGAAGCGCAGGAGCTGCCGAATGACCGAGATCGAGGAAAGCCGTCCCGTCAACATCGACGTCGTGTCTCAGCACGTCGACGACGCGGCGTCTCTGCGCGCGATGCGCAGCGTGCTCGTGCGCGCGCCGCACGTAAAGCTCAAGGACCTCGCCCGCGCCGATGAACGGCTTGCCGCGCACCTCGACGGCCTGTCGATCGCGGGCGAAATCGGCGCGTCGCTCAGCCGCGCGGCGCTCGGCGCGGCGGGCGTCGGCGCATTGTTCGTCGCCTGCATCGTCGCGATCGAGTGTCGCGACGGCGCACTGCTCCGTCAATTGCTGTCGCTGCTGGAGCGCGTGCCCGCGGCCGCCCGCGCGCTGTCGTCGGCCTTCGGATGGGTGTCCGCGTCACGGTTGCGAGGCGTGGTGGCGCATCTGCTCGCGAGCGAGTCGCCGCAGATCCGCTGGCTCGGGCTCGCCGCGTGCGCGCAGCATCGCGTCGATCCGGGCGCGCCGCTCGCGCAGGCGCTCGATCACGAGGACGCGCGGCTGCGCACGCGAGCCTTGCGCGCGGCGGGCGAACTCGGCCGCATCGACCTGCTCGGCAACTGTCTCGCACATCTCGGCGACGACGTTCCGGCCGCGGCCTTCGCCGCCGCTCGCTCGTCGGTGCTGCTGGGCGATCGGGGAAAGGCGCTTGCCGTTTTGCGCGAATGCTCGCTGGAGGCGGCGTCATGCCGGCTCGACGCGCTCATCGTCGCGCTCTTCGCCGCCGATGTACCGGCTGCGCGAGGCCTCGTCGAAGCATTAGCCGACAACGGCGCGGATGCCCGCACGAAGATTCGGGCGGCAGGCTGGTCCGGCGACATCCAGGCCGTCCCGTGGCTCCTCAGGCAGATGGAAAATCCGGCGCGGGCGCGTCTCGCGGGCGAGGCCTTCAGCTTCATCACCGGCGTGGATCTGGCGTGGCTCGATCTTCACCGTGACGCACCAGACGATTTCGATGCGCCCGGCCCCAACGACGATCCCGCCGATGACAACGTGGCGCTCGACGAGGACGACGATCTGCGCTGGCCGGACGTGGCCAAGGTGAGCGGATGGTGGAAAGAGAACCAGAGCCGGTTTGCCTGCGGCACGCGGGTTTTCGTGGGCGAAGCGCCTGCCGCGGCGCAATGCGTCCAAGTGCTGAGAAAGAACACGCAACGCCAGCGCATCGCGGCGGCGCTCTATCTGTGTACGCTGCAACCCGGCACGGTGATGTTCAATTGCGCGGCGCCGTCGAAACGGCAGGCGCGGCTGCTGGCGCACATGGCGCCCTGATGACGCAACGGCCGCACCACTGCCATACAGCGGTGCGGCCGAAAACGCGACGCAATTCGAATCAACGCACTTCCGTACTGCGCACGTCCCAGCCGCACTTCACGCCGCCGCCGAGCGCGCCCGTGTCGTCCTGCGGCTTGTATTCGAATCGGCGGACATCCGCGCGGAACGACGAACGCCACGTCGCCACGACCGCGCCGCCCGTCGCCCGCTTCATTTCGCGGAATATCTCGGGCTCGGGGATGCAACGGCGAATCAGCAGCACGACGAGCGCGGGGACAACGCCGACCCAGAACGCCGAGCGCCATGCGATGGACGCAGGCAGACACGAGCAGCAGGCCCGTGATGACGGCCGCGAGCGCCCAGCCCACGGAGAAGCCACTTTGCACGAGCCCGAGCGCCTTGCCCCGATGCGCGAGGTTGATTCCTTCCGCCATCAACGCCGCGCCGACAACCCCCTCCGCACCGAAGCCGAGTCCCTGTAACGCGCGCACGATCAGCGACTGATGATAGGCGTTGGTGAATCCCGCGATGATGATGCTGAACGCCGTGGACCAGATGATGGGACCCGTCAGCACGCGCGCGCGGCCGTGACGATCGCTCAGGATGCCCGAAGTCCACCCGCCGAGCGCGGCCGCAAGCAGAGACGACGTTGCGATCAGCCTTGCTTCGGCCTTCGAGAAATGCCACGCTGCCATCAGCGCGGGCAACAGAAACGACAGCACCTGATTGTCGAAGCTATCGATAGCTTATCGGCTGCCCGGTGCGTGTTGGTCGCTTGAATTCAGCGAGCCAGCGCTGCAGGCGATGCTCGACCACGCGCAGTATTCGCGGCTAAGCAAGGAGTCCGTCGGGCAACTGTTCGTGCGGAACCTGAAGCGCGACGCGCACCTGATCGAAGCGGCCACCATCCTGACCCCGACACGTGACGCTTCCGCCAGAGTCACGTTTAGCACGGCTCGGGCAATGGATAAGCGTGAATCGTTCTACTCTAAACGGCTTCACTGCATCGGTCTGTGGCATACACATCCGGAGCCGTCGCCTGTCCCCTCCGCCGATGACTGCGCGCTCGCCCGCGAACATGCTCTTGCCGCGCGCCCGCATTTGGGAGGCATCGTATTCGTGATCGTCGGCACCGCCCCCCGCCTGAAGGTCTTCGCGTCTGGGTTGACGACGGAAGTGCCCTGCGTGAGGCTACCGGCAATGGCGAGTAGTGCTCAGACCTATGACAGGTATCGAGGCGTCTAATCTTGTTCGCGGCGTGACGAACCGGCGATGGCGCAGCGTGCCGCCGGTCGGGCGCCGCGTCTCAGACGTGAAAGAGGTGATCGTGGGCGAGATGCCGGAAGCCTGGCGCCGCGCGCGACGGGTTCCAGGCAAAACGTACTACGCCAGTCTCGACGAAGCGGTGCGGGCCTGTCGCGAACGGAGGCGCGCATGACGGCGATGTGCGTGCTCGCGAGCGGTCTCGTCACTCCACTTGGCTGCAACGCGCAGGCGACGCTGGCGGCGCGGTGCGCGCGGGCGTGAGCGCGGTGCGCGCGCTGCCGTGGCAGGACCCGCAGACGGCCGATCCGCTTAAAGGCGCGCGCGTATCGATGCCGCACAGGTGGTTCGGCGTCGGCATGCTCGCCGACATGATCACGCCAGCCATCAGTGAGTGTCTCGCCGCCGCTGGCGACGAACGCCCGGACGGCGATGCCGCTCTTTCTCGGCGCGTCCGCGCCGTCGCAGCGTGGCCGCCCCGAACGGCTGAGCTAGAAGTTGCTCGACTAGGTGCACGCCCGACTCGGGATCGCCGCGAATCGGCACTCCGCGCTGATCGCGCGCGATCAGGCCTCGTGCGCCGACGGACTGATTGCTGCGCGCGAGCTGTTGCGCACCGGGCAGGCTCGTTATGCCATCGTCGCGGGCGTGGACAGTTCTCCGCATCCACGGATGTTGAAGCACTACATCGATCAGCGGCGTCTCATGAACAGCGGCAACTCCAACGGGTTTTTTCCGTCCGAGGCGGGCTGCGCCATGTTGCTCGCGCTCGACGACCCCAGCGGCCGGGCCGCGCGGCGATCCTCGGCATCGGCTGCGCGATCAAGCCCATTGAGAGCACCGAGCCGTTCCGGCCGCGGGGGATGACCCGGGCGGTGCGGCAGGCGCTGGATTCCGCCGGGCTGACCATGCGCGAAGTCGCCGTGCGGCTGTCCGATCTCTCGGGCAAGCACTACAAGTTCAAGGAAGCGACTTTTGCCGCCGGACGCTTGAACAGGGTCGCGCGCGATGCGTCGCTCGAACTGTGGCATCCGATCGAATATCTGAGCGAAATCGGCGCGGCGATCCTGCCATGCCTGCCCGCGCCGGCGCTGCACGCGAGACAACACAGTTATGGGGTCGGGCGTGTTTCGCAGTGCCATGTCGGTAGCGATGCGGGCGAGCGCGCCGCCATCGTGCTGCGCTACGAAGGATGTGTCGAAGAGGACGAGCTATGATCAATGTCTACGCCAATGTCCGCTAGGTCTCGGCGTCCAAGGACTCGAACCAGACCTTGAGCGCGATGTCCGATGTGTGCCTGTCGTCGCCCTCGCCGCCGGCGGGGCCGATTCCCGTGCCCTATCCGAACTTCTCGAAAGCTTCGGATACCGACGAAGGCGCGCGCACCGTGCAGACCGACGGCGCGGAAGTCGGCATCAAGGACAAGTCGACCTACAAGACCAGCAAGAGCGACGAGGCCGCGACGAAAAGCCCGAGCTTGGGCGTAGTGACTCGCCACATCGGGAACACGATGTATTTCTTTCGCATGAGTCCCTCAGGCCCACGGGCTCGCGATGAACTTCAACGCCCCTTTGAACTCGATGCCTGAGCCGCCCTCGACCGCGATGCGAGCGACGAGCGGCGACAGCGTTCCGGGATGCGCAGGTTGCAGTATCAATGGTGTCTTCGTGGAAGTGTCGCAGGTGGCCGTCTGCTCGCTCTCCCACCAGTACGACGCAGTCCAGGGCACATGACTCGTATCGAGTTCGACGATTACCGCATCAGCGTAAATGCTGCTACCTTCGAAACGATCCACATTGGCATCGCGTCCGCTGATCTGGAAGTCCGGCGTGCGTACGACCAGTTGCACGCGATACGCCACAGTGGGGTTCTTCGGATCGCGCTTTCCCCAGTTCGCCATGAAAATCGTGGAAAGCGCCTTCTCGAGCGGCGGTGTCTGGCCTCGCCGCGCCCGCAGGTCGCTATGCTCGAACACGGACGACGAGTCTTCTTCCGCGATCCGGCGCGTTAGGAACCAGCGCTTGTTACGCAGGGAGATGATCACATCGACCGGATACTTCGCATCGAGCGTGCCCGCCGCATCGGCATTGGCAAGAGCGCCGGCCGGCATGACGACATCTTCGATTTCGAGCCAGACATCGACCCGATAGTCACCGAAGAGGAACCGCTGAAGATTCTGATAGCCCTCCTCGCTGTTGACTATGCCGAAGTAGCCCGAGTGGCTGCGATATACGAACGCCTTGGCGCAGGGCGTATCGACCTGAGTTCCGTTCTCGTCGACCGTAAAACCCTTCAGATCGGCATTCTGGATTCGGACCAGCCCGTCGCTTCCCTTTCCGACGAAGGTGCGCGACAGGCCCATGCCTACCTCGTAGTCGAGACGGTTCGTACCGATCAGCGTGAAGATATTCGCGGGATCGAGCGCGGTGGCGGGACAGCGGGCAACGTCGTCGGTCTGCGTCTGATAGGTCGGCACCAGAGACAGGTACGTGCCCATGTTGGCGCGGTTGAACGTGTCGATCTGATGTCTCGTGAAGAAGCTCGGCACATTGAAGCCGCCGAAATCGATGCCGTTATGCGGCGTCGCGTAGGTGAAGAGTTTCTTAACGGTAGTTCTGACCTTCATTGGATCGCATTGCGGGTTCTGCAGGAAAGTCCGCGCGACGAGTCCGCCCATGGAATGCGCGACGAGAAGGCAGCGGAAGTCTTTAGCGCTCGCGTAAGCTCCATTTGTCTTCAGGACGAGATCACGCAAGCGTGCGATGAGTTCGCTCAGTTTCCTCGCGAACTCATCGATGGGTGGCACGACGCCGGTGCCGAGAAGTGTCGAAGCGGGATCGTAGTAATGAAATATCACGATCGAGCGGCGCGGCATCGCTTCGTCGAATGTCGGGCTCGACAGATCCATTCCTTCGCTGACCGCGTTCACGTAGTCATGATCCGCAACGAGCCGCACCACGGGCGACTCGAATACGAAGCGCGCAGCTTCCGTCACGCCGGGCCGCGCCCGATAGACCGTCGATCCCGAATTGAAGCCGCAAAACGGATCCGCTGTGGTTTCGTCGATGTCCGACTTGTTCATCGCAAAGCCGCGGATGTAGATGATCGGGTGATACGAATCGGGATTTGCCGTGGGCATGGGCGCTCCTTGGTTATCGTGGCCGCGTAATATCGAGGCGCAGCTATGTCCGACCACTCGTCCTATCGGACTTCCTCAATTGTTCGACGCGTATGACGCGAGCCTTGCGCCCGATTTGAACAGTCGTTGCATCAGGGCTCTCCTCCCGGGCACACCGCACCGGCTAAGGCTTCAGTTGCCGAAGAATCTGATCAACCAATACGCGCCAGTCACTGGCGAAATTCAATGCTTCCGATGCGATGGCAAAGCGCGTCGCCAACTCGCCATCCTTCCAGATCCCTCCCGCATAAAAGGCGATCAACAGCGCCGCGGTCACTCTGGTCCGATCCTCGGCAGAATCCTGATGCGCAGTGTTGATGTTCGCCATATCCTTCACGAGCCTCTGCTGCGCCTTGGTGAGTTTCGGAGTCCATTTCGATCTGGGCATTGCCGCTTTCTGCAATAGGGCCCAGCGTGCCACCTGAGCGTAGTTTCCGTGGATGTTCGAAAGCGCTGCCTTCTTGAGGTGGTTCAACAGTGCAGCTCTCGTCTCGATGGTCCGATCATGTGACTGTATGAGGCCCCAGGCCCAGATCGCCGCGTGAGACACGGCGTACGATTCGTGTTTCAAAAGCGCTTCGATTCTATTCAGGGGCAGGCTTTGCGCGAAGACGCGCTTGCGTGCGGGATCACTCTCGTACCACTCGATCGACAACACGCCCGCGCAGATCAAAAGCCCTATGGCGAGGCTGCGTTCGGCCTGATCCGCGCCGAGAAGATCCGCAATCTCCTTTGCGCCCTCTTCTCCTTTCCAGTGATCCATAGGCTTGCGATACACGGCGATCGACATGCATGTATCGATGGCATGCGCAATCAACGACTCGCGCTTCCAGTGGCTGCCCTGATACTGCGTCCATGCGGCGTCGAGCAGCCGCTCGCCATAATCGCCACGAGCGAGCGCCTGCCAGTCATAGTCCGAGCGGCAGCCGCGCGCAAAGAACACGATGAGTCCCAACGCCGCGTCGATGGTGTGGTCCAATGCAGTCGCACCGTCGATCAGGCATTGCGTCAGAAGCTCGACTGGAGCAGGCATGCGCGCCGGAGAAGCGAGCCATGCCGACTTACCTTCGAAATCCTCGTCACGCGAAGCCCGGCGTTGTAGAGCCTGACCGACGCTGACCAGCGCACCGATGAGCGGTTCGGCTTTACGATCAGCGAGCACTGCAGCCATTGCAATGACGTCGCGCCAGGCATCCTCGCTCAGGTAGTGCGCCAGAACCGTAAAGAGGTCCGCGTCCGGCGCATACTCGGAAAGACAGCGATTCGCGGCCGCCTCGGCGGCGAAGAAGCTTTGGAACGTCTCGTGCGGAAACTGGTATTCGATCGTCTCCCCCGCCTCGTATTCGATCTGCTCGCGCAGCAGGCTCGTGCGCGAAACGACCTTTCTTATGAACTCGGTGGAATTCGGCTCCGTCGGAAAGCGGGCTTGCTGCAACGCTCCGCGAGCTCCGTCCAGGAGCTCGACGAGTTGCGCCTCGGTACCGCCCAGACGGCGTGTCTTCATCAGGTCGAAGGCGAGACAAGTGAGCTGGGGCATCACTTCCTTACGGTCGAGCGACGGCCGTTGAGGCGCGCCGCCCTCGAGAAGAACGCGTACCGCGCGATCGTAAAGGCCTACTCGATTGCTGCCGATGTCGGGCTTGTCTGGCTGCCAGACAAGCAGCAGCATCGTCAGCAGCAAGGGGGTTTCGGCGAGCCTTCGTAACGAGATGTTCTCCCGGATCGTAAGGGCAAGTTGGCTTGCGTCTTGTGCTATCTCTTCTTCCGTTCCGCCCTGACGACGCCGCCAGCGAGCACACAATTTGCCGATTGCCTCGTCGCTCAGCGTGGCGAGCTGGAAGGGTTTGAAATAGCGGAAGCCCAGTGCAACCTCATCGTACTGCGCCTGCCGCGTCGTGACGACGATACGCACGCTCGCATGGTCGCGTACGAAATCATCGAGTTGCTCGGCGAATAACTGACGATCTTCCTTGCCGTTGAGAAGATCGAGCGCATCGAAGAGAAGAAGCAGTCTGCCGTCGTCGAAATGTCTCGAGATGGCGTCGAATAGTCCGCGCATTGTTCTGGCTTCGAGATTGTCCAGGAAGTGACGCAACACGTCGACAAGCGAGCCGTTCCTGCTCGGCGTCAACCCTCTCAGCGGCACCAGTACGGGAATTCGATCCTCCTCGGGCGTCCGCTCTTCGACGATGAGCTGGCGTGACGGATCGGCGTAATCCACGGCGAGCCGCTTCAACACCATCGATTTACCGGAGCCCGGAAGCCCGACAAGAATGAGCCGCTGACATGCCTCGAGCGCTTGTCCGAGTCCGATTGCAATCCGATTCTTTTCGTCCGACTCGGCGGGATAATCGACGACATCGGGCGGGACATAGATATCTTTCACATCCGACCGGAAGCGCGACCGCCGCGCAAAGGCCTGCCCCTCGAACCCTTCGAAGTTCCAGGTCTGATACTGATGAACCACATAAGTGCGATAGCGTTCGAGCAACGATTCATCCTGCGGTTGCAACTGTGCTCGTCGTGGCGGTTCGGGCGGCGGGATTGGCACACTGGCTTGATCCAATGACAAGTCACTGAAAAGCGAAAGTAGAAAGCGAGCGAGTTCGTCGCTATCATGCCTCTCGCCAAATCCGACCGGATGCACGAAGCCGTGCCACGCTTCATCACCTCGATAAACGTCCACGTCAGAGTTCTTCACCAGCGCGTAATGCATCGTCGCCGCATCGCCGAGGCCTCTGCTCCAGTGAATCAGTTCGGTAAAGTTCGGATCCGAAAACGTTCCGGCCGTTCCGACGAACAACAGTAGTCTATTGAATGCGAGAATCTTTTGAACATCCTTGCGGAAGGTGTCGACCTCGATACGCGTGTAGTTCGTAATATCGAAAACCACCG
This sequence comes from Caballeronia jiangsuensis, assembly GCF_046030135.1. Lineage (NCBI taxonomy): Bacteria > Pseudomonadati > Pseudomonadota > Betaproteobacteria > Burkholderiales > Burkholderiaceae > Caballeronia > Caballeronia jiangsuensis. The sequence goes on from NZ_JAQQDB010000038.1 coordinate 36,115, forward strand.
AGTCCGCTTCGTGGTAGTGCCCATGCAGATGCAGCACGCCTTGGCTGGAGCCGGTGCGACGCAGCCAGTCGCCGATCCTCCGTGGGGGCTGCCCCGAAAAGGTGATGCTGGACAGGCCCGTGATGTGCTCGAGCAGATTGTCATAGTTGAGCGTGCAGAGAGGAATTCCCGCGCGTTGAATCGTCCGGACGGCTTCTTTGAGTGGCTCATCCTCGGGAGTCAGTTCGTCGAACAGCGTGCGAAGCCAGGCCCGAAAAAGGACTCCGTCTCTTCGTTTCAGAAGTCTTTGAACTGTCGTCGCCACCTCAAGGTGCGCGCCCGGGGCATCGAGGTTTCGCAGTAGCCGCTCTATTTCCTGCAGGGCGGCAACTTTATGATCGCGGCAATATTCGATACCGTTCTGAATCAATGCCTTCCACAGCAAGGCCTTCTGGGGTGCCCGGCGGGTCAGTCCGACGGACAAACCCGCACCCGTGACGATGACGAGTTCTCCATTCTGCGCGGCCATTCTGATCGCTCTGATCGCACGTTGCCTGTCGGGATCTTCTTCCCGCTCCGGCTCGCCGACATGTCCCATTTCCGCCTCCGAATACTTCTTCGCTATCGGGCCGCCCGATCATGCGAATCACGAGCGAAGTCAACGATCAACACGACGCGCATCTCGTCGGTCTCGTTCCATGCTTCATGCACGCAGTGATCGTCGAATACGAGGCATCGCCCTTCCTCCCAGCCCTGTTCCTGATCGCCGACGCGAAGACGACAATTTCCGACGGGAATACTGAGCCCCAGATGACATCGAAGCATCAGGCCTTCGTAACCGGAATGCGCGGCGATATGGCTATGCGGTCCAAGTGCGGAGAAACCGGCGCCGAGCCTCGCCGGCACGCATGATTCGAGCAGCGCGACCGTGCGCGCGCACAGCGTGGCAGCGGGTTCGATACGCGTACCCTCGTGAACATCGAAGAGTCCACATACCCGCCATGTACCCGAATAGATCGATGTCTCATGCCACGCCCGGGCATAGTGGGCGACACCGAGGAACTCGTCACGCACCATGCGCCAGTTGCGCTCCAGCGCGTGCGTGAACGTGAACGCGGACGGGTCCATGAACATGCGCGTGTCCTCAGTGGCGAAACGGCGCCGCCCGCGTGCGCGTACTGCGGGCACCGAGCAGGCGGGCGGCAGCATCCAGCACGATATCCGCGCGTACCACGCCCGCGGCCCGTGAGAGCCAGATCGTTTCATTACGCGTGAAACGGCAACCCCACATCGAGGGCGACGTGGAACGAAAAGCGGCGACCGTCGGCACGCGCGCGAGATCGGCTACATGCAGCATGCACGAGTCGCATCCGATGAATAGATCGCTCCGTGCCACTGCGTCCGCCGCGGATTCGAATGCGTGCCCCCCGAGCAGCGACGCGCCCGCGCCAGCCGACAAACGCCGCCATCTCTGCCTGTTCGAGCAGACCAGCGACACGTCGACATTCGGCAGTCTGACGCGAAGCGCGCGTACCACGAAAGCCGCGTTTGCCCGGTTCCAATCCTTCGCGCGCGCGGTTTCGATATGCATGGTGACGAACAATCGACCTTGCCGTGGCTCGGTGATGCGTCGCGCCGAATGGAAAACCGGCGCTCCGGCATACGCGCCGATGTCCGAACAGCGCGTGAGGCACTCAGCCGCCTTGAAATAAGCATCGAATGCGTTCAGTCCACGCACGTCGAGCGTAACGTCGAAAGGCGCGAAGAAACCCACCGATCGCGATCCGCTCAGGTCCGCGAGCAACTCGTTGGTCGATGACGAATGCCAGCTGTTCAGACACACGAAGGTCTCACAGGCGGGCAGCGCCCGAGCGAGAGCGGCCGCATCGAACCGGCGCGTGCCGCTCTCACGGTTCATGCGCACGTGTACACGCCCTTTGAATTCGATGTCGCGATAGAGTGCGTTCGTGATTCGCGTGTCGGATGCGAGGATCACGTCGCCGCGATACCCGATCGACAAAGCACGCAAGGTCGGCCACATCATCAATGCGTCGCCGATGCCATTCGCCGCGAACACGGCCACCGTCATGCCTGCCTCCGCAACCGCAGGGAAGCATCGCCGTCATCCGGCTCCTGGCGGAATCGGAGTCGGTCCCAGTCGAACTCGCCGAACCAGACGATGGACCAGTCATCCGCCGTCGTGCCGAGCGTGCTGCCCTCGTGCATGATGTTCTCTGTCGGCGCCATATAGGCTTCGCCCGGACGCACCTCGACGCGATAGATCGGCGTCCGCGGAAATAGCTCGAAAAATCGCCAGACGAGCTCGCGCTGGTCCCATTCGAGCCGCTCGGCGTCTTCCTGCCCGGACGACGCGAGAATCAGACTCGCCATTTCCGCGGCTTCGTGCGGCATGAAAATGAAGTAACGCGACTCGGTTCCGACATTCGCGGAGATGCGATTGCGCCCACGCATTCTTTGCGATGAAGGCAGATTGTCGAAGTTATCGATGTGCAATCCCACCAGAGAGTCGATCTCCCGATCGATCGTCGCGCATGAGGCGTCCGGCGTGTTGCGCGCGACACCGAAGAATATGGGCCGGGTCGAAGTCCGAGGGCATTCCGGCGCATCGTAAATTTGGCGGAGTACATCCAGCCTGTGTTCCTCGCGCGAACACTGCTCGACATCCTTGGGGCCGCCTTCGAAATACCATTCGAGAAAGCTCAGGATCGGCGCATGCGCGTATTCAGGAATGGACATGAGCCCGATGCAGTTGCCTCTAACGCGGCGCGCCCCGCCGCGAATGAATTTGCCGAGCGTCTCCTGATCGATCGGCTTCCAGTCATCGCGCGGCATCAGGACCGGATAGTCCGCCTTGTCGCTAAGGCGCTCGACACGGACACCTTCACAGACGGACAACCGCTCTGCAAGTTGTTCGACGAGATCATCGGAAGCACGCAGATGGATCATGTTGGCGCTTCCTCAATCGGTCAGCACGTAATCATTCCACCAGCCATGCCGGCTCGCGCGTTCGATGAGATCGGGATCGCTTTCGATCGCCTCCACGACGACATCGAATACCGCCTTGCGGGCATAGTCGCAAAAGTCCGTACGCGCGCAGTCGAAGGTTCCATGTTCCGCCAACTTGTTCGAGGGCGCGCCGCCGCCACATACGCCGAAGTACTCGCACTCCTGCGCGCAACGCTCCACGCCCGCTTCGATCTCCGCGGCGACGCGCCTGTATCGCGCCTGAGTCTCCAGCGTCGAGAAAGGGACGTCTCGCGCATTGCCAAACTGCAGCCGGCCGTATGGTTCGCAAGTCTGGTCGAGAAGCTCCGGAGAGAACGTCGAGAAATTGCCGAAATGGTCGAACGACACGATATGGAACGGCGTGGCCTCGCTGCTGATCTGCTCGAAGTCCGCGCGATAGACGGAACGCAGTGCGTGGTTGAACTCGCGGAACGCGACGCGGCCGTCGTCGCATGAACGCTTCAGCAGATCACGGAGAAAATCTTTATAGGCGTCGAAATCGGATCGTGATCTGATGTACGAGATCAGATTGACGCCCTCGATCTCTTCGACGTTCAGGCCGACTACCGGAATGCGCATATCGACGAACGCATCGTAGAAAGCGTGCGAATGCGCCAGCGTGTGCGACGAAACCACCGATATCGCAGACACGGAAATGCCGTGCGCGAGAAAGCGGTTAAGTCCAGCATTCGCAGCGTCGAACGTTCCCGCGCCCTTGCGCGTAACCCGATTGCGGTCGTGAATGAACTTGGGACCGTCGATGCTGATTCCGACGTTGAGCCGGTGACGGACGAACACCTCGCAGTGAGCATCGGTGGCAAGCGTGCCATTGGTTTGAATCGAGTGATGGACGCGGCATCCCGATGCTTCGAGCTTCGAGAACTCGTCGAACGCTTCCGCGAAGAAAGCCGCGGGAAGGACGAGCGGCTCACCGGCATGCCAGCAAACCGTCACCTTGTCACCCAGCAGTCCGCTCTCGTCGAGCCAGTCTCGAATGGCGCGAACGGTGTCGATACTCATCGGCTCATGGACGTCCCGATCCACGAGATAGCAATATCGGCAGTCGATGTTGCAAAAGGAGGTCGGCTGGATGACCACCAAGCTCGTTTGCAAGGCACTCCGACTCACTTGCGCACCTCGATAACATTTTTTCGGCTATGCAGTGGCGATTCGCGATGGCTGCGCATCGTCGATAGCGAGTTCCGCTGGCGGGCTCGCAAGAGCCGCCGTTCGATACGGTTCAGTTAGGACCGTTGCGCCAGGGCGGGCCCTTGGTCCATTGTGTCCAGGCGGGCCACGCGACGCTGCTGATGCGGGATTGCTCCATCGACATGTCGCGCTGCTGCGCGATAACCTTGTCGTGAAGTTGTTTGAGGCGATCGCGGAACGTGTTCGAATTATTCATACGATACCTCTGTGTATTAATGAACAACTACGCAACGCTGAGTGTATGAAATGGACCGTCAAATGCAAGGTGAATGTGTTGAACCCGTTATCTTCGATACTCTCCAAATGAATCTCGGAAACAAATTCTTCACGATTCGAACGTGGGTTCGCGGCGAGCCGCTTCCCGGCTTCGTTTCCGGCGACGCAACCGCTGCGTGGATCGACGGCGCGAGCGTCGCGGCGTACCACGGCGAAGAAATCGAGCCTCGCATGTTCGCGCGCATCGAGATTGCCGACCGCCACTCCGTCGACGGCATCGCCGCCGCGCTGACTATATGGAGCAATCCTGAATTCGACGTCTCGGAGAATCTGTGGACTGAGATGCGCGACGCCATCGACGCGTATGCCGCGGGGCGACGCGCAAGCGTCATCGTCATGCACGCGTCCGAAGCGTCGACCAAAGGACGCATGTTCACGACCGGTTTTTCTCCGACGCATGAGTATGCACACTACGAGCTGAACGTCGCGTCGCTCAGGGAGCGGGTTCGGCAAGCGAACGAGAGGTTGAGTCAGCGAAGCGCCATCAGCGAAGTGCATTTTTCGATGCATGATCTCGCCAATGTCGATCACCGGCGCGTGATCGAAATCATTGCCGCGCATGATCTCGTGTCCGGCGCGGAAATGCGTCAGTTCGAGCGGCAAAGGTCGCTGAACCCACCGTACGATTTGCATTGCTCAACGGTCGTGTTGGCCGAACAGGAAATTGCCGGCGTGCTGCTGACGCGCATTCAAGGCGAGTGGGCCGACGAAAGTCTTCGCGCCGTCGCGCCGGCTTTCATGCGATGGTCCGGGCGCATCAACGCATTGATGCTTCATCGCACACTCGATGGCCTGGTTGCGCGCGGCGTATCACGTATTCGCCTCGTTCTGAACGCACGGCAGGCAATCGAGACCGGCAATCTCGCCGAGCGGTGCGACGGACGACGAATCGACGTCACCACGCGATACGAACGGGGGCTCTGAACGCGCGGCGGCTTTGCGAGCATTATTAAACGTCATATGATTCACCGCTTCACTGCAAGCGATTGCCCACCATTCAGTTCCTGCCTGATCTCCCAACGAGGTTTCATTTTTCGGACCTCTATTTCGTCCTTTGTCGGGAAGGCGAATCGTCGCCTGTCGAGCTACAGCCTGCTTCGAAGTAACAAGAGGCACGCGCATTCGAAAAATCGTCCCGAACGCAGGTGCGATCTTTCGGCTCGTCAACATGGCCGATATCAGCTTGACCTGTGACTTGAATTCCAGATTCCCTGAACTAGATTAAAGATCCTGAGCCGCCTGATTCGCTATCCGAATTGAGTAGTCGGGCTTTGTGCACTACGAAAATCATCCGGTCAAAATTTCGAGGGCGAGAACCATGGACGGCGATCAAACGACTCTGAGCGGCGCGGTCGCGCTTGCCGACGCGATCGAAGATCTGCGTGCCGAACTTATGGATGCGCTCGCCCGCGGCAAGAACAGCGATCTGCGCTTCCGGCTCAAGCCGATCGAGCTCGAAATGACAATCGGCATCACCAAAAAAGGTGAAGGTAAAGGAGGCGTCAAGTTTTGGGTGGTCGAACTTGGCGCGTCCGGATCCTATGAAAACGCGGCAACGCATCGACTGAAGCTCGTCCTAGAACCCGTCATGGGCCCCGACAATGCCGAAGCGATGATTAGCGATTCCACCGAGCAGAACCCTTTGAAAAATGGGTGAGCGGACATGTCCATTCTGCCGTTCAACCGCGTCACCGAGATCTTCAGCGCGCCCACCGGGCCGTACGGAAGCGGCCTCCTGCTGGGCGACGGGTACATCCTCACCGCACGCCATGTGCTCGTGTCAGAGAAGAATTCACGGTCCATTCTAAAGGCGAAGATTTTTGTGCGCACGGTGGAGATGCGCAACAACAAGATTCAGATGGCCGCCGCCGAACCCGAATGGCCCAGCCGGAAGGAACTCGCCGAGTTCGACCCCGCGCGCGATTGCGATCTGGCGCTGATACGCATTCGAGCCGAGTCGATCAGCGCCAGCAGCTCGCGCCTGTGGCAGCGGCCGTTGATGCGTCTGCTCGGCCGGGGGGTGGAATCCGATGGCGATCCCCGGTCCGTCACGCGCGTCAGTGCAGTCGGGTTTCCGGTGTTCCGCGATGCCGGCGAGCGAGGACGCGACACGAAGCAACTCACCGGAATCTGTCAGACCGGCGATTATCTGACGAGCGATGTTATCGGCATTCAGGAAGCGCGGCTCGACAGGCTTCACGAAGACCCTCGCCTCGCAGCGGCGCTGGACTGGTCCGGCATGTCTGGCTCCGCGGTGTTCATCGACGAGGAGGAAACGGAGGACAGCGTTCCTGAATTGATCGGCTTGCTGACTATATCCGGTCTCAAATGGCCCTACGAGTTCAAGGCAATGCGCCTGGATCCGCTGCTGCGCGATCTGCAAACCAAGGCACTCCTGATGCGCGCGGTGTCTCGCGACAGCAATCGCGCGCAGCGTGATATCGCGACAGCACTCGGTGATGGCGACGCCGTTGCGCAGGGCGCGGTGCTCGAGCCGCCCGCGATCCTCGACCGAGTCTGCCTGCTCGACCGCAGCAGACAGGAAGCCGATGTCATTCGCCGCTACGCTGATGCGAAACGCGGGCTCGCCAATGTTCCGTCGGAACCGGCTCGGCCCAAGCCGTTGGTGCTCGTTCTGCCGGGCGCGGACCGTCCCGAGCACGCGCCCGATTTGCTGGTCGAGCGGCTGCGCAAGCACACAATGAAGAAGATCAGCTGGCCTGGCGACACTGTGGCTGCCTCGAACATCGTCTGGGCCTCTCCGGCGGATTCAGTGGAGGAAGCGACGCGTTACATGCGCGGGCAGCTCTGGAATGCGATGCAGCAGCCTTGGGACGAAGAACCGCAGAGCGAAGATGAGTTCGTCAAACGGTGTATCGAGTTATGGTCAGACGACACGCGCCCGCGCCTGTTCTGGTCCTCCGATCTAACGCAGTCCGATCTCGGCCGGCATAGTGCCGCGCTGCTCGAGAACTGGGCGCAATTCTGGTTGCGACTCGTCCCGCGCGATGATCGCGTGCCCGTTCACCTGTTGTTCGTCAAGGGCGATCAGAAAAAGGCGTCCGCATGGATCAAGCAAGCCACGAAGGGGGCTGACTGCGGTTGCATTCATGCGCTGTCGGAGCTCTCCGAATGCGCCATTTCCGACCTGGAAAACTGGCTGTCGACATTGCGTGACACCTTGCCGCGCGAGCAGCACAACTACATCACCTCACTCGCAACACATCTGCACGACGAGTTCAGAAGTCCGTTCTTCCTGCGCGATGTCCGCAACATGGTGCTGAAGCTCGCCAAGGAGATTCGCTATGTCTGAAGCACTCGTCGGCCCCCTGCACGAACCGCTCTTTACCGGCAGCAGCGAACGCAAGCCGGAACCTACTCTGCCCGAGCCGCTGGAGCCGAGGCTACGCGAGAACGGTCACTATGTCCCGGACACCGCACTCATTTACGCGGTGGACGTTGCGTTGATGCTGGGTCAGCCGCTGCTTCTGACCGGTGAGCCGGGCACCGGCAAGACCACGCTGGCCGCGGCGCTTGCGCACGAACGCTTCGACGACCGCTTTCTGGAGATGCAGGTCAAGTCCGATTCGACCCGCGAAGACTTGCTCTATCACATCGATCAGGTCGGCATCTTCCGGGACTCGCAAGCGGGACGCACACGCCGCAAGCTGCTCGAATATCTCACGTTCCGCCCGCTTGGCGAGGCGATTTTGCGAGCGTGTCCGGCGGACGTCGAACTCATCAGCCGCAGCGGCGCGGCCTTGCGCGGCGACGAGCAGATTCTCGAAGAAATCTTCGGGCCGCTCGACGGGAGAGTGCCGACTGTGGCTGACCTGCTGCCTTCGCATCGCGGCAAGAACTCGGAGCGCGTCGTCGTGTTGATCGACGAAATCGACAAGGCGCCTCGCGACACGCCCAACGATCTGCTTGAGGAATTCGACCGCATGTCATTCGCGATTCCGGAATTCAACCTGAGCGTGAAGCTGCCCAGAAACGCACCGCGTCCGGTCGTGATCGTCACGAGCAACAGTGAGAAGAGCCTGCCGGAGGCATTCCTGCGTCGTTGTGCGTATCACCACATCGCATTTCCCGGCGACCGCGAACTGCGAGCGATCATCGCGAGTCGCCTCAGTCCCAAACGGATCGACGACGAATCGCTTGGCCAATTGCTCAAGCTGTTCGCCGATCTGCGTACGAACATGCAGCGACGCCCGGGCACGGCCGAGCTGCTGCAATGGCTGAGCATGATCGAGCATTTGCAGCCGAGGGAGTCGTTCGTCTCGCAGGAAACGCTCGAGCATTTGATTCCGGTGCTGGCGAAGAATGAAGTCGACAGTCTCGCCGCAAGGCGGACCATCACGGACTGGATCAGGGAGCGCAAAGTTGGACGGCCCGATTGAATCGTCCGCCTCGCTATCCGAGCGAATCGCCAACGCGGACGCAGGCGAACTAATCCGCTTTCTGCGCGCCAGCGAGTTTCGCATCGGCGTCGCGGAAGCCTTACGCGTCGCAGACCTGCTGAGCCTGCTCGCCGAAAGCGGTCGCACGCCGCAAAGTCTTGAGGAAGTCGCGCGCTGGTTCGGACCCATTCTGTGCACGACGCCACGTCATCAGGCGATTCTCGAGGAGCGCCTGAGGGTGTTCTTTGAACAGCCTCAGGTGACGATGCCATCGCCGAAACAGCCCGCTGCGATAATACCCGCACAATCGAACCTCTTGTGGCCGCATTGGGCGACGATGGCGGCAATTGCGCTCGGACTGTTCATTGCGCTCATCATCTACTCCGGACCGCCACAAGACAATCACCGCCTGGGGGCGCCGCGCACAGAGGTTGCACGCGGGGACACCTCCTTCGCCACGCCCGTGCCTCCGGACAGTGTTGCGATGCGCCTCACCCAGTCCGCGCCAATCGTCGTGATCCCGCTGCTGTTGTGGCTGCTCTTTCTGCGATCGCGGCCGAAGCAGGAGGCTGCGCTCGAGCGGCGGCCGGAATCCGGCGGCGAACGCATCGAACTGAACACCTCCGGAGAAAAGCTGCGCCTGTTCGACAGCGAGGATCTCGTCAGGCGCGCCGGTGCGAGCGCGCAGGCAAAGCAGGACGCGACGCAACTGTCCAGTCGTCTGCGGCACGCGCTGCAGGGCATGCGAACCTACCGCGTCACGCGCAGCAACACGCCGGACGTGTGTGCGAGCGTGCGCGCGACGGCAAAAGCCGGTGGCTTTCCACGTCTCCTTTTCGGTAATCGGGCACGTTTGCCCGATTACCCCGTCCTGGTAGAAACGCGCTCGGGCCGCGATCACCTCCCGGAAATCGCCATGGCGATCGGAGAGCGCCTGACGAAAGAAGGCGTCCCCTACTCGCTCTATCGTTTCGACACGGACCCGCTCCTGCTGCGCACCGATTCGAAGGTCCCGATGCCGGTGTCACTGGCCGATCTGGCTTCCCGTTACGACAAGGACGTGCTGATCCTGCTGGCCGACGTCGACTGCCTGCTCGATCCGATGTCCGGCCTGCCCCGCACCTGGGTCTACGAGCTGGAAGACTGGCGCCGGGTGGTGGTGATGACGCCCCTCTCGCCGCGCCGCTGGTCCTGGCGCGAACGCCGCGTCGCGATGGCGGGTATACGCGTTCTGCATGCGTCTCCCGCGGGCGTGATCGCGCTCGGCGAAATGCTGCGCGCGAATGTCGCAGGCGTGAATCCGCTGTTGTTGCGTCCTCCCGCGCGCCTCGGCATATTGTCGAGGGACGGTGGTCGCGCGCCCTGCTGGCATTCCGACAACGCGCCCGCCGGCGACGATCGCGATGCCGTCATGCAGGCCATTCAGATGGATCTGTCGCCGCGCTTGTTCGAACTCCTGTGCGTTCTCGCACTCTTTCCCGAACTGCGTCCGGACCTGACCTTGCACGTCGCGGCGACCTTGCGCGGCGCAGACGGCCGTTCCGCCTTCGACGAAGCGGATTACGCGACACTGTGCGCGTTGCCGTGGTTTCGCGTCGGGCGCATTCCGCAATGGCTGCGCTGCGACCTGGTGGGCACGCTGTCCCCTGTCGAACTCGACCGGGCCCGCGAGATGTACAACCACTGGCTCAAGCCCGCGTCGAAACGGCCGTCGGGAGACGGCAAAACCGTGGAGATCGTCCGGCCGGGAAAGACGCAAATCGTCAGCGCACGGCGCGACGGCATATTTCTGCATTTCCTCAAGGGCGACGACCTGACCGACATCGAACTCGTGCTAAAGCGGGAGTTGCTGGATTCGCTCAAGCCGGAGGCGTATCGCGAGGAACTGCAGCGCAAACGCGCGAGGAACATCGCGCTCGCGACGTCGGCGTTGCTCTGGCTAGGCGTGGCATGGTTCGACCAGTTGACCGGCGGAATCGGATTCAGGAACTGGCGCGTGCTTTGGAACGCGATGTCGGTGATCCTCCTGCTCGGAATCATCGGTGGCATCGGGCATTCGCTCAGAAGGCCCTCGCCGGGTCGTTTCGGCATTGCACCCCCGGTCGCGCTCATCTTCGCCACGCTCGCCATGCTCGGCATTTGGGTAGGTCAAATGCCGAATTCGCCGCTGCTCGTCTTGGTCGCCCTGTGCGGACTGATGCTCCCGTGCCTGGCGATGGCGCTGGCGCCGTCACTCTCCGACGATCTGATGCCCCTCTCCGCCGAGATTTCGTGGGATCGAGGCGTCACCATGCCCGCCTTTCTGCTGATCGGGTTGGGGCTCGGCGGGGCCGTCTGGGTCATCGGCTACCGTCAGTTTCCGTATGTCGATCCGTACGTGCAGCCGTTTCTCGCTTTATATGGCTTCGGAATCGCCCTCTTGCAGGGTCCGGCCTGCGACGTGAGCACTCGAACGATGCTGCTGCATACGGTGCCCGGCGCGCTCATGGGCTACGCGCCCGCAATACTGGTCACCATGATCCCCGACGCGGGCTTCGGCACGGCGTCTTCGGTAGCCCTGCTGTTCGGCGCGATCGGCGCACATGCTGGAAGCGTCTACGGCATATCCAGCGTGAGGCAGGCGGACATTCGTCCCGCGCTCGGTGTATGCGCGGCCGCGGCGGCTCTGGGCTCGGCGCTCATTGTTGCGGCGCGCCTCGTGTCGCCGTCGGGAAGCTGGACCGATCTCGGCTACTTCGCCATTCTGCCGCTGTCGATCGTGTTGCCGGTGCTGACGCTGTGCATGCCTTTCGCGATGCAGCGCCCCGGTCGGTTGCCCTCTTTCCATACGCTGGTCGCCGTCATAGGCGCGGCGCTCGGTGCGCTTACCTCGCTCGTCCTTGTGAAGCTGGTCGGGCCGCTCGCGATTCGCACCGGCCTCGTCGAGGCGCACACCATGCACCTCGCGGTCCTGCCGCTCGCGCTGCTGGTTGCCTTCGTCAATGTCCCGTTTGCGCGCGCATCCATGCTGATCGGATCGACTAGTTGGCGAGCCGTCGTGGAAGGACTGCGAATGTTCGATTCCACGCGATACAGCCGTCTACAGGGCTATCTCGTAATCGCCTTGTGGATCGTGTGCCTGCGCTTCGACTTCGGCGCCGCCGGCGTGCTCCAGCTGAAATGGCTGGCGCTGCCGATCGCCGTCTACCTCGCCAGCCAGGAACGGCGCGGCACCATTACTGTGCTGATCGTCGGCGTCGCCCCGCTCTTCTTCACGACGAGTTCGCCGCTGTTACGCGCGGACCCCGCTCTCGCCGGCTGCTGCATCGCGGCGTACCTGTTCGTCGCCCGGCCCTGGTGCCGCAACATGGTGATCGGTCTTCCGCACTGCCGTTTTTCGCATCTGCTGCTGTGGTTATTGATGTTCGGCGTGAGTATCGTCGTCAAAGACAAGTCACACGCTCCGTCGGTCAGTTTCACGATGCCGACGCTAATCTTCTGGACGGCCGTGGCGCTCGGCCTGACGCAGGTTCGCCGCACAGTTGTGGTGTCGGCTCTGGTGGCTGCGCCAGTCGTCGCCTTGATCGTTGCGCTCCTGCGCGAAGGCATGTTGCCGATGGACTGGTTTCGGCCGGTCGTGTGGTTCAACACGTTGACCGGCGGCGCCGCCGCACGGGCGCAGATTGATTTCTCACCGCCGGCATGGCTCGATTTTCTGCAGACCTCGCTCGGATCGGTGTCGCCGTTGACTACGTTGCTGGCCTACGCGATCTCTCGACGTCTTTGCAACGCCTATATCCCCGGCAGAAGCAAGGAGGCTTCCCCCTTGTTCACGATGCTCGGCCTTCTAATGTTTCTCGCCCTGTCGACGAACGGAACCGATCTCTTCGTCGATCTGACGATCGCGTCCAATACGTCGATGGGCTATCACGGCTTCCTGCTCATCATGATCTCGGCCGTCCTTATGCTGGGCCGCATCGCAACGTCCGCCCGTGTTCTCACGTGCGCGACCGCCTCGTTGTGCTGGTTCCTCTACATGGTCGGCGCAGGGATTCGGTCGCCGGCAGCGGTGATCACGTCGATCATCGGCAGCGCGAGTTGCTTGTTCGTGGCGTACGCCTTTCGGCACTGGCTGATGCACGAGGGCGCCGACTTCGGCAATGCCCTCGCGCAGGCTGCGGAGCGCGAAACGCATCGACTCGCCGAGCGCGCGCGAAACCGGGAAAGCGTCCTCGGTCCGAAGGGCGCTGCGCCATCGCGCATGCATGGCTGACGTTGGCGGCGAGGCATCCCCTGCATATGCTCAATGAACCGTCGCCCCACCAGGCGCATCGGCGAATGAGCCAACCCGAGCGTAACCTCACCGGTCTACCGGCTCGACGCTCCAATGAGACGGTCCTCGAGCGAATCCAAAGCTCTCAGGGACGCGTGCACTTCGTACCGATACGGCGCGACTCATCAAGACAAAAGGGCCGAAGGATGGAGGTTCGACGAAATAGTTTGAGTCCTCTTGCCAAGAGTAGCAGCGACCCGATTGCGATTTAAGTTTAAGCCAGCGATCTTCTCGGTCGGTTTGGGACGCTACGACGTTGTAAAGCCCGGCATGCGTACTCCCCGTACAAATCGCTCCACCACGTCGCCTTGCAGGATCCATCCGCCAAGCGGTGGTACACCATCACCTCCAGTACGTCTTCGGCGAAGGGTTGCTCAATAATGCCAAGCAAGTCTTCGCAGAAAAAATGCGTCGAGCACGTTGGAAAAAGTCACCACTCCCTGTCGGAAAAGGAGTTCTCTGGATGCATGAATAACGCTGCAGCGTCGAAAGCTGATGTGCTGCTGATTTTGAATTTCAGTCAGTTCCCGCCCGTCTGTGTGGCCTGGAGTCCCTCAAGTGCCTGAAGCTGGGCCCCGACTGCGGTCAGGCGGGTGTTAAGCTGAATGAGCATCTTATCGGAGTTAAGAAGCGCGTCGATCGCCTTGTCATCTGCCCCCTTCGGCGCATTGCTCCTGACTGTGGTTGTTCGTAGGTCTATCGCCGAAGAAAGGTCTTGCTCAGTTCGCTTCAGCACCGCGTACTTTGAATTGATGCTGCTACCCGTCCCCTCTCTGAGCGCCGTCTGGAGGCCAAGCATGAATGAGCAGTCGTCGTGATACTCCATGACGTCGAGCAACGCAGTTTGCATGGGGTAATCGCTCAACGTCGTAGAGGAATTGCCCGACAATTTAGTCCTGATATCACTCGCTTTTGCGGTGCGAATTTCATCGATCTTTACGGCGATTGCCGGCGCGAGGAGCTTCTGATAGACCTCCTCGTTGATCAAAGAGCGTGTGGCGTTGGAGAAGAGACCCAGAGCGGAAAGGATGCTTTTTCCCATGGGCCCGCCGACCACCGCTGCCGTACCGGTGAAGACGTTAGTCAGGGTGCCAAGGGCGATATTCCAGGATGCCTCATTGCCAAAAATCGTCGCCTTGTGCGCTTCACAAGCCGCGCGTGACTTGGACATGAGATCTGTGACGATGAAGTTCCGCTGCACAAGGCAGGATTGCCTGTAGATTTCTTGCAACTCCTTTGCACCGGCACTTGAAGCAGCAACTGGCGCCGAAGCGGCCGTCGGCGTTGAAGAGCGGACCGGCCCGGAAGTTATCCCGGCGTCCAGAGGCGTGGCTTGCGCCGACGACGGATCACCGAAGCATTGCGGACTGAGATAGTTCATTTGGACTAGTGCGACAACCAAGCTATCGTACTCGCTGTCAATCGGCTCACCCTTGGTGACAAGGGGCGCGGGCCGGTAATCCTTGTACGCCCTATTTTGAACGGAGGCTGGACAGGCGCACAGTAGCGGTGGTACAGCGACGGCTAGAAGCAGCCAGCCGAGACGTCGATAGGGGCTCACACTGCCCGGCCGGGTGCTGACGCCTTCAAGAGAATCTTCTTTTTCTGTCGTCGTCATGTGAGCCACCTTTTTCTGATTCTTCATAAGCGACTACGGCGCACCGGTTAGTCAATCGTAGGTTTACGAATATAAAAATCAAGCATTCAATGGTCTTACGAACCGAGCGCTTGGCCTAAGCGCACCTAGACGCTTCTATTGCGTCGATATGGTTCTGCGCGGAATGTACTGCTTGGGCGGCTGCCCCAAACCTCTGCGAGCACGATCTCCACGCCCGTGGTACCGAT
The DNA here is from genome assembly GCF_046030135.1 of Caballeronia jiangsuensis. Classification (NCBI taxonomy): domain Bacteria; kingdom Pseudomonadati; phylum Pseudomonadota; class Betaproteobacteria; order Burkholderiales; family Burkholderiaceae; genus Caballeronia; species Caballeronia jiangsuensis. The sequence goes on from NZ_JAQQDB010000038.1 coordinate 51,163, forward strand.
GAACCGAAGCACCGCTTTGAGATAGGTGCCGATGAAGTCCATCGACGTGGATGGGCCGGGGATGTACGCTCCGGCATGGGCAAGAACCAGCACCGCCTTTTTGCCCCTCAGCAATCCGTCGGGGCCATTCGCGGTATAACGAAACGTCTTTCCTTCTCTCGCTGCTCCCGCAAGGGAACTCCATCGCCGCGGAGGATTCAGCCTTGAGCGAATATCTATAACTGCCATCGAATTCTGCCCAGTTCCGGCCAGTGCAGGTGGTGGTTTTGCGGCGGAAGTATATGACCTTTGGCGATGCCAATCTCATGGGCGCAAGTCGCGCATCGATAGATGCCAGCATTCGCCGCAGGGATGCCCGGCTCATACAGTTCGTCGTATGCTGTTCTTTCGTTCTTTTTCAAAGCAGTGGGGCTTGTATTGCCCCACCTTTGAGCCTCCAAACCGCAAACTTTCAGTTTAACTGATGGACGGCAGGGGGAAGCGTACGCGAGCTGCAAGCGTTGTCTCAGACTCGAGTGTGAACTCAGCTTTTTTATCCCAACGCGCATGGCTGCCGAGACGCGCCCAATTGTCATTTCGAAGAAATAGAACGCAGGAATTTCAACTCTCTCGCTGTTCTTCAAAAAATGCGTCGAGTCCGAATAACGCGCGCACCATCTTCAGCGAATCACGCCACGACTACCTGCGCAGACAACGATTCGAATGCATCGATGACGGCTAGTTCGAGCTTTTCGTCGTAGCGAAGTTCATCCCACTGGCTGTCTCGCCGGCCTACGCGTTCCACTTCGCTCTCTCCGTCTCCATCACTTCGTTCTCACTCGTCCCGATCCCTTCTTGTTCAATTTCACGCGTCGTATTGCTTGATCTCGATTGCCCGATGAGTTTATGTACGTGAACGCATCCACCGTCGAAGGTTCTCCGTCCCTGAACAAGATGTCAAGTTGTTGCGCCCCGGTTCTGCGGCGATCTCTTGCTTCCAGAAGTTCAGGACCGTGATCGCCGCGCTTGCGAATCGCATAGAACGCGCCTGCGCGAGACCATGGATGCCAATGTCGGCTTGCGCGCGAGGGCACGACGCTGAACATCGTCATGAGGGTGGATACACTCACCGCGAAGGAAGTCGCCACGAGCGGCGCCGCGCTTACGATTCTCTCCGAACTGGCGGTGCGCGAAGAGCAGAAGAACGGACGGCTGTCGGCGGCGCGCATCGGACGTCCGGCAATCAAGCGGACGATCGCGCTCGGGCTTCACGTGGAAGCGGCCGCTGTCGCAGGCCGCGCGCTTTGTCGGTGCGCGGGTGCGGGAAGTGGCGACTACGCTGCTGGCGGGTGACACACGCCCTTCGTCAGCCCGGGGGAAGAAGCTCTGCTTCCTGCGTGCAGTCCTTGTACATCTGAGCGGACGGTTCGAACGTATCGGGCTCACAGAGATCGTCGGGAGTCAACGGGTTCGGCGCATAGGCCTCCGTCAGCTTCCACAGCAGCGCGCCCATCGGCATTCGATAAATATCGCTGTGCGCCCCTCCGCCCGTACCCGGGCTGTTATACGTCGTCACGACTGCACTCGTATCGATGTAGAGCAGTTTGCCATCGCGACGCGGGAGCGTAACGGGACACGTGCCTTTATCGTCGGCAAAGCAGAGATCGAACGGAAGGTGTTTCGAATGGGAATCCGATGTCGCCGGCGCGTTGTATTCGACCGTCTTCATGCATTCGAATGTGCTCGCAGAAGCGTCGTCGCCGCACTTCTTTTTCCACGTCGAAGCTGCACCGGACGGGCTGTACCAGAACGGAAGACTCGTCGCGCCATCCCCGCTCGCAGCTGTCATCACAATCTGCGTCCACATCTTTTGGAAGTCGCGATATGGCGCGCCTTCCCAGCTTTTCTCCGGATCGAATCGGTTGATGCTCACGGCGCCTTGCAGGGCGACCACCAGATCGACACGCGGATCGGGGATGGGCTCCTTCGCGTCTTTGTCCTGAGCGAGAAGCGGACCGCTAAACAGTGCACGCATGGCCGCGCGCGCGCCAAAGCTATGTCCGATGAGCACCACTTTGGGTGCCATTGTCGAACTTACCTGCTTCAGCAATTGTGGAATCGTCCGATTGACGACGACGTTGAGCCACACAAGTCCAACTTCATCCGCATCATCCGCTTTGTTCGGATAGCTGAATACATTAGAGAAACTATTTGTCCACATCGACGGCCACGTCACGCCAACGACGAGAGGCCGAAAAAGCGCCTTACCCTCACCTTCTTCCTGCCGGGCTGCTTCGATCATGTTTCCGATGATGTCATTAAAGTTTCTAATGGCCTCGTCCTGAGAGGTATTCCATCCCATCACGATGATGACGACATGCGAGTAGCGCTCCTCTCTTAGATGCGATGCCATTCCGCACTCGAGCTTTTTCAAGGCGTCCAGCCCGTTTATGTAGACGTAGTTGCGAGGGGCCGCGCTCTGATACTGGTTCTTGAGAATCTCGACGTTTCCCGATCTAACCGCCGTTTCGGACTTCCTGGTGCGCGCGGTACAGACGCCCGGAACGCGCGTGACTTGTTCAGGTTGATAGAGCGGACAACGGCGCCACGCGATGCCATGGCGGTCCAACACCGTATCCTTGCTCAGCTTCTGAACCATCTTGAATTCCCACTTCGCATTGACATCAACCGGATCCTGAGCTTCGAAGGAATTGTAGAGAAAGCACTGATCGATCAGTGTGGTCGTGACGTCTTTCGCGGCCGGCCTGTCGTATTTGATGATGTGCGAAATGAACAGCGACTTGCGGTCCCGATTCTGGAATTCGTCTATCGTTTGTCGGGTGTTATGAGCCAGAAAGACGCCATCGCGTTCGCCTTCGAGATATTTTGCGTTCGAAACCACGAGTTTCTTGCCCGCGCCATTGATATCATTTCGCGGGCTCTTCTCCAGCGCGAGAACATAACCGGGATAATGCAATGCTTCGCCTTTCGGATAGTAGAGAACGGTATGAAACTGCAGCGAGTTCTCCGAGTCTATCGAGAACGCCTTCTCCTGTTGATGCAGCGCCGTAGGAAGGTTGCTGCATGCGGCCAGTTCGATAGTTGCGAGTATGCACAGGACAGAAGCGCGCATGGTTTTGACATCCTCCGAAGATTAATCATTGTCCCGGGCAGCGCGTCCGCGCCGTTATTTGAAGCTGGCCATTCAGCAGTACTAAAACGAGTCGGGCAGATCGAATCTCAATACAGCCGCATCAAGCCATTAAGACCCGTTAATTAACCGCTGCAATACCCCAATACCTATGATGAATAGGATACCTCATCCAAAGTCACTTCGAGTTCAATCGGTAGAAACACGATGTGATTCATTTTATATAGATATCCTATTGTTTCAAGGAAAGAGAATCTGATCTTTGCGGAGACGATCATGGTGCACGAAAGCAGACGAGCGTTCATGAAAATTGCAGCGAGCAGCACGATTGCAGCCGCGAGTCAGACGCGAGCGACGTCCTCATGCGCTGCGCCTTTCACCCCCGATCCAAGAATGAAGGACTTGGGCTTTCGCGCGTATAACTTCAACCACGGCGCCTATGAACACGCCGTCTACGTGAAAGGCACGGGTCATGTCGTCATCGTGATGCACGAACTGCCGGGATTCGACAAGAGCACGGTGAATTTCCTCGACAGACTAGTCGAGCACGGTTTCTGTGTGCACGCGCCGCTGCTCTTCGGCCCAATGTTATCGAGTGATTCGGTCGGCAACTACATTGGCTTGTGCATCAGCAGAGAATTCGCATATCTTAAATCGAACCGCTCTGCACCCGTTTGTGACTGGCTCCGCGCGCTCGCTCGCTGCCTCAGCGAGCAGAACGATAACGCACGCATTGGCGTAATCGGAATGTGTCTCACTGGCGCATTTGTCATTCCGATGGTGATCGAACCGGGAACGCACGCCGGCGTGATCTCGCAGCCGGCGATTCCTATCTCGTTTCGGTACGTGCTGAGCAAGGCAACACAGGGTGAAGGTCCGTGGATGCAGGAGATGAATATCTCCGATGAGGATATCGAAACCGCAGCGCGGCGATGCGCGCGCGATGGCGTGCCGATCCTTGTGCAACGCTTTACCAATGATCTCATAAGCACGCACGAGCGTGTCGAGCGTATAAGAAAGATATTCGGCAGCACGGCCACCCTATATGAGTACGACGATCCTGGGTCGGACGATTTTCCGCACGCTGTTCTCACCACCGAGTTCGACGACGCCTGCGAGTACGATGTGGTGGATCATGAACGCCCGAACCCCACGCGGATTGCACTACAGAGAGTCGTCGCCTTTTTGCACGAGAACCTCGACGCGCGATCAAGCTGACCCGCCTCAAACGGGCACGAAATCGCGCCTATCTTTCTTATAGCGATGTCGGCCCAGCGTTCCCTCGTCTTTGAGGCGCTTGATTTCCTTCTTGATGGTAAGCAGCCGCTCGTGATATCGAGGCTCACCCAGCTTTACCAATTCCGATGCGGGATCGGCCGCTTTCAACGCGTTGAAAATTTCGGCGTCGTGTGCGCGTCCTTGATGACGAATGTCCGCGACAAGCAAGCACACGATGTCATCCGCGCCATCGAGTTTGTAATGCGACGCGTAACCGGACATGGCCTTCTTGAAGTTATCGATCCCTACGTCGATCTGTAGCGCACGATGCGCTGCATCGTTCTGCACCCAATGAATAAAGCGTGCCGCCTGGATAATTTCCGTATCCTCTATTTCGGCTAACGAAGGATTCAGATAGTCGATAATCCCCGCTGTTGAGTGATCATTTTCAAGCTCGGTCGACGAATTGCCGCGCACGCGATGAATGCGTGTACCCACGATCTCCAGGTCAGGAAAATATTCTTTCGCGAGAACGGGAAGTTCCTTCAGCAAGCGGCGCAGATAAATCACGAAATCGCCATTGGGAACGTGCGCGGCGAACTGCAGGAACGAAAATGTGAAATGCGCGCGATCATAGGTATTCAGCGTGTGGAATAGCGCGCCTTCGGCCATCGCAGTAGGATGAATAAAGTCTGCCCAGAATTTGTATTTTTCACGATACTCGGCTCGGTCGTATCGCTGACCGGCGTTGCCGCTCACGTTCATCAGGCCCTTGCCTCCCGCATAAGGCACGCGCTTGCCGATAAAGAATCGGTTGCCGTCGATGGACCCATAGTACTTCGCGCCCTCTTCCAGTGAAAAACTCACAACCTTCATCGCTGTGCTCCTCTTTATCGCGTCACTAGAATCTGCTCGCGTTCTTCAGGCATCGAGAACGACGTGACCCGGAGATTTAATCTCCAATTGCTCCGTCAGGGCCAGTATCGATTGATCGACCACCTTGTACTCTCCGCGGAACGCTTTCTGAGCGATGTCTTCCACATGCGCAAGTGCATCATCCAGCGTTGCGCCAGCGAGGCCCAGCGACGTGAGTGCAGCGCGTGTCAAAACGCCGATCGCGCCGTCGAGATTGCCGATTTCATGGCCGCATCGGATCAGGGCCGCCTGCAATTGCGCCTCTTTCTGAGCGCTTCCGAACTGATCGACGCGTACGCCGATTGCGAGGATCGCGGACGCTGCCCCGGCTGCATAGGGACTTTTGAAGTTGCTGCCTGCCCGGTTGCGATAATAATCAATGACAACCTGATGGCTTCCTCTGCATTCGAAGTGCCACGCTTCGTCGAGACTCGAGTTCGGCTGCGAGATGATCGGCACGACGTTATGCTTCTTCGCCAACACCCAAAAGTCGTCCAGACTCATCTTGAGCGCCGGCAGCGAGAGATCCATTGCGCGGCCCCCTTCGTGAAAGCTGCCACCGGGTGGCGGACTGAATGCTCGCTTCTTCTTGTTGACATAGTCGAGATGCGCCTGCATCTGCATGTCGTATGTGCGAAAGAGATCAGAGAGAACGAGCCGTCCTGTAAGCGCGGATAAGTCCGCGGCAATACCAGCCATTGCTGTTGTCATGTCAGGCGTTCCCTTGGGAATTCTTGTAGATGGAAGGGATATCGACATCGAGTAGCGGAGTCTTCATTGAACCTCCAACTGCATGAGTGACTTGAGCACACTTCCACGCTCTATTTCCTGACGGATTCGTTTCCCATTTCTTTCATGCGATGACAGTCAAAAGCATAGGCGACGGAAAGTCGAACGTCATCTAGTGTTTTACGCGTGCATTAAAGGCATCCGAACGAATCGACCGTAGTAACAACTTACTCGATTGTCGCTGCCCATGAAACTAACGAGTCGAAGCGAGAATGGGTGTACACCGATCATGTTGATGGAGCCGTAGCGGAGTTCTTCCGCGCGCTGGGCGCGGCGCCGGTTTAGGCGGAGACGGACCGAGGGCGGGAGCGCACGCGGCCTTCACTGTTTCCTCGATAAAGATCTCGGCTTGTGCCAGATTGCACCGGTTGTGAATCACCTGAATATTAGTGTACTCGGACGTAACGCGAATCTTAGCGGGCGGGGATTCTCGCAACTTATCGACGTATTCCTTAATATCGGCCGCCGTGTTGACGGTGTTCTGCGAGAGGACGAGCCTATTCGCGAATGTCTGACACTTGGCGATCGACTCCTGCACGCGCTCTTCCACGAGCATGAGCCGCGCAGCGGCCAGCAACCCGCTGTCATCCAGGCTCTTTTCCGCACGCGGCTCCGCAGCCACGATGCGCGATAACCTGTCGGCGGGTTTCGAAATCATCGACGCACATCCGGTCAGAAGAACGGGCGCAAGAACGATGAAGATCGTTTCTACAGGCTCCATGATCGCCCCCCTCCCTGTTTATCGCCACACTCAAATTAGGTGATGACCGCATGGCGAGTCCGTCCTGCGGCCTTTTAAGCATTTGACGATTCGGTTTCATGGTCTACGCTTGGCTTAGCGGTTCGCATCGAGTTTCAGGCAGAAACGCTGACTTCCGCGGAGTGGACAATCCGCCGCTCACCGCGATCAACGACGAAAAATCAGGCCATCGACATGAACAACCGGGAAGCAACGTTGTCGCGAGCGAGTTTGCCTCGCTTCTTTCGATTGCTCATCGCTTTAACGGCGTGGTCATTCGGCGCGCTTGCAAATCAAGTTCTGGCGGAGCCTGTCACGACATATCGGGGAATCTGCAATGCGTCGGCGGGTATCGATTTGGGATCGGGCTACTTCGTCGTCGCCGATGACGACATCAATTCGCTCGTCGTTTATAGCTATGGCGATCCCGCGTACAAGGGCGAAGTCAATCTCGGCAAGTACCTTGCCGGCGATGATGGCAAACAGAAAGAGTCCGATCTCGAAGGCGCCGCGAGGATTGGCAATCGGATCTATTGGATCGCATCACACGCCGCCAACGATCAGAACGAGCCTCGGCCTGCGCGGCAACGCCTGTTCGCAACGAGCATCGATACATCGGGCAATGTGCCGAAGCCCCTGCCGATCGATGCGAAACCATACACTGGATTGCTGAATGCGCTCAAAGCGGATGATCGCTTCAAAGTACTGGCGGACGCTACCTATCACGCCGCCGAAACGCGAGATGGCTTGAATATCGAAGGACTCGCTGCTACCGACAATGGCGGATTGTTCATCGGTTTCAGAGGCCCGCTAACCGACAAGAACGAAGCGCTCATTCTCGAACTCGAGAACCCAATGGCGACTGTCGAGAAAGGCGCCACGCCCGCATTCGGCGAGCTAATTCGCCTCGATCTCGGCGGCCGCGGCGTGCGCAGTATCGAGCGCATCGGCAACGAATATCTCATCGTCGCGGGTCCGTACGGAAAGAGCACGTCCGATTCACCACGATTTGCGATTTACAAGTGGAACGGTTCCCGCAAGGCGCGGCCCGTGCACTTGAAAGATATCGAGCCGCCCGACTTTCATGCGGAAGGCATCTTCGAGATCGCCGGCAAGGGGCAACTCTATCTTCTGAGTGATGACGGCGATGACCACTTCGTGTGTAAAGAGGGCAAAGATAGCAAGAAGTTCACGAATGATGCGCGAAAGACTTTCCGAGGCATGGCCATCGATCGTTAATCGGTTTGCTGACCATATCCTGCGCGAATCACGCCGTCTTCAAAATCGACACAGCAGATTTTCCGTCAACGCGCGATCGCGCGCGCCGCCGCCGTACTGCCCGAAGTACTGCACGCCGACGTCAGGTGGCGCGTGATGGCGCCATCGACGGCCAATTCGACGACCGCTGCATAGCGCGCGAACGACACGCGGGAAACCGGCTTTGTATCACCCATCGCGTTCCGCCAACCGGCCATCGCGCGCGCGGTCAGCACGCCGTGCGCACCCGGATAAGGGTGTCCTTGATTTCCTTGCATTTTTGCGGGTTAGGGAGTTCTAGCGCTGACGGGGCTTTGCCTTCTCCCCCAAATTCATATCACCGAAGGTCAGCGACTTGCTGTCTGTCTAGAAGGAATGCGCGGCAGGCGTAGGAGCGTCGCAAGCCCGGATCGGAGTGGGAAAGCGAGTCTGCTCGCGATCCCCGGGGAAAATGAATGTTCCGCACAGATTGATGCCCCAAAAAAGGCGCGTCCGTGCGATTTCTTGCGCTGTTGCGCTTCCAGCGCTGCAACTCCCGCACGATCGCCCGCAGCGCGACGTTGATTGGCAGCGGGTCGTCGGTGGCTTCAGCAATCATCTAGTCAGGAGGGTCTGTCCGCGTAAGCCGCATGTGCTGTCTTTACGCGCTGGCACGGACGCTTCGGGTGCTTTTCGGGAAGCAGAGTCACCGTCGTGCAAAGCTGACAGACGCGGGTACCTCTTCGGCGCACTGGGGGCGACCGCACAACTCCCTGTCATCTTTTGGCGGTTGGTTTGGCGCCTGATTTAGTCGTGCGTCGGCCGCATCATCGGGCTTGCGATCATCGAAGTCCGATTTCTGATCGTCCGTAATCGCTTGACTACGAGGACGGTCAAGTAGTCGAAGACGCTGCACGCTCGCTGAATTCGGCCCACCTCGCTTCATAGATCTTCAGAACAGCTTCCGGAGAGGTGTTGAAATCGCACGCGATGGATTTGACGATTTCTTCAACGATCGTCTGTACCATAGCGTCTCCCGGCGAACGGGGATTGCTCTCGGGATTCGAACAACTTGCTGCGCTCAAAGCGCAGTTGAACCAAGGCGCGAACGGCAAAAAGGTTGCTTCACGCTTAACGTCCCGTCAGTGGACGTCGTGCGGGAAATCAAGCAGCCACCGAAGCCTCCGCGAACGTCTTCTGGCGCAGCCGCGCGCGCAGTTACCACGCTGCAACGACATTTCCCGAGCGGCGTTGCTTGGACTTAGCGAGCGCAACGTTCGTAACGGCGTGAAGCTCTGGTGCCGCGGCCAACGCTATTGGACCTGTCTCGTCGAAGGCTATGCGCGCGTGGATCTGACCGGCGCAATGACTGGCGTTGTCACCGCTGTCGAAGCAGAGTACGGCACAAGTCGCAAGATGGCTCGGCTCGCGCGCAGGCGTGAGCAGATTCCGAGAGATCTTCCTGGTCAACCGCGTTGACCTTCAAAACACTTTTCAATTGCAGAGTGCGACTGCATTAGCCATAAAAGTAATTTGTCTCTGGACCATTAGTTTTACTAAGGTCTTGTCAAACTTGGCTTTCTGACACGCCGGCGGCGCCTCGCTTGCGGCTCGCCTCACAACCTGCGCAGCGTCGGTGCTGGCTGCAACGTGACGTAGGGTACGGCACGCCGGACGATGACTATCGCGAGGCTCATATCGAAGATCTCCACGCCGTGACTATCAGGGCCGGATGCACTTAAACATCTGCCGACGCGCAAGAGTCAAAGAATGGAGGCCCGGCCTCGTTGCTGGCGGGATCCGCCGGCGTGGGCGATTAGCAGCCTGCAATACTTTGACGAATCCTTTCCGGCGGGAAGACATACCACTCACCGTCGTCGTGCCGGAAGAAGAAAATGCCAATCGGACCATCTCGCCGAACCAGTTCGATATGAACATAGCGATTCCCCGTTTCGCGCCCGCGGGTGAATTGCGTGACGCGGACTGGTGATACAGGTGATGGCGCGAGCCATTTCTCGACGACCCACCGCAGTGACATTTCAGGCGTGTTCATTTGGCTCCTCCGTTGCACTCCCGTAAGCATAAGATCCATGTTGTCAGCGAAGGGCAGGAGGCCCGGCCTCCTGCCCTGCGACTAGTCGAATGCAGATTCGACATGGTTTCTATTGAAGAAAAACAATCTCGGAGGACATGCACGCATTGACTCTCTGTTTCAATAACCCACTGTTCTTCAGCAGGGCCAGAAAGTCGTAGTTACAGCCAGGATCTCCGTCGTCTGGATTGATCCTTACAAAGTATCCTGACCAAAGCTCGCTCATATTCAGCAGGTTCCACCCGATATCCTGATCATAATCGTGAGACGCAAAAACGGCCACGATGGGCTGACCGGTTTGGTTTACCACCCGTACACGCTTATCCTCCATGCCGTAAGCATGTGTCGAAGCAATCGCGACACCGAGCGCGCAAGCTGCCATAAGCTTCCTAGAAAACGTGACGCAAAACATACGAGCATTCATTTCTCATCTCCGGTTAATATCGACAACCGCGCTGTCGATGAACTCATTCTGGTCATCGCGAGGCGACGTCGAAATCCCGCAGGTGTCGTAGCGCAAGCACGATCTTTGTCGGAACGCCGATGCGACATTTGTCGGATACACCGGCTCGCATCCATGCGATACGCTTCAAGCGAGTGAACGTTCGTCTAACAGCGGACCTGGCAGGTGCCATGAACAATCAGGACCTTTTGAAAGTGCTGCTTCTCGAAGATGAAGGCGTGCAGCGCGCGGGCATCAGAGCGTTAATCCAGATGGCGGCGCCGCGCGCGCAGATTCACGAGGCATCGTCGTACGAAAGCGCAATTTCCGCGATCCAGAATGTGTCGTTCGACATTGCCTTTCTGGACTACGACCTTCGCGGCGCAGCGAACGGTCTCGACGTGCTGCGGAAAATGCGCGAGCTCGATATCGACACGCGCGCGATCATGCTTTCCTCGTATCGCGACCGCGAGCTAGTTCTCGCCTGCATCGACGCGGGCGCCGCGGGCTATATCACCAAGGAGATGGACGCCACTAACCTGTTCGAGCGTGCCCTGGAAACGGTTTTCATGGGCGGCGTCTTCCTGCCCGCTTCGGCGCTCGGGAAAGGCGGCCATTCGCCCGCATCGAATGTGAACGTGCAGGGCGGCGACGTCGATTCGCTCGGCATTCGCGGGCGGCGGCTCGAAGTCCTCTATTACCTGTGCCAAGGTCTGCCGAACAAGACCATCGCGCGAAGAATGGGCGTATCCGAGGAGACGATCAGGAAGGACTATAACCCGGCGCTTTTCCGCGTGTTCGGCGTGGCGCGGCGCACGGAACTCATTCTGGAGGTGTCCCGGCGGAACATCGTTGTTCCAGCGCCTCGGGCGCCGGACGGGCCACAAGCAGAGCATTGAGAGCTCGCACGATATCCGCGGGCAAAAAGGGCTTGGGCAGTATGCCAACGGCCCGCGCGTCCGCGATGCCAAGCGTCGACGGATCGTCCGCCAGAAAGAGCACCGGCACTTCGTCCTCGAGGTACGCACGCGCACCCGCGAGAATATCAGCGGCGTTGACCGTGCTGTCGAACGCGTGATCCGCGATGATGACGTCCGGCGTCATTTCAAGTTTGCGCAGCAGGTCGATGAAATCGGCGAACGAGTCCGCTTCGTCGACAATGAGGCCAAAAGATCGCAAGCACTCGACGATCGACTCGCGGATCAGGGCGCGCTCCTCTAGAACGAGGGCATAGCGTCCCGCGAGCTCGGCGACGGAAACGTCCGCGCCGAAGGCGGTCGCAGCCCAGCGCGCGCCGCCATCACCGGCGATGGGAAGCTGCACGGAAAACCGGCTTCCGCTTCCCCTTCTCGATCGGAACTCCAGTCGATGCTCACGCAGCCTGCCGATCATCGCGTTCACAAGTGACAAGCCGATGCCCGCGCCGCGACTCATGTCGCGCGACGGATTGCCGAGCTGGAAGAACGGCTTGAAGATATCGTCCCAGTGCGCCTCATCGACGCCGATGCCATTATCGACCACATCGACTCGTGCAAGTCTCTCCAGCCCGATCACGCCAACGATCACCGTTGCGCGCGGTGCCCGACGCACATCCGAGTACTTAATGCCGTTCGAGATCAGGTTGAGAAGGATCCGTCGAAGGAAGGAAGAGTCGCTTCGAACGAGAAGGCGGCCGCGCCGGCTCGCCTTGTAGTGAATCGCGACGCCGCATGCCGCTGCCGTGCCGCTCATCGACGCGATCACGTCCTCGAGCAACGCGTCGAGGTCGATGTTCTCGTAATCCGGATTCGTCAGTCCCGATTCGATCCTGGAAAGATCGAGCACGTCATTGAACGACTTGTTCATGATCTCGCCGGCTTCCTGCAGCTTCGCGGCCCAGTCGCGCGCCAGCGCGAGATTGCCCTTGTCGATGGCAGCGTAAATCGGCTGGACCAGCGTGAGCATGGCTGTGGCCGGCTGACGGACATCGTGTATGGCGGCGGCGATGAAATACGACTTCTCCTTGTTACTCGTTTCGGCCAGCTTTCTGCGGTCCTCGACGCTTCTGACGAGCGCGTCGGTCCGGTTCTCCAGATCGCGTTTCGATTCGGCCAGCGCGGAGTTCAGCGATTTGAGCTCGGCATTGCTTTTCTCTTCCTGCATCCGCGCGATTTCAAGTTGCCGCTGTCTTCTGAAATCGGTGCGCGACGTTCGTTCGAGCTCGATCGCAACCACGCTGCCGATCCCGATGAATGAGATGAGATAGGCGGACGGAACCCAGAAGTAATAACCCGTCATTGATATGAGCATTCCCTCTTCGACGCTGATGTGAGGCTTGAAATAAAGCGTCAGGATACTTTCCGTGGCACCGATGGCAGCCACAACGATCGAAGGCCGCGCGCGCATCCGCGTCAGTCCGAACAGAAACATCAGAATCAGACTCAGCCCGACGAAGTAGTAGTTCATCGCATACGGCAGAGGCAGGACCCAAATCATCGCGAGATTGACCGCGTAGATAGCTAGGATGACGAGCGCAATGGACCACGTCGCGAACCACTCTCGCTCGAACAATCTAGAGCTGATGATGACGACACTGATCAGCAAAACGACGATGCCCGTTCCGCGCAACGCCAGCAGCGGCTTCAATACCGAATTGAAAGCCGGGTTGCTACGGGCAAAATAGAAATCCCACCCGGAGAACAAGATCCATGTCGCCAGTCCTAGCACGAGTGCGGCGCGCCTGTGAGGGTAGAAGCGTTTTCCATATTGGAGCAGATAAGCGTCTTCCGTGCCGCGAGCGAATCTTTCGGGCAGCGCGAAGATCTTCCACCAGGCAAAAGCGGCGCGCTCATCCATTTGACCGGCTCCGTCAGCGGCGACGTCGCATCGAACATCCATTACATTCGATGCAGCCTGGTCTCCAAGATAGACAACAAAGCTCGATTGCGGTAGGCGTCCGCGTTATCTGCACTTCTCGCCCTCGCAACGTTAATGAAACGCCTTAGGAATAACGACTCATGAAACAGATGTGGATCACCGGTCATGGCGGACCTGAAAGGCTCGAAATGCGTGAAGCGAAGGACCCCGTTGCGAAGGCCGGCGAGGTGCGCGTGCGCGTCGAGGCTTGCGGCATCAACTTCGCCGATATCCTCGCGCGGCGCGGCTTGTACCCTGATTCGCCGCGCCCGCCGATGGTCGTCGGCTACGAAATATCGGGGACGGTCGATCAGACCGGTAGTGGCGTCGACGAGCAATGGCTCGGTCGCGACGTGTTCGCGCTCGTCCGCTTCGGCGGATACGCCGACACCGTGACGGTTCCTGCGTCGCACGTATTTGCGAAGCCGGCCGCGCTCGATCACGCGCACGCCGTCGCGCTGCCCGTGCAGTACCTCACTGCGTGGCAGTTGCTGGTGGTGATGGGCGCGCTGACTCCCGGCGATTCCGTGCTGATTCATAACGCGGGCGGCGGCGTCGGGTTGGCGGCGATCGACATCGCCCGTCACCTGGGCGCGGCAATCTACGGCACGGCAAGTCCCGGCAAGCACGCGTTCCTGCTCGAACGCGGCCTTCATCACGCGATCGATTACACGCGCGGAGACTGGAAAGCGGAACTGATGCGGCTGACTTCCGGCGCCGGCGTCGAACTGATCATCGATCCTCTCGGTGGCGCGCATTGCGCGAAGAGCTATTCCGCGCTGCGCCCGACAGGTCGCCTCGGCATCTTCGGCATTTCCAGCGCTGCGGCATCGCAATTGCCTGGCCTGCTGCGCCTGATCGCGCTCGCCGCCGCAACCCGATGCTTCCATCCGCTCGGACTGATGAGCCAAAATCGTGGCGTGTTCGGAGTCAATCTCGGTCATCTCTGGGACGAATTCCCAAAGCTGCAGATCTGGATGAAATCACTGCTTGACGGCGTCGACGAGGGTTGGATTCGTCCCCATGTCGACCGCACGTTCCCGTTTCAGGACGCCGGTAACGCGCATGCGTGGTTGGAAGATCGCAGGAATGTTGGCAAAGTCGTGTTGAAAGTCACTCATGTATAAGCTCGTGGTTCTTTTGCTGAATCGTCGGGATAGGTGCAGGAACGCGCTTTTAAAATCCTGTCAGGCCTGGAACGACAGGCTCCCACCCCAATAAAGGCTCTCGCAACTGTTCGTGCATTCGTACGACGTTCTCTATGCGGCCTCGTCCTTCGAGGCGTGTATGGCCGAAACTTTGATGCGTGGGCGTTTCCGAGGTGTCGAGGCAGAAACGCCGCACGTCATTGATGAGAAAGCCATCACGGATCGCTGTGTCGCCGTACTGGAAATGGAGAACGCCCGCCCTCTGCGCCTTGAGGATCTCACCGAACCTCGGTGGTAGTCGGGATTCGACATGCAGGTTCTCAACACCGAACTATTTCGCTCCGAATAGATGGAGTGCCGCCCTCCTCGACGACGAAGCATTCGTGGACAGCATCTACTTTCGCTCACGCTTCGCAAATGCGATATCAGTCGCCCTGTGTAAGTCTCATTAGACACGGCACCTCAGTCCCCCTGATCGATCATCCATCTCTTCCGGCCTTCCTTGACCGGTTCGATATCGGCATTGCCTATCCAGGAGGTGCCGATTGGCCGGCGCAAGAAGCTTCCTAAATCGGGACACTCTCAGCGCCTGCGACCGCCAAGAACGCTTAAAAATCAGCCGATATCGCGCCG
The DNA here is from genome assembly GCF_046030135.1 of Caballeronia jiangsuensis. Lineage (NCBI taxonomy): Bacteria > Pseudomonadati > Pseudomonadota > Betaproteobacteria > Burkholderiales > Burkholderiaceae > Caballeronia > Caballeronia jiangsuensis. Next base: position 66,400 of record NZ_JAQQDB010000038.1, read on the forward strand.
AATGCAGGAGCGAACCGCGCGATGGAAGCTCAATGTCTTCCAAAGTCGGTTCCAGATTCGGTCGCATCTCGATACCAAGCACTCCATATGAAATAATAGATTTATGTCAAATTATGGCGTACAGATTGCGCCTTTTGCCGTGGAGCGCGAACACGCCAGTCTTCAACGAGCGGAAGAAGCCAATTCTTGAACAGTTCACCGAGGAATTGAGTGTGGACGCCTTACTGTTCAAGAGCCTTCTCCTAGATTCCGCACATGATACGGCCCTGCCTCTACGTTCCGCACTGCAACACGCCCGGCTCTCGACCGGGCATTGTTAAGAATTGACGCGGCGGCTATGCCAGTGCGGCGCTGTGATAATGACGCGATGAGAAAACCGCGAGACGATCCGCGATCTCGAGATCAGACCAAGCGAAGAAGGCACAAGGCAGAGAAGTGAGCGCTCTCGTACGGTTGGCATAAAAAAATCTGACAGCCATCCTTCCGCGCCGCGAAACCCTAAACGCGTCACGTCCTCCATCTCACACACCACGACTCGTCGCGGAAACAATTCCGATGCGCCTTGGTCGCTAGTCGTTTCGCGCCGTATGCGTGGCGGATAACGGCGACATATGCGTCTTTCATATTCGATTCGGGAATCTAGAATTAGCTCAGGCTACAAGCTGAGATCGAGATAAGTACAACTTCCAGATATCACGTAAATAACGATTCGGGAGGAGACGTGATTGTCGCCAGTAGGATCACCACAGGAATCCGCTCACGCCGACTGTGCTGGCCGGACGCAGCGGACAACTGAAGACAGACGCCGATCCGGCAAGACGTGCCATCTACACCCTGCGCGCAGGCGATCTGCATGCCGGGGCGCAGCGGACCGTGTGTCTCCTCGCTCACGCGCAGCGTCCGGCGTTGTGTGCCCTCACCTGCTTTCCGACTAACGACCGAGTCGAAGGAGGCGTCATGGCCAGCATCCCTTTTTCACGGGCTGTTCGTCTGCTCGTCGTTTGCTTATCGCTGCTTCCCGCGCTGTCCGCCGAATCAGCCGACGCTCCTACGACCGCAACCATTCTCGTCCCCGCCAGAAGCGAATCGACCGCCCTCGACCAGTCCATTCAGGTCGAGATGAACGGCACGGCCGCTGTCTCGTGCGATGACATCGATCTCTTCGTCGAGAACAAGTCTGGACTCGTCCAGTGCACGGCCGGTCCGAGCGACCGCGTACTGCTGTTCACGCTGTCGCGCGATGCTGCGGACGCCGATCAAAGCAATCGCCGCACCTGGGCAGCGATTCTGGGCAGTCCGCTATCGCCGACGAAAGAGGTGAACATTGTCGTCAGGTCCGCCAGTAAGCCGCTCTTGATCCAGTTCAAACCCAAGGACAAGAACAAGGAAAATAGCGCACCTCCGTCGATACCCGCTACGCATGCCGCAGGCGAGAGCGCGGCGTCCGCAGCATCCGCAGCATTGGGGGCGTCCACCGCGGACGAGACCGCTAGTACCCCGGTCAATGCATCCGGCAACAAGACGAAGACGGTAACAGTGCTGACCATCAAACTGCATGTCTTCAACGGAATCCTGATGATCATCGTGTTGTTGCTGGTGCTGCTCGTCGTCGCCTGCACGATCGTCGTGCTGCACATGGGGCTCGGGCGCGACAGTGGCATTCCGCAGATGCGCATCGAAAAACTGCCGTTCAGTCTGGGACGATGTCAGATGGCGTTCTGGTTCATGCTGACCTTCTGGGCCTTCTGCTTCATGTACGCGCTCGTCGGTCAGACCGATACGCTCAACGCTGAATCGCTCATGTTGATGGGCATTTCGGCGGGAACTGCGCTCACGTCTATCGCGATCGACAAGTCCAAGAACGAGACGGTCAACATCGAGAAGGCCGTGAACGCGCTGGGCCTGACCTCGCGCTGGCATGTCGAGCTGTTGCACGACATTGTCTTTCCGGATGAGCGGAAGCCTCTGTCGCGCTTTCTCCGCAATGGCGTTCGCGCCATGATGCGCAGCCGCGAGCAGCGCGATCAGTCACGTCGCCCCGAGCTGCAAGACATAAAGCCCGACACGCGGATCGCCGACGCCCCGATCCGCGGTTTCGATTCAGCCGTCGCCGACACCTACAAAGACCTGTGGGACAAGTACGACGCGCTGATCGAACCGATCAGGTCGAACGGATTCATCGCCGATCTCGTCACCGATGCAAGCGGTCCGACAATCGGACGCTGGCAGATCCTCATCTGGACGGTGACGCTGGGCATGGTATACATCATCAGTACGTGGCAGCGTCTCGAACTGCCCGAATTCGGCACGACGTTGCTTACCCTGATGGGCATATCGAGCGGCGTCTATCTCGGCTTCAAGGTGCCGGAGAAGCAAGTGCCCGATGCGCAATCGCAGAAGCCCGCCGAGACGGCAAAGAACACCCCGCCAGTACGGAAGCCGAACGAGTCCAAGCCTGGCGACGGCAAGGGCAAGGCGGACGACGACAAGCGCAAGCCGGGCGACGACACGACGAACTCGCCATCGGCACAGCAACAAGCCGGTCCCGCCACGGCCGCGTCACCCGCACAGGAAGCAGCCGATACCCCCAAGACGCAAGACCCGGCATCCAGCAGCGGAGGCGCGCAATGAAGCGTGAGGACGATCGAATGGAAGCGGAGTCCGAAATAGCCAAAATGGCGCGCAAGCGCCGCGCGCACATCGGCGCGTCCAGCGCGGAAGGTTCCATCGAACTATCGGGCATTGCGTTGTCCGGAGGCGGAATTCGCAGCGCGACATTTTGCGCCGGCCTGCTCAAGACCCTCGCGCGCAATGGCGTTCTGAGCCGGTTCGATGTGATGTCCACTGTTTCCGGCGGCGGATATATCGGCGCGACCATCGGCAAGCTGTACAACAACGCGGTCAACCGCGACGAGACCTCTGGGCAGAGCGTCACCCCCCGGACAGCACGCGAAATCGAAGAAGCCATCGCCGATGCCGACGCCCGGCGTTTCGCCGCCTGGCTCCGCGCCAACGGCCGCTATCTCATTCCCAACGGCACGAAGGACCTGCTGTTCGCATCCGCGAACTTCGTACGCGGCCTGATCGGCGTTCACTTCGAACTAGCCGTTCTGAGCATGTTGATCGGCGGCTTACTGGTTGGGCTGGACCTCGCGGTATGGGCGTGGGCGGACTGCATTTTCTGGCGAGGAGACTGCATAGCGCCGGGCTGGATTGGAACCGGCACGCTCGGCGTGCTCTCGCTCTGGCCCACCATCTGGATTCTGCTGCCGATACCTGTATGGATCGGATGCGTGCTCGCCGTCGCCTACTGGACTGCGCCCGAGACGGAAGGCGGCCGCGTCGATGTTCAACACTGGCTGATCGCGTTGTGCAGCGTGGTGGCCATGACCCTCATCCGCCACTTCGGCCACCTGAGCAGCTCCGCTCCGGACGGCAGCACGGTCACGCTGGGAAGGCTCGAACTGTCCGTGGGATGGGTCGTTGCGATGCAGGCTTTTCTGAGTGCGACCGTGTTCGGCGTCTGTCTTGCCGGCATCATGCGATATCGCACGCCCAAAGCGCCGGATGCGCTTCGCAACCGATTGACGAGCGGCCTCGCCTTCGTTCTGCGCATCATTCTGCTTATCGTTCTGCTCGGCATCATCGACGGTCTCGCATGGTGGTTCGCCAACCGAAAAGACGCCAACTCGGGCGTGATCGGCGGCGGCATCATGATCGCGATCATCGTCCTGCGCGTGCTTCTGCCCAGGATCTCCGACCTGCCTCAGAATCTCGCGCCGCTTTCGCGTCGCAGGCTGCTCGCTCTGGTCAACCTGGCGGGCATCGCGATTCTCGCGCTGATCGTCGCCTTCTGGGTCAGTCTGCTGCATCGTACGGTAACGGGCGCGCTGTTCGGCCACCCTCTTACGAGGATGGACTTCGGTCTCGCAGTCCTCTGGCTTGCGTTCATGGTGACGGCGCCGCTCGTCGTGGCGCTGGTGTCGTTCCGGAACCTCGATGCGCTCAATCGATCCTCGCTCTACTCGTTCTATCGCGCGCGGCTGGTGAGAAGCTATCTCGGCGCAGCGAACCCCGAGCGCTTCCGTCAAAAGACCGGCGAATGCGAGACCGGCGCTCCACTCGCCCCCAATCTGAACGAACCGATGCTGCGCATCGACAACGTGCATCCGTTCGACGATGTGAGCATCGACCGCTATGAGCCTCATGAAGCCGGCGGCCCGATACACATCCTGAACGTCTGCATCAACCAGACGCGCGACCCGCGAGGCGGCCTGTTCAATCAGGACCGCAAGGGGCTGCTGATGACGGTCGGTCCCAACGGCATGAGTCGGGTCGGGTCGCGCGGCTGGATCAAGGTCGACCCTACGGGTGCGCCGAGTCTCGGCTCGTGGATGGCCATTTCGGGCGCGGCGGTGTCGCCCGGACTCGGCGGCCAGACACGCCCTGGCATCGCGGCGCTTTCGACAATAGCGGGCCTGCGCCTCGGCTACTGGTGGGACAGTCAGGCGATCGGACGAGCGGAGGGTTCCGGGAGGCTTGCGCGGTGGCACGGAGCGCGCACTGGCAAGTACGGTCAACTGGTGAGCGAACTGGTCGGCCGGTTCAGCGGCGACGACCGGCGATACTGGTATCTGAGCGACGGCGGACATTTCGAGAACACCGGCGCTTACGCCCTGTTACGCGAGCAATGCAGCCTCGTCGTGGTGGCCGACTGCGGCTCGGACCCGCGCTACGGCTTTCGCGACCTCGAAAATCTCGTGCGGAAAGCGCGCATCGACCTGCATGCGGAAGTGACCTTTCTGCGGCCCAAAGCGGACGGCGAGCAAAAGCTCTGCGGGTTCGGCTCGCTCGACGAACTGGCCTCGGACGACAGTACGGCCTGTCTCGCGCTCGCGAGGATCGTCTACGCGAATTCGATGAAAACGGGCTACATGATCGTCGTGAAGCCGAACATCTACGCCGACATGCCCGTCGATCTAATGAGCTTCAAGGCGGACAACCCGCAGTTCCCGCAGGAGCCGACGACCGACCAGTTTTTCAGCGAAGCTCAGTGGGAAAGCTACTTCCGGCTCGGTCAGGCGCTCGGGCAACATTTGACGAGCGACGTTCTTGACCAACTCGAACCCTTCGCCGAAGCGCATTTCGTCACGGAACATGCGGTGGATCCGGTCACGGGCGCGAAAGATCCGCCCGCGCAGAACAGGCGTCTTCCCGCACCGATTGCTGCGGCGGGCGCGGTCACGGCATCGTTCAGCATCGGCGCGATCGCGACGTTCGGGTTCAGTACGTGGCAGGCGGTCAAAGCCGAGCTTCAGGCGAGAGACAGCAGTTCGCACATCCAGCCTGCATCGATGAAAGAACTCACCGACATCTTCGGCAAGATGCCGATATCGAGTTCCGCGCACAGCGTCTCGGACGATGCGCGCATCGGCGAAATGGCGTCCGCGCTCTGGCGTATAGGCGAGATCGAATGCACGGAACAGAATTCGCAAGCGTTCAGAAATTCGCATCTGATCGAGACGATGGTGAGCAAAACCAAGGAGGCGTGCTCGAGTCTGAAACAACCTCATCCGTCGTGCGTTGCGCTCGTCGACGATGCGGCTCCGGATTGCTTGCAAGCGAAGCCGCGCGATCTGTGCGAGCCGCAATACTGGATTCGCAGCTATGGCGACACCAGTCGCAAGACCATCAATTGCCCGAACCACGCGATATGGAGTACATCCGTGTCGACCGGGCCGCATTCGACGGCACCACCTCTTCCCGCCGATCTGTCGGCTTCGTCGGCTTCCTCTGCTTCGTCGGCGGTGGAGGCAGGGGCGGCATCGGGGCCACAGGTACCGGCGCCGCCTGCTGCGTCGTCCGCGCAAAGTGCTTCGGCACCGGGTCAGTCCGCGTCGGCACCGCCGGGGGATAAGAATGTGGCGAACGCCTGCGCCGGCCGCTCCATCTACATCCAGATCTACGGTCCCGAGATGCGCGACCGCGTCCGTTCGTTGCGCGATCCGTGGCGCGCGCTGGGCGCATCCGTTCCGCCAATCGAAGATGTCTGGGACACGGCCAGGCGCAACGGCCGGACCGCGCCACAGCCCTACGGCGTCCCAACGGTGATCTATCACGATGCCGCCTCGAAAGCCTGCGCCGACCTGCTGGTCCCGAAGGGCGCAGCGCCCGCATGGACGGTCGTGCCCTTGTCCAGGCGGCTCGAAGGCCGTCCGGGCACGATCGAAGTGTGGTTCCCTCCTTTACAGTCGAGCGCGTCGACGCCACCCGGCAAGGCGTAGTGTTATCAGGAAGACGTTCGCGCTGACGGCCCCGAACGATTCGCGTTCATTTGTCATGCGATGCTTCAGGCTTGTAAGCGTCGAGATATCTATAGTGTTCGTGCAGTCGTTGAATAATTTGGAGAAGCCTAAGCGGAAGATCATGGATCGCGATGACATCAGGCAAACGGCGCAAGATTGCTATGGCCATTGGCCCCACGATACCAAATGCGAGCAAGATACCGTGAATTCGATTGATGGCGGCCGTACGTTCAGTCACCAAACCCTCACGCGTTCGATGTAACGCGGCTAGAAGTTGCTGGGCTTCTGTCGAGGCTCGACGAAGCGCATTGTTGGTCGGGACGCCGCTTCACAGATCGCTTCAGTATCGATGTAGTCATTCTTGTTGCTCTTCACGAACGGCCGCACGTATTGCGGCGAAATCAGTTTGGTCACAGGCCCCAACGCGTTCAGCTTGCGTGCTAGCCAGCGCGAACCAACACAAGCCTCCATAACGACAGTAACGGCTCTGAGATTGCTGAAGAAGGAAAGCAACTGCTGACGCGAAAGGTTCTTGCGAAAGATCGCATGGCCCTTCGCATGTAGCCCGTGAGCATGAAACACAAGCTTGCCCAGATCGATGCCGATCAGTTCGCCCTCGTCAATGTCACCCTCCCTCTACGTTGGATCGAATCTCTCATCGCAGGATCATCGCTGGAATCGGGCTGGCCATTTCATTATGTCGTTCCTCGGGGATTTTTGAGCGCAAGCTGGACCGGTTTTCGCGATCTGTGGAGGCCGGCCAGAAGCGCGATCGAGACGATCACCATGATCATGCGTGAAGTCGATCGATTGAAGGTCATCGAAGCAGTCGTCCAGACGGGCCTGACGCCCGGCCTGTTGCCGACCTCGCGCAGTATTGCGAC
>NZ_JAQQDB010000039.1:0-72173 GCF_046030135.1 Caballeronia jiangsuensis
CCCCCCCCCCGACAAGTCTATCTGACAGGTCCATTCTTGGAAAACCAGACGGGTTTCGAACCCGATGCAGCCGCCACGGCGGTCAGTGCGGCGCGATCGGCGCGTTGCACGCCCTGGAATGACACGCCGCCGTCGTGGCTCGTGTATTCATCTCCATCGAGACCAGCGGCGACAATGTCGCCGTTTTCGAGCTGCTCGATATCGGTGATCGAACCTTGCAGCGATGTCGCCGCGCGCTGCCAATGCTCGCCGTCATCCGTGCTCCGGTAGACCGTGCCGCGCAAACCCGCGACGATCGCCGTGCCGTCCCTGGTGACCGCGCCGGTCCAGAACGATCCCGTGTAGCCGGTGTTCAGGTAGTGCCACGATGCGCCGCCATCGGCGGAGCGCAGGACGCGCCCCTGTTCAGCCGCGATGAAGAGCGTGCCTCGCGCGTTAGCGAAGATGTGATACAGGTTCGTGTCGGCCTTCTTCGATTCCGGAGGAGGCGGAACCTTGATCTCGGTCCAGGTGTTGCCCCCGTCGATGGTGTGCAGCAGCAACGACCAGAGGCCCACGGCGAATCCTTCGCGCGCATTCCTGAAGTACACGGAGAAGAGCGGCCGGTCGCTCGCGACATCGGAGCGCTCGAGCGCCCAGGTTTCTCCGCCGTCGACCGTCTTCAGGATGGTGCCCCAGTGACCCACGGCCCAGCCGGTACGGTCGTCGACGAACGTGACCGACGTGAGCGTCGAGCGCGCGCGTACCGAGCGCGCCTGCCGAAACGTGGCGCCATCGTCGTCGGACAGCAGCACCACGCCGAAATCACCCACCGCGACGATGCGCTTGCCGGCCCGCGTGGCCGCGAGGATCTGCGTTCGCGTCGCGGTCATCAGTTGCTCGGCGGGCTGGACGCGCAGTTCAGGGCCGCCCTGGTCCGTGCCGGCGGTTGCTGCGGCCACTGTCGCGAGCGCCGGAAAAGCCGACGCAATACAGCACGCCGCGAACCTCTTGCCGAAAGGGAATCTCTTCACGTTCGCCTCCTGTCAATGACTGAATACGCTGGGCGGCCGAACCGGCTTGCGGCGCGGACACAGCCTGTCCAGCACGACAGCGAGTGCCGGTAACGCGGTCATCGCCATGACCAGATTGACGATGAACATGAAGGCGAGCAGCTTGCCCATGTCGGCCTGAAACTTGAGCGCGGAGAAGCTCCACGTCGCGACGCCGATGGCGAGCGTGATGGCCGTGAATATCGTCGCCATACCCACTTCGAGAATGGAATGTTCGAGCGCCCGGACGATCTCCTCGCCGGCGCCGAGATGAGCCTGCAGCCGGTTATAGATATAGAACGCGTAATCCACGCCGATACCGACCGCCAGCACCATCACGGGCAAGGTCGCCACGGTCAGGCCGATCTCGAACTTCTTCATGAACCAGTAGCCGATGAAGGTTCCCACCGTGAGCGGCAGACAGCACGCGATGACCGCGCGCAGGTCGCGATACGCGAAGAACACGAGCAGGACGATCGCCGCGTAGACATACAGCATCATGGGCAGCTCGCTTTTCTCGACTTCGTCGTCGATTGCCGCCAGCAAGCCGGCATTGCCGGCCGCGAGCCGCACCTTGATGCCGGGCGTCGGATGACTGTCGCGATACTTCACGACGGCCGCGATAACGGCGTTGATGGTGGTGGCCTTGTGGTCGCTGAGATACGCATGGATCGCCGTCATGCTGCAATCCTTGTTCAGATAGCCGCGCACGCGCCCGATCTCGGCGGAGAGCCCCGCGTAGTTCACCGGGTCGATCGGCACGACGCTCATGCGCGGATTGCCCTCGTTATAACCTTCGTTGTACTGACGGAGCATCGCCGGGTAGGACGCGACCGACACCACGCCCGGTACACGTCTGAGGGAATCGGCGAGCTGATCGTCGAAGGTCCCGACGGCGGGGTTGTCGCACGAGTCAGCCGGGGCCTCCACGGCGACGGACAACCAGTCGAGCCCGACGTCGAAGCCGCTCGCGATCGCTACCGCATCGCGGTTGAAGCGCGACTCGGGCCGCAGTTCCGGCGCGCCGGGCTGAAGCGTCCCGACGACGCGGTCGCGGCTTTCCCAGACCGCCGTCGCAAACAGGGCGCCGACCGCCACCAGCACGATCACCGCATTGCGCGGCTCCGCCACGCGCGCCAGGGTGCGCAGCCATCCGACGCGCTGCTCGCGCTTCTTCAACACCTTGGCGGCGTAATCGCGCGAAAAGGTGAAGTACGACGCGACGAGCGGCAGCATGACGAGATTGGTGACGATCTTGAAGCCCACACCGAGCGAGGCGGTGATCGCGAGTTCGCGAATCATCGGAATGGGTATGCGCAGCAGCGTGACGAACGAGACCAGCGCGGTGAGGAGGGCAAGCGTGCCGGGAACGAACAGGCCCGAAAAGCTGAGCCTGGCCGCCTCCATCGACGACTTGCCGTGACCGAGCTCGCGCGTCATGTAGTTGATCTGCTGCACGCCGTGCGATACGCCGATCGCGAAGACGAGAAAGGGAACCAGCACGCCGAGCGGATCCAGTCCGTAGCCCAGCAGGCGCAGCGCGCCGAACTGCCAGACGAGCGAGGTGAGCGAACACATGACAGGAAGAATCGTGAAGCGCGCCGAATGGCAATACCAGTAGACCGCGAGCGCGGTCAGAAGGAGCGCCACTCCGCAGAACACCAGCACCGAACTCGCGCCGTCGGCGATATCGCCGATCTGCTTGGCAAAGCCGATGATCTGTATTTCATAGTCGCCGTCCTCGTAGGGCTGGCGCAGCAGCTTTTCGAGCATGTGGTTGTACGCCACATAGTCGATCTTCTTGCCATCCGCGCCCGTTTCATTGATCTCCGCGGTGATCATCGCGGCGGTCTGGTCGCGTGAGACGAGAGACCCTATAAAGCCGCCATCCGACGTTGAGCGCCGGATGTTCGCGACATCGTCAGGAGTCAGCGTATCGTCGGTGAGGGTGCCGGAGATGATCGGCTGACTGCGGAAGCCTTCCTCGGTGATTTCATTGACGAACGAGTTGGGCGTCCAGAGCGACTGGACGCCCAGACGATCGACGTTGGGCAGCAGGATCACCGCCTGCGTGACCTTGTAAAGGCGCGTCAGCGCAGCCTTGGTCCAGATCGTTCCGTGACGCGCCTTGACCACCACGGTCAGACGGTTCGCGCCGAAGAGTTCGTTGCGATATTGCTGGAAGGTCTTGACGTATTCGTGCCCCACGGGAATCTGCTTTTCGAACCCCGCGTCCATCCGAAGTTGGACCGCGAACCATCCCATGGTTGCCGTCAGCAGCGCAAGGGCCAGCAACACGACGAAGCGATGGCGAAAAAGCTGGTTCTCCAGGTGACCGATCAACCTGTTTAGCATGAGACGTCCTCATTTATTTGGACTGGGCGGTGCATCCGGGCGCGGAGTCCGGATGCCCACGAAACGCCTAGAAATTGCGAGTCGCGAAAAGGCCGACGAAATTGCGATCGGCATACGGCTGCGAAAGCGAGTTGCCGCCGAAGAATGCCGTGAAGTTGATGCCGCCTTGCCACGTCGTCGGGTTATGGTTGAAGAGCACATAGACGTTGACCGATTTCGCGCCCTGCATGTAGTTCGCTTGCAGCGTCGGCGTGTAGCCCGTGAGCGCGTCATAGAACGTGATGCCCGGCGTGACCTGCCAGCCGGGGACCAGCGTGCCGTCATAGGTCCAGTTGAAATCGACCGTCAAGCCGACGGAATTCGACGTGCCTTTACCCGCGGCGATCGGATAGCCAAGACCGGAATTGTTGTTCAGCCACGGTAGATATCCCGCGTCCGCCAACTGATAGACGGTCTTCCCGTTCACCGTGCGAAAGTATTGGGAGTCGGAGCTGAGGCCGGGGTACTTGATCCAGGTCAGTTCGGCCGTGAAGAGCGCCATATCCGCTTTCATGAGATTCAGAATCGGATAGGTGGACCGCGTGAGACTCAACTGGGCGTTGATGTCGAACTGCAGTTTCTTGGCGTCCATGTACGCCTTGCAGTCGACACCGCCGAAGTTGGTGTTCGCGTCGGCCGGGCCGCCCGCCGCATAGCAGCCCGAGAAAGTGACGGCATCACGCGGGCGGTAGGACAGCTCCGTTCCGATCGACCAGTCGCCCAGCGAGAAATTACTGCTAACACCAAAGAGCTGCCGGTTCGTCTGGTTGTCCCACCGTGTACCGCCGTTGGCGAGATACGTCAGCACCGGCGACTTGTCGGTATAGTTTATGTAGTAGAAGGCGAAGCTCGCGTCGATGGCCGGCGGCTTGTAACCCAGCTTCACGCCGAACTGCGGTTTGTTGCCCGGAAGATAGACGTTCGAAGGCGAACCCAGCGAGTTGAAAGGCGGCCCCGCGTACATACCGTTGACGAGATTCTGGTTGACACCGTTTAGGAATGCAGAATTCTTGGCCCCGGCGCCCGCGATGGTCGCGGCGTCGTATCCGCTGACGTTGAAGTTCTTCGTGTTGAGCGAGAATGGCTGAGCGCCGCGCCCAAAAACGTCGGTGACCGACCAGTACGAGCCGACCGGAGGAAAGCGGTTGCCGTTCCAGAACGCCTGATAGTAGGCCTCGGTCGAGAACCCGGCGGGCAGGCCCGTGGCGAAACTGATCATCGGCGCGGGGAGAATGGCCTGCTTCAGTTGCGTGCCCGGAACGAGGAGCTTCTGAATGTCGAGCGAGTTCGTCGCGTTGATGCCGCCCGGCGCGAAGTAGCTCTCGCCCCAGTTGATGACCTGATTGCCGACTCGAATGTGTGCGGTCTGGTCGGCGATCGTGAAGTCCTTCTGGACCCACAGGTCGAGCAGTTGCGCGTCACGCACGACCTGGTTCTGCGCCGCCTGGCTCAACTCGGTGCGCTGGGTGTTGGCGGCCATGAAGTCGTACATTGCCGTGCCGCGGATCATGGCCTTCCAGCCATCGGCGGGCATCGTGAGGAGCAGTTCGCTCGTCACGCTGAACGAGGTGGTAAATGGCCTGCCCTTTTTATAGTTGAGATCGCCGTCATCGCCGTTGGCCCATTGCGCGGTGTTCGCGCCCGCGCCGCAACCGTTCGCGGTCGGGTCGCCCGTCAATGAGCAACTGGGGTTCTTGGTGCGAATCCCCATGCCGGCCGTCAGGTTCGTTACCCATGAAGCGTGCATATCCTTGATGCCGGTATCGAACTCGTATGCTTGGGCCGCGTCGGACGCGCAAGCGCCGCATACGACGGAGAGCAATGCCTTTGTTGCAAGCCGTGCCATGTCTGCCTCCTGGGCTGATGTCGTGAGCGGCGATACGCGTGACGCAGCACGGCACGACGCTCCGTGGCGTCGTACCGTGCGTTTCTGTCGCCGGGTTGTGGGAAGTTCGGGCTGCTTATCGACTGCTGATCGCGCTCAGGTTTTCGCCGGTGTAGTAGCTGCTGGTGAATCGCGGATCTGTCGCGCCGGGAGAGTAGAACTTGAGGTCCTTGCCGGTGCCGATGACGGTCATATCGAAGATATAGCGGCCGCTGATCAGGTCGGTGTAGCTGGCGCCGGCAAGCGAGCAGGCGCCGATTTCCCATTCGGGAGCGATGTAGTTTTCCTTGACCTTCCAGATCTTCCCTTGGGCGTCGAAATCATCGCCGATGGCGACGAGCCAGCTATCCTCGTCGACATAGAGTGTCTTGGTCGGCGTCGTATGGCGGAAGCCGGCCTTGACGGTGCCCTGGATTTCCCAGACTCGATGCAATTCATAGCGTCTCAACGCGGGATTCACGAGATCCGGTTGTGTCGCATCGCTCAGCTTGCTGTTGAATCGTTGCATCGCAAGCTCGTTGTACGGGATGTAGATTTCCTTCTTGCCGACGAGCTTCCAGTCGAAACGATCCGGATTGCCCGTAAAGACGTAATTCATATCATAGGGGTACTGATTGTCATACCCGATGGCAGGCGCGTCGTAGGCGTAGGCGGGCAGACGGCGGACGCGCCGCTGGCCGGTGAAATAGTAGAAAGAGTCGGTATCTTTCTTGTAGTAGTAGCGCTGCACGATGCCTTGTCCTGCAAGCGCCGCCGGTTCCGAATAGCCGTAGAAAATGCCCGTGTGCAGGCCTTGCTCGTCCTCCGGCGTGTGCTGCCCCTTCTTCGCCCACGGGTAGTACGTCTGCTGGTTCCAGCGGACGATGATGGGCGCCGCGCCGGGGCGTGGCGACACATAGGTGTACCCGTCCGGCCACTCCACGCCGACGCCCTGATACCGCATCATCCAGTTCCACATCACTTGTATGCCGGTTGTCGGGACCGGAAACGGCACGCCCGGCAGGGTGGCGTTCTCGAGCGACCATCCGTCCTTCGCAATGGAGGACTTCAGTATTCCGTCTTTCGTGTTCTGCGCGACGAAATCGGGCACGCTGCATTCACGATGAGTCGGATACACCGGCATCGTGTAGCCCTTGACTTGCTTGATCAGGGCGATCTGCCCCGCCGAGAGGTTGTTCGCGTACTTGTCGACATTCGAGGCGTCGATGATGAACGTGGCCTTCTCATCCTTGTACTTCCAGAAGTCTTCGCGGACCTTGCCGTATGACCAGTCTCCCGTCGGCTTGCTCGGGCCGGTGAAGGCAGGAATGGCGTTGTCCTTGCTGGCGCTCTTTTCCGCGCCGACCGGAGTCAGGTCATTGCCTAGCCGGTCAGCATCGGCCTGCGTCGCCGGGTACGACGCATTGGAGAGCGTGCCCAGGACTGCGAGGGCGATGACAGCTTGACTGAAATTCACGGTGTTGACTCCTCGTGTAACAGGACTTGGAATTGCGTCTGACCAAAGCAAAATCCGACACAATCGATGCGGGCGATCGTAGTGCGTGGTTTCGTCGAGAACGAGTTACCGGGCAATGCGGACTTTTCCAGTTATCGAATCGAGCATTGAATAAAAATTCGGATAACGAAATATATCTGTCGAAATGAAACAGTCCATTACGGCTGCTTCGTCATGTATCAAGCGTCGAGACTGACGATTCTTCCGCGGGAAGCGATCATCCGATCCCGGACCGAGCGGCTGTCATGAATTTCTTTTCGAGTGGGCTGTCATGGAAAGCGACGGTAACCATGCATATTTCCGGCGTCAACAAATTTATAGGTCACCTCGAAGATATATTGTAGGTATAGCAGCCTATAAAGCAAGAACTTCGGGTCGTAGGAGAGCATCAAAAAGCGTGGGACATACCCTTAGTAATAGGATGAATAGGTATGTATACCGATAAGGAAGCATGATCTAGATACTTGGTTCGCTCGCCTCGGTCACCGTGGGCCGTGCTTATCCGCGATCAACGCCAAGCCTTTGGAGGGTCTGTGCGGGCCGAGTCATCGGCGCGCTGGCCACGCGTCCTCATGTAAGTCTTCAGCGGCTTCGGCGGGTCAGGCCACCGTCAACTGAAATCCAGGCTGGCGTTCTTTGTAAGGGATACTGTACCTCTCATACTTCGTCTCAACTAGCTAATTTATGGCGACATTGGAACTTGGTCCTGTCGCATAAGCAAGAGCGAAGTATTCATATTGATGCTATGCACAGCGTTAATATGAAGTCCCTGACTCGCCCATTGGATTGGTTTTACGTCCATTCGATGTGTGTCTGAGCCTTCTTTCTCTCAGCAGACGCTTGCGATGGCGGCGCGGTGATCTGGATGCTGCGCGCACGTACGCTGTGGCCTCATCAAAGCGGAAGAGACCGTGCCGAACGCAGCGCGCACGCCAGAGCTCCCGGCCACGCGGTTCGCTAACTCGTATGGCTGTTCGCGAAGTTGCCTATCGCTGCAACCGCTGACGATTACGCCGCACTTCTCATCGCTGGTCTCCGCGACGACAGCCCTCGCATTGCGACCGGCGCGAGGCATAGCACAACAACAAGGAATCCAGCTTGTGCCAGATAGAACGGAACTGACCACTGATCGTGCATTGCCACGTAGTAGGTATTGTGCAGCACGTCGCTTACGATGATGAGCACCGTTAGCCACACACCGGCTCGTGGTTTGAGAAATAAAAGCATTGCGCCCAACGGATCGAGGAACGCCAGAGTATCCCAATAGACCTTACTGGCCGGCGAGATTGCGGCTCCATAGCCGTAGTCCCAAAGCAACCCGTGCTGGAAGATCGCCGCGAGATGATTAAATGTTGCCCCGAGTAAGCACAGCGCGAAGAATGTTCGGATTGCGATCGATGCTCGATGCATTATGGATGCCCACGAAGACGTATCTCGCGGCAGCTTACCAGACGCCCGTTCAGGAAAAGCGCACCGTACGGATCGGCAACATACGTTTCATAACTGCGCGCTGACCCGATGGAAGGCTGATCCGAAGACGGGCGCGACGTGGAGTGGGCGCGGTCGTGAGCCATTATGGATCAAGGGCGAGAAGCGCGAGAGGTTCGAGATCGTGGGCTAATGTTTCTTTTGACGCGGCAGTCACCACCCGGGCGGGGCGGTGTGTGTGACGTGTGCTACCCGTCTTTCACGCGCTCTTCTTTCCGACCGCCGCCAGTTGCCGCAGACGCCGCGTCAACGCTTTCGATGCTACCGGCTGTCCACTGGCATGACCCGTGCGGCTCGCCATTTCGCTATCGCGCAGAAAGAGCGCGGTTTCACGCGCGACGATCTCGCGCTCGTTATCGGATGTGATCATGTGGTACGAGTCGTCGAGCCAGATTGTGCGCAGGACGGCCGAGCCGATCGAGCCTGCGACGATGCGCGCGTTGTGCGGACTCGACGTCTCGTCGTCGATTGCGTGGACGATCAGGCAGTCGTTGCGGATTGACCGCGTGCGCGCGCGCACGTGCGCTGCGAGCCGGTTCGCCTGATGAAGCGCCGGCAACGAGATCGTGGACGGACCGACTTCGCTGAGATCGTCCCGTTGCATCGCGCGGGCGATCTTGGCGCGCAACGCTTCGTTGCGCAGGCCATATGGCGTCGATTCGCGATAGCGGTAGCGAAAGCGCATCGGCGAGTAATAGGCCAGGTTCAGCAGGAAGCGATACCAGGGGATCGCCCAGCCGTCATAGGCGAGCGTGAGTGACAGCAGTGCGACGGCCTGTGCTTGCGGCCGCCGATGCACGAGCGCAAGGGCAAGTGCCGCGCCGATCGACAGTCCGCAGATCGACACGCGTTCGTAGCGTGCGGCGAGGGCGTCGTATTCGCGCGTCGCGGCGTCGAGCCAATGTTCCATCGCCTGTTCGCGCGTGCCCGCGCTGTAACCGTCGAGCACGGGCGCGCATGTCGTGAAGCCTTCTTTGTTAAGGAAGCGGGCGAGGTAGCGCATTTCGAGCGGCGAGCTGGAAAGCCCGTGCAGCATCAGCACGGCATGGCCGTCGCCCTCGTTGAAAATGGTGCGCTCGACGTTGTTGTTCACGGCATGCCCTCCGTCAGTCGCCGATGCGTAGCACGAGGAAATCGCCCGCGTGCGTGACGAATCGTTCGCAGATGCAGTCGACGAGCTGCGCCGCAACGGATGCATTCGCCGAGCGCAGGCGCACGCGATGGCTTCCCGGCACGAGCGCATTCGAGAAACGGCGGATGTCGTCCGGATCAACATCGTCGAAGCGCGGGCCGGGTGCAATCCCGATGGGTTGACGCGGCGCCACGCCAGCGCCTGCGGACGGGCGCTCGATCGCCTGTATCAGCACGAACCGCTCGTGATGCTGCGACAGATGACGCAGCAGCCGATGCGTCTCGTCGACGGCGCGGCGCGCGAGCGCGCGCTCGTTGTCGAGCCGCAGCAGCATCTCGTAGCGCGACTGCGCGACGGACGCGATCAGCTCGGCTCGAAACTGGGCGCGCCGCAACCGTTCAAGCAGCGTGATGACGACGAGCGCCACCAGCGGATACGAGACCGCGAACATCACATCCGACCGATCGATGATTCCCAGCGCCTCGTAGGGTGGCACGAACAGAAAATCGGCGATGCACAGTCCCGCCAGCAGCACTGTCAGCGCGGGCGCGAGGCCAAAGTAATACTCGATGAGAACGGCTGCGATGCTGAAGGCCGTGCCCGGCATCACCGGACCGAGCAGCGGATGCAATAGCAGCCGTACTGCGCTCGCGATACCTAGCGCGACGAGCGCGATAATCCATCTCCGTGCCCCGCGAGGCGCCCAGCGACGGGCATTTTGGACTTGCATGTGTCTGACTGTGGGCCGTCGTTCCGAGGAGCTTTGCCGAGCAGCCAACTTGGGGACAGATGCGCAGCAAAGGCGCGAATCGTATCAGCCGTGTTCTTCGTCAAACATCGTCTTTTGCTGAATTTGAATGCTGCTCGTCGGCGCGTACGGTCGCCATTCGACGGCTCGCGTAACCACCGTCGAATCGTCAGCCGGAGCGCCTCGGATCTTCAGCTTTGCGACGCAGCGCCAGTCTCTCCAGCCCCGGCCTCGCCCGGAGCCTTGGGATGCGCGTAGGGGTGCTGGTACCGCACACCCGCGAACGGCAGCTCCGCGGCGCGCGCGTTCATCTCGTTGAGCATCGCGATGAACGTGTCCTCTGCCGCGTAGTCGAAGGGGTCCCCGATCTGCTGTTCAGCTGCGCTCTCGAGAGGATGTTCGAGGTAGTGCTCGACGGTGCGCTCGATGCCTTCCTCGAAGCCGACGAGGTCGGTGTAGCCGAGCTCGCTGCGGATCTTGCCGCTGTCGATCAGCAGATGGTGGGTCGTGGGCGGGAGGCCGGTCCTGGTGAAGTTGAGATCCCGGTTGGCGCCCCAGAAGTAGGCCGGTCGGCCCATTTCGGGCGTGAAGTTCGCGAGTTCGACTTCCACGCCCATCACCTTCGCGATGGTGCGCACCAGGGTCGCGTCGGATGGCG
This sequence comes from Caballeronia jiangsuensis, assembly GCF_046030135.1. Lineage (NCBI taxonomy): Bacteria > Pseudomonadati > Pseudomonadota > Betaproteobacteria > Burkholderiales > Burkholderiaceae > Caballeronia > Caballeronia jiangsuensis. Next base: position 10,832 of record NZ_JAQQDB010000039.1, read on the forward strand.
TGTAGGCGTCCGCAACGTTATAGACCTGTCCCGACGATGCTTCAGGTCGATCGACGCAGAGCAGGATCGCGTTCGCAGCGTTCTCGACGTACGCCTTGGTCTCCAGGGTCAGGCCGCCATTGATGACGGGGACGTGGGTGCGCCCATCACGCAGGCGTCGGATGATGCTCCACTCGCGGGGTGCGAGCTGGCGAGGCCCGAACAGGCAGGGATAGCGAAGGTGAGTGATGTTGTAGCGTCCGGCCGCGTGGGCGTCCATGAGGATCTGCTCGGTCTGCACGATCTTCTCGCTGAGCTTGTGCCCCGTCTTGCGTGGGCCGTCCTCGGCGGAGGGGCGCGCCAGGTTGTCGCCGTAGGCCGCGCCGCCGATGGTGATCAGCCGTTCGCTCACACCCGCGAGCGCATCGACGAAGAGGCGCAGGCGCCCGTAGGTCGCCACGACGAGGTCGTAGCGACGGCCCTTGAGCGCCTCGGTCAGGCCTTCGAGAAAGTTCGGATCGGTGTGGATGTGCGGCACGTCGGCGGGCAGGTCGATCTCGTGCCACCCCGTGTGCAGGATGGTGGTCTCGTAGCCGCGCTGCCGCAGCCCCTCGACGATGAACGGACCTGTGGGGCCGGTGCCCCCGATGACGAGTGCCTTCATGATGCTGTCTCCGTGTGGTTCTGCTGCTGTGTCGATGCTTCTCGGGCGATGCCGGCGCGCGTTAGCGATGCAATCTCCGTGTCGTCGAACCCGGCTTCGCGCAAGATCTCGGCGGTGTGCTCACCGAGCGCGGGCGCGTAGCCGCGAGGGCCGGTGGCAGCTTCCGCGAAACGGATCGGGTTGTTGGGCACGCGGTACTCGCCGTGGATCGGGTGATTGAGCGTGGTGAGGGATTCGTTGGCGATGGCTTGTGGATCTTCGATCGCGTCTTCGAGCGCGTGGATCGGGCCGCAGGGCACGCCGGCGGCTTCGAGCTCCGCGAGCCAGTAATCGGCGGGCTGCGTCGCGAAGATCGCTTCGAGTCGACCGCACAGCTCCGAGCGATGGGTGACGCGGCCGGTGTTCGTGGCGAAGCGCGGATCATGGAAGTCGCCGTAGCGATCGAGCAGCGGCAGCATCTTCTGCCAGAACTTGTCGTTCATGCAGGCGAGGATGAAGTGCCGCTGGTCGGAGCCGAGGAACGGCTGATAGGGCACGAGCTGCGGGTGCCCGCCGCCCTGACGGCGAAACGGCACGCGAGTCTTGTCGTACACCGTCAGGTAGTTCGCGAAGCTGGCGATCAGGCCGTCGAGCAGGTTGACCGTGACCTTGTCGCCATGACCGGTCTGCTCGCGCAGGCGCAGCGCGGCGCAGACGCCGAAGCCGAGCAGGTAGGAGGCGGCGAAGTCGGCGATCGGCACGCCGACCTTCACGGGGCCTCCGCCGATCTCGCCGGTGACGCCCATGATTCCGCTCATCGCTTGCGCGAGGATGTCCATGCCGGGCAGGTGCGCACGCGGTCCGGTCTCACCGAATGCGGTGATGGAGCAGTAGATGAGGCGGCCGTTGATCTTGCGCAGGGACTCGTAGTCGATGCCCATGCGCCGCACGGCGTCGGGCCTGAATGCGACGACGAACACGTCGGCTTCCTTGACGAGCCGGGTGAGCACCTCGAAGCCGCGTTCGCTCTTGAGGTTCAGCGCGATGGAGCGCTTGCTGCGATTCACGCCGTAGAAGTAGGCGCTTTCGCCCTCGCCGAATGCGTCGTCGACGTAGCGGAAACTGTCTCCTTCGAGCGGCTCGACCTTGATGACATCGGCGCCGAGATCGCCCAGCAGCGAGGTGCAGTATGGGCCGGCGCCCACCTGCGTGAGATCGACTACGCGAACGCCGCTTAGAGGCAGTGCGCCGCGTTCGGCGCCTCCGATAGTGAAGGGGATGTTGGGCATATCGGGCTCCTCGTCGTGTGTGATCAATGCGCTTGGTGTGCGCTGGTGCGCAGTCGGGGTCAGAATCGACGCGCCTCGCGCAGCGCGTCGCGGTGCTCAGGGGCGGCAATCTCGATCAGGCGCTCCGCACGTTCTGCGGCGGTGGTGCCCTGCAGATCGGCGACACCGTATTCGGTGATCACCATGTCGATGTCGCTTTGCAACGAGGTGACGGGTCCGCTGAGCGCGGAGACGATCTGGGTGGCGCCTTTGGGGCTGCGAGCCGGCAGTGCAACGATTGCGAGGCCTGATGGCGCGATGCGGGTCGCGCGGAAGGTGTCGACCTGGCTGCCGAGCGCGCCGATGTACTGGCCGCCGACGACTTCGGCGTTCACCTGCCCGAGCAGGTCGACTTCGAGGGCGGAGTTCACCGCGATGTAGGGATCGCAGGACGCGAGGGCCTCCGATGCGGTCAGATCGGTGATGGGCATGAAACGGATCCGGTCGTGCCGCGCGACGAAATCGTAGAGTTCAGGACTGCCAAGTGCCATGCCCGCGACGCAGGCGTCCTCACCGCTTGCCAGTGCCCCCCAAGCATCGAGGTCGAGCAGCCAGTCTCCGACGAGGCCGGATCGCACGCGCAGCTCGCGATGCTCGCGGAGTGCGCGCCCGATCGCTGTCGCAAGTGCGCCGATGCCGAGCTGTATCGAGGCGCCGTCGGGCACGACGGATGCGACGTTGCGCGCGATCGCGTGATCGGTGTCCGAGAGTGCGCGGGCGGGGGTGCCCTCCAGCGGTCGATCTGTCGTAAACGAAGCGGTGATCTGTGAGTGGTGCAGTCGCCACTTCGTGCGCGTAGAGGGCATGTTCTCGTTGATCTCGGCGATGACGATGGGACCGCGACGGTCGGATCCTGCCGTTGCGGCTGCCGGAACCGCTTGCGCGGCCTTCGCGACGTAATCGACCGAGGTGCCGAAGCTGTGGTACCCGTCCGGATCGGGCGGGGGCAGCTGTAGCAGGATCACGTCGGGCTGAAACGCGCCAGTGGTGACAAGACGCTCGAAGTGGCTGTAGTGGTTGGGAAGGATGTCGATCTCGCCCGAGCGCGCCAGGCCACGCAGCGGGCCGTGCGCAGAGTAGGTGGCCACTCGCGGCTTGCCGCGCGTCACGCGCTTCCAGTCGTCCGAGAGCGCGTACCCGCATACCACGGTGAGATTCGCGATCTGCTGCGATGCGTCGATGAGCTGCGCGACGAGTTCGTGCGGCTCGGCAGCGGCCTGACCGACCAGCACGGTGTCATGCGGTCGCAGGTAATCGGCCAGTGAGAATCCGGAAGAGGCGTGCGTCGGGGCGGTCATGGATGCGTGCGTCGGAGCGATGATGCATGCATGTTACCCATGCGTGTTGCCGCGCGCGCCGGGAGAAATACCTGAATCGCTCCCCGTTGCTCATTCGGGTATTCGCTGCCGCTTGACGACCCACGAGGCCACACTTGCGCGGGATCGGAAGCCGAGCTTGGCGAGGATCCGCTCCACATGCCCCTCGGCGGTACGCTGGGCGATCACGAGCCGCTCAGCGATCTGCCGGTTGCTGAGCCCCTCGGCGATGAGGGCTGCGACTTCGGCCTCGCGTCGGGTGAGTCCCTCGGCAACGAGTGCTTTGGCGGCGTCGGCCGGCCGGCGCGCGGGCGCTTCGGTCGGGGCGAGGGCGGGTGCGTCGCCGACGGCATAGCGAGCCGCCTCGGCCACCGAGAACGCGGCGCCGTGGTTGAATGCGGCGCGGTAGCGCGCCTCGCCGAGTGCCTTCCGGATCTGCTCGTCGACGATGTCGGTGCCGAGACTGCGCACGACGGCCTGCGGAAACGGAGCCGCGGCTCTGCGCCACGCGGCGTGGGCGGCTCCCTTCAGGGTCGCCGCGTGCTCGGCCTGTCCGAGTGCGGCGGCGGTCAGCGCCAGTCCTTCGCAGCACATCGCGATGCCCTCTATGAAGCCTCGGGCTTCGTAGAGCGGCAGCGCTTCCCGCAGGCGGGCCGAGGCGAACTGATGATCGCCGGCGCGCCAGAGGCAGAAGCCGTCGATCCACAGCCCGCTCGCGATGCGATAGGGGGATCCATGCTCTTGCGCGAGGGCAAGAGACGCCCGGGCGAACTCGGCGGCTCGGTCGTCGTGCATGCCGAGTGCGGTGACCGCTGCGCGGTAAAGCGCGTCGCACGCGCCCGCGAGATTGCCCGAGGCGGTGCAGAGGGCAACCGCTGCTTCAGAGAGGCGCAACGTACGCGCGCGATCTCCGCCGTGGAAGCTTGCGCGCGCGATGCCGCACGCGGCGTCGGCCGCAACACCGGGCAGATTCAGGGCGTCGGCGAGGTCGGCGGCCTCTCGCGCGCGCTGCTCGGCTTCGTCGCCGTTGCCCATGAGCGACGCCGCATAGCTACACGCCACGAGCGCGCGTGCGCGGGTCTCGTTCGGGGTGCGGTCGTGCTCGAGCGCAGAGGCGAGCCAGCGATACTCCTCGACGACGTAGCTGGCGCCGACCCGGTACAACTGGAGGGGCGCGACGATCGCCATCACCGAGGCGTGATCGCGCAATTCGGCGCAGTACTCGGCGGCCGCTCGCAGGTTCGCGTGCTCGTCTCGCACGCGCCGCGCCCACTCCATCTCGCGGGGGCTGAAGTACGCTGTCTGGCCATGCCCGGCCAGCGCGCAGAAATAGTCGCGGTGATGCCGCCTGAACTGCGCCTCCTCGCCCGCTTTGCGCAGCCGCTCGATCCCGAATTCGCGAAGCAGGCCGAGCATCTTCAGCCGTGACGGTCCGCCGCCCGAGCCTCCCTCACGGGTCAGGACGGACTTGTCGACCAGCCCGGTGAGCAGGTCGAAGATCTGCTCGCGCAGGATCGGCCCGCCGCTGCAGACGTCTTCGACCGCATCGACGGTGAAGCCATCGGCGAACACCGAGAGACGAGCCCACAGCACCTGCTCGGGCGCGGAGCACAGCTCATAGCTCCAGGCCACCGTCGACTCGAGGGTGCGGTGACGCTCGGGCGTCGTTCGCAGCGTGCTTGCGAGCGCCCGGAGGGAGCCGTCGAGTCGCTCGAGGATCATGTCGAGCGAGAAGGCACGCAGCCGCGCTGCCGCGAGCTCGATCGCGAGGGGAATCCCCTCCAGGCGGTGGCAGATCCGGTACAGCAGATCCCGGTTGGAGTGGTCGACGACGAACCCGGGCAGCGCCGCCGCCGCGCGGTCCGCGAACAGCGAGACCGCGTCGGGGATCGCCGGGGATGCTGCTCCCGCGAGAGCAGCACCGTCGCGGTTCGCGGCCGCTTCGTCGGCCGGCGGTGCTGCGAGCGGGGGTATCGGAAGCACGCGTTCGCCGGTCACGCCCAGCACTTGCCGACTCGTCGCGAGCACGCGAAGCCCGGGGGCGGCAGCAAGCAGATCGTGGAGCAGTACGGCGACCGGCTCGATCAGATGCTCGCAGTTGTCGACGACGAGCAGCAGGCGCTGTCCGCGCAGGTGCCCGGCGAGATCGCCGGCGGTCTCGATCGGAGTGTGAAAGAGGCCGAGCCTCGCACCGATCACCGATGGGAGCAGGTCGCCGTCGATGATATCCGTGAGGTCGACGAACCATACGCCCTCGCGAAAGGCCTTCTGGTGCTCGGCGGCGATCTGTTTGGCAAGGCGAGTCTTGCCGACCCCGCCAGAGCCGATCAGGGTCAGCAGGCGAGTCGAGACCAGCAGGGCGCGCGCCTCCTCAAGCTCGGCTGTACGACCGATGAAGCTCGATACCTCGGCCGGCAGATTGCCCTGGTCAGGCGAAGGCATGCCCGCTCCGGCGCCGGTGGCACTGCAAGTGTCGGTGCGGATGCCGCATCTGTTGCTTCCTTTGGCCAGTGGCCGAACTGCGAGTCGTCATTTATCCAGCACCATAAAATACTTTATATTACGAGACGCTCGTAGCCGAGATCCAGCCACGCACGGTTTTCTCCCATGGGGAGTGACGAAAGGAGTATTGAATGACAGCACCCGCGCTCGAAGCCTGGCAACCGGAATTGCGCGAGGTGATCGCGACCACACGATCGTTCACCCTGCGCTCGGAGATCGTCGGCGGCGCCTTTGCGGTCTGGGTGACGGTACCGCCGGGATATGGCGCGGGAGATGCTGCACTGCCCGTCCTCTACGTCGCGGACGGCAACACGCAACTTGCGATCACCGCCCCCACTGGCTCGCTGATGATGATGCACGAGACCAGCCCGATCCGGCCGTTCATTCAGGTGACAATCGGATACCTGGGCGATGACGCGCGAAACTTCCTGAAGGTGCGCAATCGTGACCTCGTGCCGCCGGGCGAGCCGTTCCCTCATCAGATGGCGGCTCATCTGCGCCCGCGCGTCGAACGGGGAACACTCAGCGAGGAGCAGTACGCCGCGATCCTCGCTGATCTCAGCCACTCCGCCGGCGATCGGTTCCTCGCCTTCATCGAGCGCGAACTGCACCCTCGGATCGCCGAGCGCTGGCGGGTGGATGCCGATGACGTTGGCCTGTTCGGCTACTCTTACGGCGGCCTCTTCGCCATGTACGTGTTCGCGACGGCCAGCCCGCTGTTCACGGTGATCGGAGCGAGCAGCCCCGGCATACTGTCGGCGCAGAGTGAAGTGTTCCGGCGCTACGATCGCCGCATCGCCGAGGGCGACAGCACGTTGCCGCCCCGGCTGCACCTGACGATCAACGACAGCGAGACGAGCAGCGAGTTCGCCCTCTACCGAGACCTTTCGCACAACTACCTGGCGCTCGTCGACCGTATCCGCCGAACCCCGCTGCCGGGGCTGCGCGCGACGGCCGAGGTGATCCGGGGCGAGACGCACGGCACCGGCATCGTCGACGCCTACCGCAGTTTCGTGCGTTCCTGCTACACGGTGCGGGGGCATGATCCGCGCACCGAGCTTGCCTGGCCTGTGGAACCTCATCCGAACTGAGCGATGTTGAAAGAGGAATCGTGGGCGGGGAGCGGGTCCGGTCTGTTCTCTCGCGGGTTGGGGCGGGGTTAGCCGAGAGGAATACTTCGCCGTCTGATCTGCTCCCACCGCTCTCGGCGTCAGAAGCACAACTTTTGCGTAGTACAGTTCGCGTTGCACCTGTACGATCCGGGCAATTGATTGCGTTCCGTTTGAACCGATGCATGCGGCACGTTCGGTCGCGGATCGTCCAACGATGCCCGCACCATTTCACCAAAACACTTTTTATAGGCGACCTCAGTTGAGTACGTCCGAGTCATTGCGTCCGCGCGATCGGCTCGTCTCGTGCTCGGCTTTCGTGCTGGACTGACGGTTCGCCTCTAGTGCCTTAAATTGAACAAAGAACGGCTCGCGATACCTGCCGTTCCATCCTACTAATAAATTTCTAATTCACCGCGAGCACTATCCAGAATAAGCGCAATTGATTGGTGTTTTTCAAATGCGCATTGGGTGCATCGGCCTGATGCAACGTATAGCAGCATGGCGTCTGCTGATTGACTCAAGTCTGATCAGGTCCACGTAGGGCTTCGCGGCAAAGACGCTTGAGAATGCGGATCAGCTTATTCCAACAGCCTGTATCAAGTAGAAAACCGCCGCCGACAATATTTTGACGACATTTAAAGATTAATCACACTGGGCGAGACTCAATTTCATAAGGGTCACTTGCCAGTGCCGACTTCCGGTTATTCGAAGCATCCAGAAATCAAAGTTTTTTCGATCGATCTGGATCGCTAGCAAAACCAGTCTCTGCGCGACTCGCAGACAAATTCGATGTCTTTTTTAAAAAGACTGAAACCAGTTTGGGGAAGATCGTGTACATATTCAAGCATTCATCGAATTGTGAGTCTGCGCGGGCAGTGACGTCGGCGCTTTGTGTAGAGGATGGCTGCGGAGCCAGGCGTCGGACAGTGGTTGCGTTGGCCGTGGCGTCGCTTGCTACGCTGCTGGTTCCGGTCGCGGCGCGCGCCCAGTGCAACAGCAGCGCCAATCCCGCGCTGCCGACGGCGCCTGCACAGACCAACTTCTCCAATCAGTCGTTTGGCGCAGCGCCGCTTCCCCAGTATTACCTGAACGCCTCAGGGCAGATGGGATGCAAAGGCGCTGACGACGGCTCCTGGAACGGAAGGGGCCAGGATGGCTTCGCTGGTCAGTCGGGTGGTTCCTTCAACAGCGTCAATAGCGGAATCACGGTGAAGGGGGGCTTCGCGCCGACCTTCATCAGCCCCACGATAGGCGCGGGATGGTCCGTCAACGGTGGTGCCGGCGGTGCCGGCGGACAAGGCGGTTTTGACGCCAATGGCTCGGCCCACACTGGAGACGGCGGAGCGGCTGGCAATGGCGGCGCGGTCTCCGTGCAGTTCAGCGGCACGGTTGGTCCCGACTCGAAAGGTGTCCTTCCGGAAGTTGCGCTCGACGTGGAAGCCAATGGCGGTACCGGCGGAGCGGGTGCCGAGTCCAATACCCAAGGCGGACAGCCGCTCTATGGCGGCAACGGGGGACAAGGGGGGCGGGGTGGTCAGGCGACGCTTACCGCCTCCGGCAATATCCAGTTCTATGGCGTCGGCCTGCGAGCGTCCGCCGTGGGCGGGGCCGGCGGGGAAGGTGGTAACTCGCCCACTCCGGCCGATCTTGTCGTGGAAGGCCATGGAGGCAAGGGCGGCAATGGCGGCGCCGGCGGTACCGCGACACTTGCGTATCAGAACGGCAGTCTGACCGCCAGCACCCCTACAGGCCAGATCTTTCCGATGCAGGCCAATGCCGATGGCGGTAAGGGCGGCTACGCTGGCGGCGCGTTCGGTGGAAGTGGCAGTTTTGGCGGGACCGGCGGCGACGGAGGTAACGGCGGCACAGCCAGCGCGGAACTCGGCAGCGGTGGCCAGATCGCTTTCTCCGATCAGATGCAACCGGTGAACAGTCAGAATCAGCCGGGCAGCGGCGTAACCGCCAAGGCCAATGGCGGAGCGGGCGGGGAAGGTGGCACCGCCATCGACGGCAACGTCCGCAATGAAGGTGGTGCGGGCGGCAACGGCGGGAATGGGGGCAGCGCGAGCGCCACCGTCCTTGGTTCCATCGATTACACCGCGAGTGTTCCGGCAGGGCAGTCTGCTGGCGGGTTGATCGGGGGCGAGGGGGTGCTGGTACAGGCCAATGGAGGCGCCGGCGGTGTCGGTGACGGCGCCCAGCACACTACCGTGGGTGAAGGCGGCAATGGCGGTAAGGCAGGCGCCGGCGGGAGCGCTTCGCTGGCCCTCGGAGACGCGACGAACACGGCGACAATCAAAACGAACGGCCCCTATACGCATGGCGCCCTGGTGCAGAGTATCGGCGGCGGCGGGGGCAATGGCGGCAGTGTCAGCTTCGTGCTGAACGGCTCGGGCGGTGGAGGTGCCGCGGGCGGCGATGGCGGTGCGGTCACGGTGAACTCGGACCACGCCTTCGTCACGACCGGCAGCACATCGGGCGAAGGCAGCATTCCGCTGATCGCCCAGAGCATCGGCGGTGGCGGCGGAAGCGGCGGCGACGCCAGCGGCGTCACCGTTGGTGCGGGTTTCCAGATCGGCGGCAACGGCGGCCAGGGCGGCAACGGCGGCGCGGTGAAACTCACGCTGGGCCAGAACAGCGTATTTGGCAGCCTCGACCAGAGCGGTGGCGCGGGGATACTCGCGCAAAGCATCGGCGGTTCGGGCGGCAACGCCGGCAGCGCGACGTCGGCCGGCGGAGGGCTCATCACCATGGTGATCGGCGGGGATGCCCACGGTGGCGGCTCGGGTGGCCAGGTCACGGTCGACAACGGCGCGCTCGTCACGACCCACGGCGACCACGCCGCCGGCATCAAGGCCCAGTCGATCGGCGGCGGTGGCGGCAATGGCGGCAACGCTACAGCGTTCACGGTCGGCGGCCCTCTGTCGAGTTCGGTTGCCATTGGCGGACAAGGCGGCGGAGGCGGCGCGGCCGGCGCGGTTTCGCTGACCAACACGGGACAGGTTGCCACGTATGGTTCGGATGCCGAAGGAGTTGTGCTGCAAAGCATCGGCGGCGGCGGCGGCTCCGGCGGCAGCGCCACGGCGCGTGCCGTTGCCGCATCGGGCAGCCCCAACGTTCCTGCAATCAGTGTCAGCGTCGCGATCGGCGGCGCCGGCGGGACCGGTAACACCGGCGGCAATGTCACGCTCGATAATTCCGGCTTGATCACCACGGCGGGCGACAGCGCGACCGGCGTTTTCGCGCAATCCGTCGGTGGCGGCGGTGGTACGGGCGGCGACGCAACCGCCGCGTCCTACTCCGCGTCGCCTGCCAAGGGCGCGGCCCTGTCGGTCTCCGTGGCTCTCGGCGGGAGCGGCGGCAGCGGCGGCACGGGCGGCGCCGTCAAGCTGGAAAACTCCGGGCTGATCGCCACCCTGGGCCAGGACGCCCACGGCGTGTTCGCACAGTCGATTGGCGGTGGAGGCGGCAATGGCGGCACGGGCGATGCCTCGGCAACGGCGGCTAACGCCAAAGCCAGCTTCAGCGCGTCGATCGCGGTGGGCGGAACGGGTGGAACGGGGGGGACGGGCGGCACGGTCGGCCTGACCAACGACGGTTCGATCGCGACGCGCGGCGACGGCTCGGACGCCGTGTTCGCCCAGAGCGTGGGCGGCGGCGGCGGCGCAGGCGGCGGGGGTACCGCTGCGGCCAGCGGCGGCAAGGATGCTATCGCCGTGGGTGTCGGCGGCAAGGGTGGCGTCGGCGGCGACGGCAACACGGTGACGACGACCAACAACGGCAACATCGTCACCCGCGGCGCGGCCTCGACCGGCATCTTCGCGCAAAGCGTCGGCGGCGGCGGGGGCAAAGGCGGCAAGGGCGCGGCGGCCGCGGGCGGCAGCGGCGGCCTCGATACGATCTCCAATGCCCAGACCCTGTTCGGCATTCTGGGTCAGGGCCTCGGCCTCAACCAGGATGTGCAGAACCTGGGCAACAACATCCTGCAGGTCGGCGTGGTCGGCGAAAAAATCAAGGCGACTTACGGCGATCTGGAAAAGCTCCTCACGCAGCCGGATGGGGTATCGAAAGTTCTGGGCACCGTGTCACAGATCAGCGTTGGCGTGTCGGTCGGCGGCAGCGGCGGCGCGGGTGGCCAGGGCGGCGCAGTGAACACCAGCAACACCGGCGCGATCGGCACCTATGGCGCGCAATCCCACGGCATCTTCGCGCAGAGCGTCGGCGGCGGCGGCGGCAGCGGGGGCGCGGCGAGTTCGGTCGGCAAGTCGAACAATGATTCGAAAGTGCAGGCCGCGGTCGCCGTGGGCGGCAGCGGCGGCGCGGCCGGCTCTGGCGGTGCGGTGAGCGTCGTGCAGAATGCGAATGGCGCAGTCGAGACGCAAGGGGTGGAAGCGTTTGGCGTGTACGCGCAGAGCGTAGGCGGCGGTGGCGGCAACGGCGCGATGTCGGGGGCGATCAGCGGTTCGCTGAAAAGCCTGTCGGTCGCCGTGGGCGGCAATGGCGGAGGCGCCGGGAATGGCGGCACCGTGAGCGTCGACAACGACGGCACGGTCACGACACTTGGCAAGCACAGCGTCGGCATCTTCGCGCAAAGCATCGGCGGCGGCGGCGGTGTCGTGACGACCGCGAGCAGCGATGAAACGTTCGATCCCTCCAAAATCATCGTGAATCCTCAGGGACGGCTTGCCGACGTCTACGGGGTGACATTGAGCTTCGGCGGTCAGAACGGCAGCTCGGGAAAGGGCGGCGACGTCACTGTCAACACGGAAGGCAACGTGACGACGAGCGGACTCGACGCGCACGGTATCCTCGCGCAGTCGATCGGCGGCGGGGGCGGCTTCGTGGTGGGCGGACAGATCGCGAACACGACCTCCGGCGCCGGTAGCGCGAAGGGCGATGGCGGCAACGTTCTTGTCGTCGACACCAATAACACTGTCGCCACCAGCGGTGACGGCGCGTATGGGATCGTCGCACAATCGGTCGGCGGTGGCGGGGGCTTTGCCGGAGACCCGTCCGCCCCACAGGGCTACGGTGGCGCTACGAACAACGCGGTATTTGCCAACAGCGGCAATGGCGGCACCGTCAACGTCATCGTGGCAAACGGCGGGAAGGTCGTGACGACCGGCCGGTACGCGCCGGCGATCTTCGCGCAATCGATCGGCGGCGGCGGTGGTCTGGTGGTCTCCAACTTCAACGCAATCAACTTGCCGAATGTGATGGGAGAGGGCAGCGCGGGTGGCGCGGGCGGGGGCGGCCCGGTCTTCGTCAACGTCAGGAATAACGACACGGTCATGGCGACAGGCGTCGGGTCCGCCGGCATCCTGGCGCAGAGCGACGGCCAGACAGGCGGGCGCATCTCGATCAACCTGGCGCCCGGCTCGAAAGTCGTAGGCGGCACGACCGATCCCAATTTCCCGACGGGCAAGATGGTGGGCCAGGACCCGGAGTATCGCGATGCTGCCGCAATCCGTCTGCTTGGGGGCAATAACAACGTCATCACCAACCAGGGCACCATACAGACGCTAGGCCAATACGCGATCCTGGCGTACCCCACGGTGTACGGGGGCGGGCCTGCCAGCACCACGGTCAACAACTCCGGCACGATCACCGGCGACATCGACATTGGTAGCGGCGGTGTCGTCAACAATCTGGCCGGAGGCGTGATCGACACACCTACCAAGCTGGCCGTCGGAGGCGGCACGGTGAACAACGCCGGCACGCTCAAAGTCGGCGGCGCCAACTCGGTCGGCAAGACGGTGCTCACCGGCAATCTCGTGCAGAGTCCGACTGGCGCGCTGAACGTCCAGATCGACCCGGCCAACAAACGATCCGATCTGCTCGATGTTACCGGTAGCGCCGCGCTTGCCGGCAAGGTGCAGGTCGACCCGGTGAGCTATCTGAAGAGTACGAGCACTGTGCTGACGGCAGCCGGCGGCATCCAGCCCGATGCGACGCTCGCGGGTACCTCGACGCCCGTCTACCGCTTCACGCCAGTGATGCAGGGCAACACCGTCGCCATCAAGACCGATGCGGATTTCGTGGGTGCGAGCAAGGGTACTTCGGCCACACAGCAGAGCGTCGCAGCCAACCTGGACCGGCTGTGGAACAGTGCCGATCCCGCCTTCGCACCCATCTTCGGCGCCTTCGGCAACGTCGGTAGCGCGTCGGGCTATGCGCAGACGCTGACCGCCGTCTCCGGCCAGGAACTGCTCGGCATCGCTGCGGCGCGCTACCAGGCGAGCCAGGCATTCGCGCGCTCCGTCTTCAGTTGCCCGGTGTTCGCCGATGACGACACCGCCGTGAGAAAGCAGGGCTCCTGCGTGTGGTTCCGCGCCTCGGGCATGTGGGAAAATCGCAGCGCCGACGCTTCCTTCCCGGGCTACGGCTGGCAAGGTTCGACGATGAAGGTCGGCGGTCAGGTCGAACTGCAGCCCGGCTGGTTCCTCGGCGGCGCCATCGGCTACGAGACCGACCGCTTCACCGGCAACGACAATCTGACGAGCGCCAACGGCAATGCGCTTCTGGGCGTCGTCGCGCTGAAGCACGAGGTCGGGCCGTGGACTTTCACCGGTGCGGCGGACGCCAGCTACGGCTGGATGAACAGCTCGCGCGTCATCCCGGGCGCCAACGCGGTGGCGACCGCCTCGCCCGATTCGTACACGCTCGGACTGCACTTGCGCGCGGCCTACCAGATCCCGTTCGACCGCTTCTACCTGGAGCCGGCACTCGACGCCGATCTGAACGACGTCAATCTCCCCGGCTACACGGAGAGCGGTGCGGGTGCGCTGAACCTGAAGGTGAAGAGCGCGAACAGCCTCATTGCGACCGGCACACCGAATCTGCGGATCGGGACGCGTGCGCAGATCGGGTCAGCGACAGTCGACGCCTATGTCGGCGCCGGGGTCAGCTTCATTGCAGGCAATAGCTACACGACCGACGCGTCCTTTGCCGCTGCCCCGGGTTACGGCAACTTCACCAATACGCTCACCAATGCGCACGTCGCAGGCAAGTTCTCCGCCGGGGTGGAGGTGTATACGACCAAGCGCCTCGATGTGCGTCTGGAGTACGACGGAGTCGTTGCCGCGCACGAGGTTGAGAACGGCGGACAGGTCCGGCTTAAGTACAGATTCTGACGGCATCGTCGGGAGCCGCGAAAGGCATCAAGTCATCGGCAGCCCGCTCGCTGGTCGAGGCACTGAAATACACCGCTTCCAGCTTGGGCGGCCGCGTGACTTCGCTCTCGCGGATGAGATCATAGACATATGCGCCGGGCACCGTCTCGGTCCTGGTCAGCGCAAGAGTGACATCGCGCAGGATCGATTCGTTTCGCGCGAGCAGGTCGAAGCAGCGCTCGTTCATCTCGTTCAATAGCGCATTGGCCTGTTCGATCGCACCGTCGAGTTGCCGTCCGGCGCTCTCGCGCGGTAGCGCGGCGAGACTGAACAGATTGCCTTCGCGTCCGAAGCCGAGCCGCGACACCATCTCCAGACTGATGCGCGATGCTTCCTGCAAGTCCTGCGCCGCGCCGCTCGATGCCTCGCCGAACACCAGCAACTCCGCATTGCGTCCGCCGAGCAGCACCATCAGTTCCTTCTCCAGCTCGCTGCGGCGATACAGGTGTTTGTCCTGCGGCTTCGTGATGAGCGCCATGCCCAACGCACCGCCGCGCGGCAGCACCGTCAGTTCCTCCAGCACGCCGGCGCCCAGCAGCGCAGCGACAATGCCGTGCCCCGCTTCATGTACGCCGACGCGACGCACTTCGTCCGCGTCGAGCGCCTTCTCCGCACGACTCACGTCGCCGATGCGCGCGACTTTGACCGCCTCGCGCAGATGCTCCGCGCACACCATGCCCGCGCCTTGCCTGCGCGCGATCAAGCCGGCCTGGTTGACAATCATCGACAGCGACGCGGGCGACAAACCGACCGTCAGCCGCGCCAGTTGATTGCAGTCGATATCGGTCGAACACGACGGCAGCTTGCCCAGGTAATACTCGAAAATCTTCACGCGATCCGATACGTCCGGCAGACGCACCGGCACGATGCGATCGAAGCGGCCCGGACGGCGGAGCGCTTCGTCGAGATTCTCGGGGAAGTTGGTCGCGGCGACGAGAATCACGCCTTCGTTCTTCTCGAAGCCGTCCATCTCCGCGAGCAGTTGATTGATGATGCGGTTGCTTTCGGCGTCGGCGGAACCGGACGCGCCGCTGGTGCGTGCGGCGAGCCCGTCGGCTTCATCGATGAAGATCACTACCGGGCCATGCTTGCGCGCCGTCTTGAACAGATGCTTGACCTTCTGAATGCCGACGCCGTAGTACTTCGCGCTGAAAAAGCTCCCCGTGATCGCGATGAAGCGCGCGCCGCACTCACCCGCCAGCGCCTGCGCAAGCCGCGTTTTGCCGACCCCCGGACCGCCCGTCATCAGCACGCCGCATGGCGGACGGATGCCCAGCTTCGAGAACGACTTCGGATCGCGCAGATAGGCCTTGATGTCCTCGAGCGCGGCCTTTGCCTCGACCGCGCCGATCACGTCGTCGAAACTCGTGTCGGGTGGCGCGGTGATCAGCGTGGCGTCACCCTTCATTTCGCGGCGCACGTACCAGAGGATAAGGGCCAGCATCAGCACGTACACCAGCATGACGACCGAATCACGCAAGACGGCGAGCAACGGACCTATGCCCGCCTGTGCGCCGATGGACACGTTCGGCAGCCACGCGATCTGGTAGTCCGGCGCGCTTTCGCCCTTGATTGCATTGAGCAGCAACGACTGCGAGAACACCGCGAACCGGTCGCTGACGAAGTACTGCAGGCCGCTTTTTGTCGACACGAGGATGGCATCGAGCGTCACGCCGATCGCGGCCACACGCTTCTCGCGGATATCCGTGAGCATGCGCGAGGCGTCGTTCTCGGTGCGTGCCCATGGCGACGGATCCTGCCGCATCTGATAGACGATGCTCGTCGTCTGAAGCGGATCGTGATGCTGGTCCGCCATGCGGTGCCGCACTACGGCTGAGCCGATCGCGATCAGTACGGCGACGAACGCAACGACGGAGATCAGCAGTCGCCGTCGGCCACGCAGCCGAGTCCACGGTCCATTCTTTCCCGGTTTCATGGGGGTTCTTCCTCGTATCGCGTACGTGTGCGTCTCTCTCATGCGGAGACTTGCCTCTCATGCTCCGGCCCTTGCGCGTGTCATGTTTGCGCGCATTTTTTCAAGGCGGCAACGCGGGAGCGCAGGCTACGAATGTTGCACGCGCTGAAGATTCGCGTCCGTGCGCGTGACCGCTTTGGGACGGCGCGGCACGTGATCCGGGGGTTTTCGTGGCTTATCATGCGTCGCAGTGCAGCGTGAATCGCGCATTGGCAGCTTCTATGATTTCGAGGGGCAGAGCGTCGACGTCAAGTCCGAGTTGCCTCACTTCAAACATGAGACAGCCGCTCGGAGGTTGACATGCCCAATGCGATAGACGTGGTCAAGAAAGCGTATTCCGCCTTTGCCTGTGGCGATGTGGCTGGCGTGTTGGCTTTGATTCCGGACGTCGTTGACTGGCGAGTCGTCGGACCGTCGAGCCTGCCTTACGCGACCTGCTGTCGAACACGCGAGGAGGTTGAACGCTTCTTCAAGGACCTGCTCGATGCGGAAGAGATCACCCGATTCGAGCCCCGCGAATTCATTGATGCTGGCAACCGTATCGTCGTGATCGGCTTCGTCGCCGCTGTCGTCAAGGCGACGGGCAGACCGTTCGAGACGGAATGGGTGCACATCTTCACAGTCGAGGACGGTCGGGTGAGCCGATGGCTCGAATTTTTCGATACGGCTGCGCACGGCTGAATCAAATGACGACGCGAATTCTGCAGTCGATTGGATTCGGAGCGACGCTTTAAGGGCGGACGCACAAAGAAACTGATGGAATCGCGCAAGGCGCAAGCATCGAGATATGGATAACAGGACGCCCAGGCTCTATGTGTTTTCCGGCGCGGGATTGTCCGCTGAAAGTGGCCTATCGACGTTCCGTACAGGCGACGGTATCTGGACTCGCAACAGCGTCGACGAGGTCTGCAATATCCACACATGGCGCAAGAACCGTCAGGCCGTCTTCCGGTTCTACAACGACCGCATTCGCGAGAAGCATGGTGCCGAGCCGAATGCCGCGCACAAGCTGCTCGCCAAGTGGCAGACCAAGTGGGGAGCCGAGCGCGTCCAGTTGCTGACTCAGAACGTCGATGACCTGCTCGAGAAAGCCGGCGCCACCTCCGTCATCCACCTCCACGGCGATTTGAACTCGTTGTTGTGCACCGCGTGCGATCTCGCGTTTCCGAAAGAAGGGCTGTATTTCGACGCTGCGGCTGCCTGCCCGATTTGCGGAAACCACGAAGGCGTCAAACCGGGAGTCGTATTCTTCGGCGAGGCGGCCCCTGCCTATCAAAGTCTCCATCGGCTTCGGGCAGAGATGCGCGCGTGCGATCTGTTTCTCGCCATCGGGAGCGCTTTCGAAGTCGTTCCGCCCGAGGCAATGCTCCCTTGGGACCGACAAAACGAGCATCCGAGAAACTTCCTCGTAGACCCGTCGCCGAACCGAAGCGAGATGTTCGGCGTTGTAGAGGCGCAGCCTGCGACAACCGGGCTACAGCATCTCGAGGAACAAATTGCGGGTCTCATGGGATAGCCTGCCGACTCTCTCTGCACTCGCAAGGCAAACGGGTTGCCACCGGAGCCTGTCGCCTGCCGCGTCTCGATGCGAAACGGGGTCACATAAGCCATTGATTTTTATGACAGAATACGAGACGAGTGGGGCGGGGCGTGAAGTAAATATTGCGCATTCCGCTCGAATTTAAGCGTTTTTCTTTATGGATGGGTGATATGGGAAGTCTCAGCATCGGGCATTGGCTTATCGTTTTGGCGATCGTTGCGCTTGTTTTCGGCACCAAGAAGTTGCGTAGTGTCGGCTCCGACTTGGGCGGTGCCGTCAAGTCTTTCAAGGACGGCGTGGGCGATGCCTCAACGTCGGCCTCCACGGCAAACTCGATCCCGGCGACCGTTGATGTTCAAGCCAGGGATGTCACTGCACGGTAAAGACGCAAGGCGGCCGCACTACCGGTGAGACGATTTCACGCCGCAGCCCAAGATGCGCCTCGCCACGTATTCCGAGCGCGCCCGCGCTTTGTTCATCGATTCGATCTGGTGGACGGTTATCCTTCTGTTTATCCCGTTAGGGCCGTCCTCCGAAGAAATCCTGCTGTCGCCCGATGCGCTCGCGGCGACTTTCATCCTGTGGCTGATCGTGGCCCAATGCATCCCACTACTCATAACCGGTGTTTTATGGGTCGTGTGGGGGACGTCACCGGGAAAGCGCGTGGTGCGATTGCGGATTGTGGACGCCGATAGTCACGAGCCGATCACCCGCAGGCAAGCCGTCTTGCGCACGGTGGGCTACGTCCTCACGTTCACCACGTGTGGAGCGGGCTTTCTCTGGGTATTCTTCAATCCGCGCAGGCAAGCCCTCCATGACCGAATCGCAAACACTGTCGTCGTCAGTGGACTGCAAAAATCGTCCTGATGTACGTCACACTTCGCTGCGCTTCAGGAGATAGTCGAGACCGCCTACCCGGAACCATCGATAGCCGTAAGGCTCGAGCACGACCGTGTGCTGCCCCTTCGCGTTGCCCTGGCTGTGGTCGTCGGAGAGCAGGTTCACGAGTACGTCGTTTTCGCCAGCTTTAGAGCCGACGCGGAACTTCACCGTGCACGCGGCGGCGCTGAAGTTATGCACGCAGACCACCGAGTTGTTGCGCCAGTGGTAAAGCATTGCGAGCACGTCATCGCGCGATGCCTTCAGAATCGCGAAATCGCCCCAGCTTATCTCAGGCACCTCCTTGCGCATGCGGATCATTCGCTCGATCCAATTCAGCAGCGAGTTCGGGTCGCGGCGCTGGTTCGCGACATTCACGCGTTCGAAGCCGTACGGTCCGCCGGAGATCACCGGACAGACGGGGCGATCATGCTTCGTGAAGCCGGCATGCGGCTCGGTGGACCATTGCATCGGCGTGCGCACGCTTTCGCGCTCGGGCAGGCGCAGGTCGTCGCCCATGCCGATTTCATCGCCGTAACGCACGACGGGCGTTCCCGGCAGCGTCAGCATCAGGCTGTACGCAAGTTCCAGCCGACGACGATCGCCATCGAGCATCGGCGCAAGGCGGCGACGGATGCCGCGATCGTAGAGCTGCATGGCGGGATCGGAGCCGAACGCCGCGAACACGGTTTCACGCTGCCTGGGCGAGAGCCGGCCGAGATCGAGTTCGTCGTGATTTCTCAGGAATACGCCCCATTGAGCCGTTGCGGCGCGTGACTTCGTCGCCTCCAGCGCGTTCTTGAGAGGCGCGACGTCCGCGCTCGCGAGCGCATAGAACGTGTTCTGATTGACCTGGAAGTTGAACATCATCTGCAATCGTTCGCCGGCGTCGCCGAAGTACTTCATGTCGGTGTCGGGCAGTACGTTCGCCTCCGCAAGAATGATCGCGTCGCCCTTGCGCCATTGCAGGAACTCGCGAAACGTTCGCAGCATGTCGTATTGTTCGACCGGTCTTTTCACCTGCGCGCCCTTGGTGGCGATGACAAACGGCACGGCGTCCATGCGGAAGCCCGAGACGCCGAGCTGGATCCAGAAGCCCATGATCTTGAGCAACTCGGCCTGCACGAGAGGGTTGGCCGTGTTCAGGTCGGGCTGGAACTCGTAGAAGCGATGGAAGTACCACATGGCCGCTTCCTTGTCGTAGGTCCATGTCGATTTTTGCACGCCGGGGAAGACCACCCCATCCTCCGCGTTGGCCGGCCGCTTCTTCGACCAGACATACCAGTCACGATATTTCGATTCGGGATCGCGCCGCGCTTCCCGGAACCACGGATGCTGGTCCGACGTGTGATTCACTACGAGATCGATCATCACGCGCAGGCCGCGCTGATGACACGCGTGCGTGAACTCCGTGAAGTCGCCGAGCGAGCCGTAGCGCGGATCGACGTTGTAGTAGTCGGTGATGTCGTAGCCATTGTCGCGGCCGGGCGACGGCTGGAAGGGCATCAGCCAGATGGTGGTGATGCCGAGCCCCTGAAGGTAGTCGAGCCGCCGCAGCAGGCCCCGGAAGTCACCGACGCCATCGCCGTTCGCGTCCATGAACGTGCCGACGGACAGGCAGTAGATGATCGCGTTTTTGTACCAGAGATCGTTGACCATAGGCCTTGAATGAAGTCCGGCTTACGAAGGCTTCCGTGGATTGGACGGGGGAATCGAACGGGTTGTTGCCCGTGCATTGAGCAAGAAGTGTTCCGGCAGCGTTCGCAGACCGTTCTGCGGTTCAATGAGCCCTCCATCATGACGAAATAGGCGAGACAGCACAGCATATTCTTCGTCAAGGGACCGATCGGATGAAAAAGGAACGCGGGAATGCTCACCTGTTCGGAATCCGCTTCGCGCGTCAAGATCGCAGGCCGACTTGAAAAGGCAATCATCGTGGCCGTGATCCACCGGCCCCGTTGTTCTGCCTCCTGGAGCCACACTATGCGGATACCGAACGGTCTCATCAAGACTGCTTTTCGAGCTTCACAATAGTCAGGTTTCCGTCAACGTTCTCGACGCGGACCTTGACTTTGTCACCCTCGTGAACCTGCTTGAGCAACGCGGCATCCTTTGCTTTGAACGCCATCGTCATCGGCGGCATGCCCACATTTTCCAGCGCGGCATGTTTAAGCGTGACCATACCGGTCGCCGCGTCGACCTTTTTGACTTCCGCATCGGTGAGCGCGGTCTTCGACGAGGCCTTCGCAGCCGACGGCTTCGCTGTCATGTTCATGCCGGCCATGTCATCGCCCGCAAACGCGGGGGCCGCAAACACGGTTGCACAAGCGGCAGATGCAACGATCAGTTTCTTCATTGAATTTCTCCTGGTTGGGTGGATGGCACTCGCGCGCCGGAAGCTACTGCATGGTGAAGTTGGGTCGCGCCGGCCTGCCGTGCGCGACGGCGCTGTAGCAGAAACCAGGCGGCGGGAATCACGAACATCGAAAGAATTGGCGCCGTGACCATGCCACCGACCATCGGCGCGGCGATACGCTGCATGACCTCCGATCCTGTGCCGTGGCCGACCATGATCGGAATGAGACCGGCCAGCACGACCGCAACGGTCATCGCTTTCGGCCTCACCCGCAGCACGGCGCCTTCGCGGATCGCATCGAACAAGAGCGCCTCGGTCAGCGGCTCGCCATCGTCGAGACGTCGGTTGAGCGCGCCTTTCAGGTACAACAACATCACGACGCCGAATTCCGCGGCCACACCCGCGAGCGCGATAAATCCCACCGATGTCGCGACCGACACGGCATGACCCAGTACCCAGATGAACCAGAGCCCGCCGATTAGCGCGAACGGTACCGTCGACATAAGCAACAACGCGTCGGCCGTCGAGTTGAACGTCAGGAAAAGCAGCACGAAAATGACGACCAGCGTCACGGGAATGACGGTTCGGAGCCTGGCCGTCGCGCGCTCCAAGTACTCGAACTGCCCGGACCAGGCAATCGAGTAGCCTGGAGAGAGAACGACCTTTTCTGCGACCGCACGCTGCATCGCTTTCACCGCCGACTGCAGGTCCGTATTGCGGATGTCGACATAGACGTAGCCAGAAAGACGCGCGTTCTCGCTGCGAATCATCGGTGGACCGTCGGCGATCATGATGTGCGCAACGTCGCCAAGCTGGATTTGCGCGCCGCGGTCTGTGAGGACGGGCAGTTGTCGCAGCTTCTCGAGAGAGTCCCGAACTTCGCGTGGATAGCGGATGTTGATGGGGAAGCGCTCCCGGCCGGCAATCACCTCGCCGACGTTCTCGCCGCCAACAGCGGAGGATACGACTGCCTGGATATCCCCCACGCCAAGCCCGTAACGCGCCGCCGCCGACCGGTCGATATCGACATCGATGTACCGTCCACCGTTGAGACGTTCAGCGAGTGCGGAGTTCACGCCGGGCAGCTCCTTCACCGTCGCTTCGACCCGTGTCGCGATGCGGTCGATTTGCGAGAGGTCCGCGCCGGAGATCTTGATCCCAACGGGCGTCTTGATGCCCGTCGACAGCATGTCAAGGCGATTACGGATGGGCGGCACCCACACGTTCGATAACCCTGGCACCTTGACTGTCGCATCCAGTTCGTCGACCAGCTTCGCGGGTGTCATTCCTGGACGCCACTGGCTTCGCGGCTTGAACTGGATCGTGGTCTCGAACATCTCGAGCGGTGCGGGGTCTGTGGCCGTGTCGGCGCGGCCCGACTTGCCGAACACGGTTGCCACTTCCGGAACCGTCTTGATGAGCCGGTCGGTCTGCTGAAGCAGTTCGGACGCTTTCTCAACCGAGATGCCAGGAAGCGCCGTCGGCATGTACAGCAGGTCGCCCTCGTCGAGCGGCGGCAGGAATTCTCCGCCGAGGCGCGAGATCGGAATGATCGTGACAGCCAGCGCAATCACGGCGAGCCCGATCACAAACCACGGGCGTCGAAGCGTCGCTTCGAGCAGCGGCTTGTAGAGCCGGATTAGCACGCGGTTGATGGGGTTGGCGTTCTCATGCGGAATGCGGCCTCGGATGAGATAACCCATCAGGACGGGCACAAGCGTGACCGACAAACCGGCTGCTGCCGCGATCGTGTAGGTCTTCGTGAATGCGAGCGGCGAAAACAGCTTCCCTTCCTGGCCCTCCAGCGAGAACACTGGAATAAAAGACAGCGTAATGATGAGCAGGGAGAAGAAGAGGGCTGGTCCTACTTCCGCGGCGGACGTCGCAATGAGTTCCCAGCGTTGCGCGGCAGAAATCCGCGTGCCGGGGAACTCGTGCTCAAAAGCCTCCAGGTGCTTGTGAGCGTTCTCGATCATCACGATGGCTGCATCAACCATCGCGCCGATGGCAATCGCGATGCCGCCGAGCGACATCAGGTTTGCGTTGACGCCCTGATAGCGCATCACGATGAACGCTGCGAGGACACCGAGCGGTAACGACAGAATCGCCACGAAAGCGCTGCGCAGATGAAACAGAAAGACTGCACAGACAATCCCGACGACGATGAACTCCTCGAGAAGCTTGTCCTTGAGGTTGTTCACCGCGCGCTCGATGAGCTGAGATCGATCGTAAGTCGTTACCACCTCGACGCCAGGTGGCAGGGACCGTTTCAGGTCGGCGAGCTTCGCTTTGACCGCGTCGATGGTCGTCAGCGCGTTCTTGCCCGAGCGCATCACGATGACCCCGCCTGCGACTTCGCCCTGTCCGTTCAGCTCCGCGATTCCGCGCCGCATCTCGGGTCCGATCTGGATGCGCGCCACATCGCCGAGTAGCACCGGCGTGCCCGCATCATTCGTGCGCAGCACGATGTTGCGGAAATCATCCAGCGAGCGAAGGTAACCGGATGAGCGGACCATGTATTCGGACTCCGCCATCTCGACCACCGAACCGCCCGATTCCTGATTTGCCTTACCCAGCGCATCGATCACCGTCGCCTGGGTGATGCCATATGCGCGCAGTTTGTCCGGGTCGAGGACAACCTGATATTGGCGCACCATGCCGCCGATGCTGGCCACCTCCGACACGTCCGGCACCGCCTTCAGTTCGAACTTCAGGAACCAGTCGTTCAGCGCGCGCAGTTGCCCGAGGTCGTGCTGCCCGGTTCTGTCGACGAGCGCGTACTCGTACACCCAGCCCACGCCGGTTGCGTCCGGGCCGAGCGAGACGGTCGCGCCCGAGGGCAGGCGGCTTTGCACCTGGTTCAGGTATTCGAGCACGCGCGAGCGTGCCCAGTACTGGTCGGTCTTATCGTCGAAGAGCACGTACACGAACGCGTCGCCGAACGACGAATAGGCGCGGATGGTCTTCGCACCCGGCACGCCAAGCAGCGTGGTGGTGAGCGGATAGGTGACCTGGTCCTCAATGACCTGCGGCGCCTTGCCAGGGTACGAAGCCTTGATGATGACCTGCGTGTCGGAGAGGTCGGGCAACGCATCGATGGGGGTTTCCGTCGCCGAGTAGACGCCCCACGCCGTGACCAGCGCGGTGACCAGCAATACGAGGAAGCGGTTGTGAATGGACCAGCGGATGAGACGCGCAATCATCTTGCGCCTCCAATCGGTTCGACCTTTGTCAGTTGGTAGTCGTCGCCAGACTGCCGGAAAACGAAGTGCATGATCTCTCCCGGTTTCACATCGGGAAACGCATCGGGCGCTGGCTTGCTGAACGACATCGTCATGGCGGGCCAGTTCAGGGCCGGTACGGGCTGGTGCGAAAAGGTGATCTCGCCAGCCGTCACTTTCTCGACCTTGCCGGTGGTCTCGTACGTCGGAGTCGCCGCGGGGACCGAGACTGGAGCTGCACTCGTCGCGGGTGCGGCGCCCACGGCTTCGGATGCGGAGCCACCTTCCAGCCTCGGAAGCACTGATTTGAGGCTGGCCTCGGAATCGATAAGGAATTGGCCGGAAGCGACGACAGTCTCGCGGTCGTTCAGACCGCTGAGTACCTCGGTCTCGTTGCCAACATCGTTGCCTGGGGTGACGCTCACAGGTCGCAGTCGTCCGTCGCCGCTCTTCACGATGACGACCGAGCGTTTGCCGGTTGTGATGATGGCTTCTGAAGGCACCAGCAGCCGCGGCACTGCTTTCTGGCCAGCGACGCGCACACGCATCAGCATGCCCGGCGTCAGCTTGAGCGCTGAGTTGTCGAGTTCGAGGCGCGCCTGCAACGTCCGGCTCGTCGTGCTGATGCCGGGCAGGATTTCCCGAATCTGACCTTTGAAGTGCTCGGACGCATCGCCGCTGAACGTGGCATCGACGGTCATCCCGGGTTGCACGTTCAAGGCAAGCGTCTCCGGGATTTCGACGACCAGCCACAACTTCGAGAGCCCCGCGATTTTGGCGAGCGTCTGCCCCGGCGTGACCATCGCGCCATTCCTGACGTTCAGTTCGCTCACGACGCCGGTTTCAGGCGACGACAGCACGACATGGGTCTGCGCCTTGCCGGTCCTGTCGAGGGCCGCGATGACACCGTCCGGAATCGAGAGCGCCCGCATGCGCGCACGTGACGCTTCGAGCATGCTGCTGTCCGTTGCGCCGCGCCTGAGCGCGAGATATTCCTCCTGGGGTGCCAGCCAGTCGGGTACGAACAGCGACGCAATCGGTGCGCCCTTTGCAATCCGCTGCATCGGTGCACTGGCGTAAAGGTGGTCGATGTAGCACGTGACGCGTGATTGCACGACGTCGGACCGTGATTCGTCGAACTGCGTGGTGCCGACGGCATCGAACCCTTCCGGCGTTTCCTGCCGGCGCACTGTCGCGTAGCGGATGCCGAGATTCTGCTGGAGGCCCGGGTCGATCCTGATGCCTGTGGCGCCGCCGCCTTCGTCCGCATAGACGGGCTCTAGCTGCATGTTCATGAAAGGGGACTTGCCCGGCTTGTCGAAGTGCTGGTTGGGCACCATCGGGTCGTGCCAGTACAGCACCTTCCGCCCCGTCTTTGAGTCAAGTTTGTCGCCCGGAGCGGAAGCCGCCGTGGTGGCGGGCGTATTCGTCGCTGCCGTACGATGCGTCCCGACGATATAGCCGACACCGAGCAGCGCCGCTGCGGCAAACACCATCAGGGCCGCGCGTGCCAGTTGTTTCTTTTGCATGCTGTTCCTCTTCACTGACTGACGGGCATGGAAGCCGATACCGAGGCGGGCACGACCTGGTATTCGAGCTGGGCCCAGGTCTGCGACACGTCACGCTGCAGGTCGAGCACCTGAAGTTCAGCGTCGAGTTGCGCACGTCTGGCAGCAAAGGTGTCGGCAAGCGAGCCCGTGCCTGCCCTGTACGCGCCTGCCGCGAGCTGTACGCGCTGGTCGGCTGCCGGCAGCAGGGACTTGGAGAGACTGGCAATGCGTTCGCGACCGCTCGCGAGCGTGGCCGACTGTGCGCGGATGTCCGCTTCCACCTGACGCTGCGCGTCCTCGTACATCAGCCGCGCCCGGGTCGCCAGTTCCGCTTTCTCGCTAACATCCCGGTCCTGGCGGTCTTTTCGATCGATCGGAAGTGGAATGCTGACGCCAATCGACACCATGTTCGAGTACGCCCCGCCGCGTTGCTGGTAGGCGACTTCCCAGGACCAGTTCGGACTGCGATTACTGTTCGCGACGGAGGTGTCGGCATCGGCGACGGCAATCTCCCGGGATGCGGCGACGAGCACCGGCTGAACCTCGCGCAACTCTTCAGGCGGCAGAATCGTCACATATGACAGCGGCGCGGGCGGCTCTCCGCTTACGTCCAGAACCGGTGTGGCGGTCCAGCGCGACAAACCGATAAGCGCGGTTTGCAAGCTCTGTCGAGCCCTGAGCAATTGGTCCTGCGTCTGCGCGAGCATAGCCCTGGCCTGGATGACATCGGCGGCAGTCGATTTCGCAGCGCGATAAGTGGCTTTGATCGCCTCGAGCTCATGGTTCATGTGCTCGGCGAGTTCCTGCTGCAACACGACGGCTTTCTTTGCATAAGTCGCGTTGAGCCAGGCTGTTGCAGTCTGTTGGCGAGTGTTTGCAAGTTGTCTGAGATAGCCTGCTCGCTCGCGGTCGACCACATCGTCCGCCAATGCGGAGCGCAGTCGACGCTTCTCGCTCGACACCCACTCCTGCTCGATGCCGATGCGGCGCATCGTCATGAAATCCTGGCCAATCGTGAACTTCTGCTGGCCTGTCACGGGCAGATTGTCGACCCCCGCCCTGAGCATCGGGTCGGGCAACTGAGCTGCTCGCACGGCCGCTTCCGAGCTGGCTCGTACCGAGGCCTGCGCCGCGCCCATCGCGGCAGAGTGGTCGGTCGCGGCTTGCAGTGCCGCCTCAAGCGTGATGGGTGTTTCCTGAGCGTGCGTGGCCATGCTTGCGAGCAGGAGCGCGGCAAAAAGCGCACGCGCGCGCAGTGGCGCACACCGGTGTGACGGCGTGCCAATGATTGAAGGCATGTTCTAACCCCAACGGCGGAGTTCCATAGGAACTCCACGTCCTGGACGCAGGACGACCTCGCCGCACATGCGGCGAACCTGTCAGTGAGGGATTAGGTGGTGCGCGGAGGTCGCCAGAGACCGGCCGGTTCACGGACGGTGAGTGACTGCGCATAGTGAAACACGACGGAGGTTGACAACCCGGCGGGACGCGTTATCTCGATGTGCGACACCGGGTGATAGAGGCTACCGAGCTGACAATGCGCGGTTACCTTGCAAAAAAACCCTTTGGCTTTTTCGGGCTGAGACGATTTCATCGTTTCGCAGCCGGGCATCTCCGACGACATTGTGCTGCCTTCGTCGGAACCCATGCTCATCGGACATTCTCCGGTCAGGCCGCTGGCTGCCAGCCCACTGATGGGCAGCATGGCGCAAAGCAGCAGAAGGAGTATTGTCCGGAGAAATTTCATGGCAAGGATTATAGCGGACCTAGTTTTCTCCTGTTATTGCGATGACGGTCAGGTAACCCAAAAGGCAGCATCGATTGGCTTACTGTCTACTACCCGCGACAACATTGCGACTGGTGTTGTCGAAGATGGGCAAGAACAGATCGAAAAATCCAAAAAGGACCCATCCTCGATGCGGCGCGCATCGCGGCGGCTCAGAAGGTCGCGCACTATGAGATTGCAGCTTAGGGAAGCCTCGCCACGCTCGCAAAGAAGCTTGGATATCACGACGGCATGAAGCTCCTCCTTGAGACCCTGGAAGAAGAAAAGGCGAGCGATGAAAGGCTCACGCTGGTCGCAAAGCAAGAGCGCTCGGAAGGGGAATTTGGGAAGTGATTGTTTAGCTATCGTTGCCGGGGCGAGAAAGATGAAAGCCCTGATTTGGCCGCGCAAGAATGACATTTGCTGTGATTCCTGAATCCGCTTGATGTCTATTCGGGCGTCACACTCGCTGCCGATAGGTCAGGCGAGGCAGTAGCTGTCGAGACTCAGCGCTACGTCGCTATACGGTATCCGCAGCGGCTTCCGGCGGTCGCCGAGTTGGTGCGCGGATTAGCGCAGCGAATAGCCTGTCAAAAATTTTATTGTGCCGAGGTATGCAGCCTCAAGATCGTTTCCAGTCGTTCAAATGTTTCCGACCGTGAATGTTGGGCTTACGCATCGGAAGATGCGTACTCTCGTTCAGTTTCAGACATTGAGGAGCGTTCTCCGAATCGCAGAAAAACGTGCGCGGTGGTACTGGTCACATGCCTGAAGCGAAGAACCGACCCTAGCGATAATGCAGGCCTGCGCGCTTCCAGAACGTCAGACCAGCGAGGCCGCCCGCGATGGCAAAGCCTACCCCTACCTGCCTCATGCCTTGGAGCATCGTCAGGTCCGTTCGGTCAGGCGGATCGGTGTACCAGGAGAACGAGTTGGTGATGCCGAGAAACACCGGCACCAGAAGCAGTCCAATACCGACACCGGCAATCAGGTAGAAAAGCAAGTTCCTGATTGCGAAGCGGCGCGCTAAAAACGCGAGAAGTGCGCAAGGTAGGGCTGCAACGATCACTCCCGTCAGCCACGTGAATAAGAACGCCATTACTGTCATGACCATGACTTGTATGGCGCCGTGTCCTCCGGCCGGCAAGGCTACGAGGAAAACCAATGTTAGGAAAGCTACTCCGACAGTTACGCTAAGCAGATAACTTCCCAACACGCGTTCTGCTGTGGGGAAGCTAGCTCCTTTCATACCTGTTTTCATTTTCTTCGTCATAAACGGAGCTTGATAGGAACCTCTTCCGCAACCAGCAGAATACCTCACGTAAGCCGGTCGCCGATAGAACGCGAGTGACCGCTTCGCGCGAATTCGAACGTCACTTGTGGCTCGAGAAGCGAATCCGATCCGGTCGACCCCGGCACTTGCAGACTTCACCCAGCGTCACACAGTAGAATGCGGCTTTAAGTGCCTCGGTACCATCATGCTCGCGCTCAAGCTGACACTGGTTCCCCTGTTTGTGCTTGTCGTTTCGATGTCGGGTAAGTGGTGGGGACCCTCGATCGCTGGTTGGCTGGCTGGATTGCCCGTCGTAGCCGGGCCGATTCTGTACCTCTTGACGCTATCGCACGGAGGCGTGTTCGGAGCACGCGCGGCAACCCTATCGCTGGCGGCAATCCTTGCGTCGGAAGGGTTCAACTTCGCTTATGCGTGGACTTGTCGGTCGCGCTCCTGGCCAGTCGCTCTAGTCGCCGGTCTCGTCGTCTGGTTCCTATGCGCGTGTGGTCTCTCGTTCCTGCCGACTTCGCCTCTGTGGGCGTCGATCGTTGCTGTCGCAGCAGTGTCCATTGGGCAGTCGTTCTTGCCGAAAACTTCAAGCGTTGCGGCCGGAGCGCCGCTTTCCCGGTTCGACTTGCCAGGCAGAATGATCGCCGGCGCTATCCTGACTTTCTGTGTTACATCGTTATCAGCTTGGGCTGGCCCAACGTGGAGTGGGTTGCTTGCAGTCTTCCCGCTGCTCGGGATCATCCTTTCAGTGTCGTCCCAACGCGCGCACGGGCCTGCTTTTGTAATCTCGTTGTTGCGAGGCATGGTGCTAGGGCGTTTTTCGTTCGCAGCATTCTGTCTACTGTTGAGTATCACGCTTCCATACCAACGACCCACCTTGGCCTTCTTCGAAGCGGCATTGCTCGCCATAGTCGTTCAGTGGTGCACGAAGCGCGTAGCAGCACGCAGACGCACGCGAGTCGTCGTTGCCGCTGAATAACTCATCGCATCTCGCGCCGACTTTTCTTTGAACGGGGAGCAGGCGGGAGCCGAACGAGAGCGGCATATCGCAAACTGCATCAAAATGCTGACCGCCAATGCTCCGCGAGACAATCACCGAGGCTACCAATGATCGACTTATCTGCAGTTGCAACGGTCTTTTCGGTCTATGCCGTAGGTGTCGTCATACCGGGACCGAACTTCGTCGCGGTAGTTCACAGGGCGGTTTCGGGCGGCCGCTCCGACACGCTCGCGCTCGTCGCGGGGATAGTGACGATCAATCTGTTTTGGGCCACTTGCGCCATTCT
The DNA here is from genome assembly GCF_046030135.1 of Caballeronia jiangsuensis. Lineage (NCBI taxonomy): Bacteria > Pseudomonadati > Pseudomonadota > Betaproteobacteria > Burkholderiales > Burkholderiaceae > Caballeronia > Caballeronia jiangsuensis. The sequence continues at coordinate 40,738 of NZ_JAQQDB010000039.1, forward strand.
CGGTATCGGGATGGTCTTCGCAGTCTTCCCGTGGCTCGCCGTCGGCGTCAGGCTTGCCGGTGCTGCCTATCTCGTATGGTTTGGGCTACGGCTCATTACAAGGGCGCAAGCGAACGACATAGCAACAGCGCAGCCTCGGAAGACTCCGCTGTTTCGTGCCGCTTTTCGTCAGGGTGTTGCGACAAATATTGCGAACCCGGAGTCCATCGCTTTTTATGCAGCGGTGTTTTCGTCAGCGGCACCCGCCCACGTTTCATTTAACCAGTAGGAATGCATCACACTACTTCGTAACAAACTCGGAGTCGGACCTTAGATAGCAATCGCGTTGTCTGCAGTGCTGTTCGCATCATTGCATTTCTATAGCTGGAGGTATGTGATCAGTACGCTTCCAGTTGGCCTAGTACTCGGTTACGTCTATGTCGTTGAGCAAGCGCGTCCGCGCCGAGCTTTCTGGATTGTCACCACGATTCATGCGTTGCGAAACGCCAATTCGATAGCACTTCTCCATTACCCGTCGTGACGGTTGGGTGCTGATCGAACGTCGACATTCGATTGGCCACTGAACGGAACCTCGAGTTGATCTGGTTGCCAGGTCGGCTGTCGCCTGACTTCAAGACCATCGCTGACTTCCGAAGGGATAATGGCGTTGCAATACGTAAAGTCTACCGCGACTTTGTTGTGCTTTGCCGGCGGCTAAAGCTGTTCTCGGATGCTACGGCTGCGATCGGCGACAGCGAATTTAAAGCGCTCAACAATGGCGACAAGAACTTTACGAAGCGCAAGCGTCAAGCTCGCACGCAACAACTCGAGCATAGTATCGCTCGCTACATGAATGAGCTGAACCGCGCTGATCGGGATCTGGCGAGCCTGCCGGATGAACGAATCCCTCATTTGAAGGACAAGATCAAAAGCTCAAGGCGCAAGTGCAAAAAGCTCGGTGAGGTCGAGAGCAAAGCGTACGGCCTCGCGACGACGTCCGCGGTTCGAACAAAAAAAATGCCCGTCCAACGGGGCGGGCAAAATGAGAGGGGCACACTCGAAAATAAGACGAGGGGCGGTGCGCAGCAAGCTCAGATTTGATTCGGAGAATTTCCGAGACCGTAATCGGCGTCGGATGGTCGCTCTTCGCCTCGGTGAATCTGCAACTAATCGTCTAGTTCGTCGGTTCCCTTGAAAGCCGCGCCACAGGGTGCGCAAGCAGCTCGCCATGAGCGACGGCATAGGTACGGCGCCATCGTGAAAAGTCTTGAGCATCTTGACCGCGTCCGCATCGATCGGCAGCAAGAAAAAGACTCCAGCGCGGCGCGCGTAATCACGCACGCGAAACATCTCGCTCGATTGCTTACAACACCGTCGTGCCTCCAAGATCGGTCACCAGTCGATGCGATGCTTCTCGTCGGTTTCACGATGGCGTCGGTCTTCATCGGCGTGGAGGTAAGGTCAATGATGCGTGTCCAAGGTTGTCGCGCACGAGTAGCAAATCGACCTGCTGATTCACCATCTGGGAGCGCGCGCTGTGCCGCAGTTAGTGAGCGGAGGCCTTTTTTCGCAGGTCAGCGCATGCGGCAGTGGACGGGTTGTGCTCGCGAAGTCTCGCCGCTGCGCCTGCAAACACAGAATTTGACGATCGCGTCCAAGGCGGCGCGAGTCAACTGCGAACAGGTTTCTGTGCTTGAGTGGCTGTGGTGGCGCCGATCGGTAAGACGCGTCGCGAAACTGAGACGGATGATGATCAGCAAGTTATTTATGCTGCTTTCAGTCGCATTCGCCGGTAAAATCCGGCGCTCCAGTTTTAAGGGCCGGACGGCGCGCCCGATTCGCGCGCTTGACTCCTAAATATTCCGGCCCTCATGCCGTTAACCTGATCTTAATCAACGTAATCGATATATAAGCGCTGGGTGCGTCCATGCCCGGTTGGGCGCGTCATAGCGTACCGCCGTCGGTCGTCTCTGCCCGGTTAGAAGAATTCTCACGCGAACACCGACATGCCCGATACGCGCTGGACCATTCCGGTTGCTCGCTGGTCATTGTGGCCTGCCGCCACTTCCGCCGCTCCCGACTTAGGCTTCATCGAACCTTTGACGCGACGCCGGCTCAGCACGCTATCGCGGGCCGCGCTGAAGGTGGCGCACGACTGCGTTGCGCATGTGCCTGCAGTGCGTCTGGTCTTCGCTTCGCGTCATGGCGAACTGGGCCGCACGACCGAGATCCTGCACACCATCGATGCGGGCAAGACGGTCTCGCCCACGTCGTTCAGTCTTTCCGTGCTCAACACGATGACCGGCGTTTTCGGCATCGTGCGCGGCGACCGCGCTCCGGCCAGCGCCCTGTCCGCGGGCACTGAAACCCTCGGCTATGCCTTGCTCGAAGCGTACGCGCAATACGTAACGGACCCTTCGGCTCCGGTGCTGCTCGTCTATGCCGACGAACCCGCCGATCCCGCATACGGCACCGTCGAAGATGAAGTCGATGGCGGGGCGCTCGCGATATTGCTCGACTCATCCGCGCAAACGGGTCGCCTGGAATGCGCGCGCGCAACGGTCAGCGACGAGACCGATGCCGCTCTTCTAGGCACGACGTTCTCTTCACAGAGCCATGCCGTGCAGCACTGTCTCGACACGCGCACGGCGAGCGCATGGCGCTGCAAGAACTCGACCTGGCAATGGTCCTGGCATGAAGCCGCTTGATTACTACTGGCGCCTCGTTGCGACGGCTCTCGCATTCGCCGCGTTCGGCGTCTGCGGGCTGGCTTTCTCGCTGATCGTGTGCCCGCTCGCTTCGATCTGGCCGCATCGCGACTCGAAGCAACGCATTATCGTCGCCATCATTCACGCGTTCGTTCGCGCGCTCGTCGCCGTGCTCGTGCGGGTCGGCGTGATGAAGCTCGACGTGCATGGCGCCCGCGCGCTCAGACGCGACGCGCCGCGCGCGGCCATCGTCGTCGCGAATCACCCGACGTGGATCGACGTGGTGGTGCTGCTCTCGCTCACGCCGCGCGCATGTTGCGTTGTGAAGAGCGCGCACTGGAGCAACCCCTTCTTCTGGGGCGTGATGCGCGCGGCCGAATACGTGAGCAATGCGAACCCCGTCGAGTTCGTCGAAGCGGGCGCACGGCAACTCGCGCGCGGCTACACGATGATCATCTTCCCCGAAGGCACGCGCAGTCCGACACGCAACCGCATGCACGCGTTCTCGCGCGGGTTCGCCCACATGGCCTTGCAGTCGGGCGCGCCCATTCTGCCCGTGCTGATGGACTGCGATCCACCCGCGTTCACGAAAGACATGCGCTGGCACGACATACCCGAACGTGCATTCCACATGCAGGTGAACGTGCTCGAGCCCCTGCGTGCCGACGAACTCGCCGCACGCGACGAGACACCCGCGCTCGCCGCACGCACGGTGACGAGCGCGATCGAAGCCCACATTACCCGGCATCTGATCGACTATGGATTCTTTAAAGCTTGAAATCAAACGGCTTCTGATCGAAGCGCTTGATCTCGAAGACATGCAGCCCGATGACATCGACGACGACGCGCCGCTTTTCGAGACCGACGGCGTCGGTCTCGATTCGATCGATGCGCTCGAAATCGGCATCGTGCTGCGCGAACACTACCAACTGAACATCGCGGCCAATGACGAGCATGCGCGAGAACATTTCCGTTCGATCAACACGCTCGTCGCGCTGGTGGCGAGCCAGCGCGAGCTTGCGCATGCTGCGGACGAAGCCACGAAAGAAGGGGAATGACCGTGACCGAGAATGAAATCCTTGAGCGCATCCGCGCCATCTTCGAAGAGAACTTCGGCATTGCGCCGGAGCGCGTGACGCCCGAGGCGTCCCTGTTCGAAGAGCTCGATCTGGACAGCATCGACGCCGTCGATCTCGCGATCAAGCTGCAGGAAATGACGGGCCGCCGTATCAAGCCGGAAGAATTCAAGTCGGTGCGCACGGTCGCGGACGTGGTCGCCGCCGTCGAGTCATTGCTCGTCGAGCAGGAATGATGCAGCCGCAGACCGCGCACGCGCCAGGCGGGCAGGCCACCGATGCAAAGGCGCGCGGCTGGGCCGGATTCGCGCTGAACGTCGCGTTCAAGCTCGCCTATCCGGCCGTGATCCTGGCCGCGTGGTTCTGGAACGCGCCGCGCTACGCCGGCTGCGTGCTGTTCGCGCTGATCTGGCTGCAGCGCTGCATTGGCACGGGTGTCGTCAGCGTGTCGCTGCGCAGGCTCACGCGCGTCGACTGGATCGTCGCCTTCATGCTGAGCGCCGCGTCCGCCGCGATCGTGTGGACCGATAGCGAACGCCTGTTGCATATCTATCCGTCGCTCGTGAACCTCGGCTTGCTGATCGCGTTCGGTGCGACGCTCGTGCGCGGCCCGTCGATGATCGAAAAATTCGCGCGCATCGGCACGCCCGATCTGAGCGCCGCCGCCGTGCGTCACACGCACCGCGTCACGCAAATCTGGTGCGTGTTCTTCGCCGCGAACGGCCTGTTCGCGCTCTATACGGCGTTGTACTGGCAGCGCGAGGCATGGTCGCTGTACAACGGCGCGATCTCGTATGGACTCGTCGGTGTGCTGCTCGTGGGTGAAATCGTGTGGCGCTATCTCGTGATCCTGCCGCGCGCGCGGCGAGCGGAGGCGGCATGATCGCGCTGCACGATTTGCTGTGCGCGGCGAGCGATGCGCAGAGACCCGTCTGCCGCGACGATCGCGCGGCAAGCGCGAACGCGATCATCACGCACGCGGCTTTCCGTACGCGCGTGGCGGTCCTCGCGTGGTGGCTGCGCGAGCAGTCGGCGCGCCGCTACGCGCTGTGCATCGACGATCCGTACGACTTCGCCTGCGCGCTCTTCGCGCTGTTCGCGTGCGGCAAGGAGCCGGTAATTCCCGCGAGCTCGGCGCCCGGCTATCTCGCCGATCTCGCCCACGCGTACGACGCCATGCTGACCGATGACGACATTCGCGCGCTGGCCGCGACGGAATCGATCAGGGCCGCCGCGCCGCCGATGCCGATGCCGATGCCGATGCCGATGCCGATCGACCCGCACGCACCGCTCACGCTCTACACGTCGGGCAGCAGCGGTAGCCCGAAGCCGATCCACAAGACCCTTGCACAGTTCGATGCCGAAGTGCGCACGCTCGAACGCGAATGGGGCGCGCTCATCGGCGATGCGACGATGCTCGCGAGCGTGGCACACCGGCACATTTACGGGCTGCTGTTTCGCGTGATGTGGCCGCTCGCAGCGGGCCGCGCATTCGATCGCGCGTTGTGCGCCGAACCGCGGCAAGTGCAGTTGCGCATCGCGTGCTGCGGCGCGACCGTGATGGTGTCGTCGCCGGCGCAACTCGCGCGCTGGGCCGCGCTGACCGGTTTCGATGAACTGACGCCCGCGCCGCGCGTGTTCTTTTCGTCGGGCGGGCCGCTCGCGGCGGACGCCGCGTACGACTACGCGCGCGTGTTCGGCGACGCGCCCGTCGAAATCTACGGCAGCACGGAAACCGGCGGCATCGCGTGGCGCAGGCAGAACGTAACGCCGGCGTGGCAGCCGCTCTCCGGCGTCGATGTGCGTCGCGCAGACGACGGCGCGCTCGAAGTGCGCTCGCCGCATCTGGGCCACGGCGACTGGCATCGCACCGACGATGCGATTGCCTTCGACGATGACGGCCGCTTCAGCCTGCAAGGCCGTCTCGACCGCGTGATCAAGCTCGACGGCAAGCGCGTGTCGCTGCCGGAAATGGAAGCGCGGCTCGCGCTGCATCCGTATGTGACGCAGGCGTGCGTCGTGCCGCTCGCGGGTGCGTCGCGGGAGCGCGTGGGCGCCGTCGTCGCGCTGAGCGATGCAGGCAGCGCAGTGTTGCGCAACGAAGGCCGCGTCGCGCTCGCGAAAGCGCTGCGCCGTCATCTCGCCGCGTATTTCGACGTCGTTCTCTTGCCGCGCCGCTGGCGCTTTCGCATCGCACTGCCGTTCGATGCGCGCGGCAAGCTGCCCGTCGCGACGGTCGCGGCGTCGTTCGGCACGCGCGCCGAAGGCTTCGAAGTGCTCTCCGAAACGCGCGACGGCGACAATCTGCACTACGAGTTGCGCGTGCCTTCCACGCTCGTTCACTTCGACGGACATTTCCCGAATCTGCCGATCCTGCCAGGCGTCGTGCAGGTCGACTGGGCGATCCGGCTCGCGTCGGAGCACATCGCGGGCACGCGCGACGCGGCATCCGTCGATCGTCTCAAGTTCATGGCGCCCGTGCCGCCCGGCGCGCTGCTCGATCTGCGGCTCGCGCACGATGCGGCGCGCCGCCGCGTGCAGTTCGCCTATCGGCTGAATGGCCGCGACTGTTCGTCGGGCGTGGTCGTGTACCGGGAGCGTGCATGAGCGATGCGAACCTGCGGACATGCATCGTCATTCCGATCTACAACCACAAGGACGCGATCGGCGGCACCGTCGCGCGCCTCGCCGTGCACGGCCTGCCGATGTTCGTCGTCGACGACGGCAGCGACGAGGCCACGCAAGCCGTCCTCGCGCGGCTCGGCCGGCAGTACGTCGAACAGATGACGCTGCTGCGCTTGCCCGTCAACGGCGGCAAGGGCGCGGCCGTGATGGCGGGTTTGCGGGCGGCGCGGCGCGCGGGCCATACGCACGCGTTGCAGATCGATGCCGACGGCCAGCACGACGCGAACGACGTCCCGCGCTTTCTCTCAGCCGCGCGCGCCGAACCCGGCGCGGTGATTCTCGGGCGTCCCGTCTACGACGAAAGCGTGCCGAAGTCGCGCCTCTATGGCCGCTACCTGACGCACGTGTGGGTGTGGATCGAGACGCTCTCCTTCACGATTCGCGATTCGATGTGCGGCTTTCGCCTGTATCCGCTCGATCCGGTCTGCGCGCTCATCGACAGCGTGCGGCTCGGCACGCGCATGGACTTCGACATCGAAATTCTGGTGCGCCTGTACTGGCGGCGTCTCGCGTTCCGTACCGTGCCGACGCGCGTCGTCTACGCGACGGATGGCGTGTCGCACTTCGACGTGCTGTGGGACAACGTGCGCATCAGCGCGAGTCATACGCGGCTCGTGTGCGGCATGCTGCTGCGTCTGCCGATGCTCCTCGCGCACAAAGCGATGCCGCGCAAGACCTCCGCCGCCACGCGCGCCGAGGGCGGCTGGTGGCGCGTCGCCGAGCGCGGCAGCCGGCTCGGCATGGCACTGCTCGCGCTCAGTTGCCGTCTGTTCGGCGTGCGCTTCACGGGGCTGTGGCTGCATCCCGTCGTCGGCTATTTTCTGCTGACGGGACGCGATGCGCGCGCCGCATCGCATCGATACTTCGCGCATCTGGAGCACGCCGCTCCGGGCGAGGGCACGCCGCGTCCTGGCTGGCGTTCCGCGTATCGGCAGATGCTCGCGTTCGCGCAGTCGGGGCTGGACCGGTTCGCCGCGTGGTCGGGCCGGATCGCCGAAGACGACGTCGTATTCGACGATTCCGCCGCGTTCGAAGCGCTCGTCGAGAGCGGGCGTGGCGCGCTCGTCATCGGCGCGCATCTCGGCAATCTCGAAATGACGCGCGCGCTCGCGGTGCGCAATGGCCGCGCAAAAGTAACGGCCGTCATCTATACGGAGCACGCGAAGCGCTTCAACAGCGTGTTGTCGACGGCCAACGCCGACTTCGCCAGCCGGCTCATGCAGGTGAGCGACTTCGGTCCCGAGACGTCGATGATGATGAAGCAACGCATCGACGCGGGCGAATTGCTCGTGATCGTCGGCGATCGCGTGCCCGCGCACGAGTCGGGCCGCACGACGGACGCGCGCTTCCTCGGTGCGACAGCGCCGTTCGCGCAAGGGCCGTATGTGCTCGCGCACGCGCTCCGCTGTCCCGTCTATCTGTTTTTCTGCCTGAAAGAGCGCGGCGCGGAAGGCGGCACGCGCCATCGGCTGTATTTCGAGCCGTTCGCGGAACGCATCGCATTGCCGCGACGTGAACGCGCACAGCACATCGCGACATGGGCGCAGCGCTACGCGTCGCGGCTCGAACACTATTGCCGCAAGGCTCCTTATCAATGGTTCAATTTCTTCGATTTCTGGGCGCGCCCCGGCAAAACGATGACGGAAGGCTCCACGCCCAGAGGAAACGATGTCCGAGCATGATCTGATCGACGCCGTGCGCGCGCCGCGCACGGCGTCCGCAGTAACCTTCGGCGGGCGGCATCTGACGATCGAAGAGGTCGTATCGATCGCGACGCGCCGCACGCCCGTGGCCCTGAACGGCGACGCCGGCTGGCGCGCGCGCATCGAGCGCGGCGCGGACTTTCTGCGCCGCCATCTCGCGGCCGGCAAGACCGTGTATGGCGTGAACACCGGCTATGGCGATGCATGCGTCGTCGATGTGCCGATGGAACTCGTCGAGGCGCTGCCGCTGCAACTCACGCGCTATCACGGCTGCGGCATGGGCGCGTATCTCGATGACGAAGCGACGCTCGCCGTGATCGCCGCGCGTCTGAATTCGCTGGCGTACGGGTTTTCCGGCGTGCGTCTCGTGCTGCTCGAACGGCTCGCGGACCTGATCAATCATCGCGTGCTGCCGCGCATTCCGTCGGAAGGCTCGGTTGGCGCGAGCGGCGATCTGACGCCGCTGTCGTATGTGGCGGCGGCTTTGGTCGGTGAACGCGAAGTGATGTTCGACGGTACCTTGCGCGATGCCGCCGGCGTGTGGTCCGCGCTCGGCGTGACGCCGCTCACGCTCGCGCCGAAGGAAGGGCTCGCACTGATGAACGGCACGGCCGTGATGACCGGCCTCGCATGCCTCGCGTTCGCGCGCGCGCGTCATCTGACGCGTCTTGCCGCGCGTCTCACGGCGCTCTCCACGGTTGCGCTCGACGGCCGCGCCGCGCACTTCGACGCGACGATCTTCACAGTCAAGCCGCACGCCGGCCAGGCCGAAGCCGCCGCGTGGATCCGCGCCGATCTCGCGGGCCGCAACGACACGCCGGGGCATCGTCTGCAGGATCGCTATTCGATCCGTTGCGCGCCGCACGTGATCGGCGTAGCGGCCGACGCGCTCACGTGGATGCGCCGCGACATCGAGAACGAGCTCAACAGCGCGAACGACAACCCGCTGATCGATCCGGACGAGGAGCGCGTGCTGCACGGCGGCAACTTCTACGGCGGCCATATCGCGTTCGCGATGGACGCACTGAAGACCGCCGTCGCCAATCTCGCGGATTTGATGGATCGCCAGCTCGCGCTGATCGTCGACGACAAGTTCAACAACGGCCTGCCGCGCAATCTGACCGGCGCAACGCATGGGCGCGCGCCGATCAATCACGGCTTCAAGGCCGTGCAGATTTCGGCGTCCGCGTGGACCGCCGAGGCGCTCAAGCACACGATGCCCGCGAGCGTGTTCTCGCGCTCGACCGAAGCGCACAACCAGGACAAGGTCAGCATGGGCACGATCGCCGCGCGCGACTGTCTGCGCGTGCTCGAACTGACGGAGCAGGTCGCGGCCGCGCACACGCTCGCCGCCGTGCAGGCGTTGAATCTGCGTCTGCGTCTCGATCCGGAAACGCCCGTGCCCGCGCCGCTGCGCGAGTTCGCAACGACGATCGCATCGGTTTCGCGGTTCGTCGCCGAAGACCGTGCGCTGGAGCGCGATCTGCGCGCGTTGACGGCGCGCATCGCGGCGTGCGCTCTGGTCGATGCCGATGCAAAGGAACCGCGTCATGGCTGAAGTCGCGCAGGCTCGCACGCTCAAGGCGAGCGCGATCATCGAAGTGCCGTTTCACGATGTCGATGCGATGAACGTGTGCTGGCACGGCCACTATCTGAAGTATTTCGAAGCGGGACGCTCGACGCTGCAGCGCGCGTTCGACTACGACTATCGCGAGATGCAGGCGTCGGGCTATGTGTGGCCGGTCGTCGAGGCGCATCTGAAGTACGTGCGGCCCGCGACCTACGGACAGCGCATCGAAGTGCGCACGGAACTGCTCGAATACGAGAACCGCCTGAAGATCGGCTATGAAATCGTCGATTGCGAAACCGGCCAGCGTCTGACCAAGGGCTATACGATTCAGGTCGCCGTCGATGCGGCCACGCAGGAATTGCAGTTCGTGTCGCCGCCTGTCTTGTTCGAAAAGCTGGAGCGCGTATGGGCGCGTTGAGCATGTTTCGTGCGCTGCTTGTTGTGTTGCTGTGCACGGCAGCGCCATTGCATGCTGCATCCGGCAATCAGGCGCTCGTCGCGCAGGTGACATCGCGGCTCGCGCAGATGAAAGGCGTGCGCGCACAGTTCACGCAGACGCAGACGCTCTCCGCGATGAAGCAGCCGCTCGTGAGCACGGGCACGCTAGTGTTCATGCGCGATCGCGGCGTGATCTGGCGCGTGGAAACGCCTTATGCGGCGACGTTCGTCATCACCGATGCAGGCGTCACTGAAGTCGACGCGAACGGCAAGCCTATCCGCACGAAGAGCTCGCAAGGCATGCGCGGCCTGGCGCAGGTCTCGAAGATGATGCGCGCGATGCTCGGCGGCGATCTCTCCGCGCTGTACTCGCAGTTCGATGTCGATGCGCACGGCTCGGCACCGGACTGGACGCTCGACCTCACGCCGAACCAGCCGCAACTCGCGCAGGCGATTCGCGGCCTGCACATGACGGGCGGCGCGTTTCTGCGCAGCCTGCGGATCGATCTTGCGAACGGCGATACTACGCGCATCGAGTTCACGAAGAGCGAAGCGGCCGACGATCTGCCTTCCGCGGAACGTACCTTGTTGAGCGCGCCATGAGCCTGGCGCACTGGCCTCGCACGACGACGTCGCTATGGCGCGTCCGCGCCGCATGGATCGCGCTCGCGCTCGTCGCGGTGCTGTATTGCGTGCATCGTTTCAGCGGGCCGTCGCCGCTGGAGACGAATCTGCTCGCACTGCTGCCCGCGACCGAAGCGAATCCCGTCGCCGAAAAGGCCGTCGATCAGCTCGCGAACGCGCTCGGCGATCGCACCGTGTTCCTCGTGTCGAGCCGCGACGCGGAGCACGCGAAGGCCGCCGCGAAAAGGCTCGGCGCGACGCTGCAGGCGAGCGGCGCGTTCGCGTCGGTGACGGCGGAGCTGCCGCCATTCGATATCGGGCGGATCGGCGCGCTCTACACGCCGTATCGCTTCGGCATGCTGACACGCGACGACCGCGATGCTCTCACGCACTCGTCCAAAAAAAGCGCTGCATCGCTGCACGACGCGCTGATGCAGCGCATCTACAATCCCGTGCGCGGCCCACTCGCAACGCAGCTCGCCGTCGATCCGTTCGGGTGGCTCGAACACTGGCTGTCCGACCTGCCGCTCGCGACGTCGAACCTCGATCTCGAAGACAACATGCTCGTCGCGCATCGCGGCGACACGACGAGCGTGCTCGTCGTCACGACGCTCAACGGCTCCGCCTACGAATCGCGCGTGCAGCGTGCGGTGCTGTCGGCGGCGGCGCAGGCGGAAACGTCGTTGCACGCCGCATGGCCCGATGCGTCCGTCGCGCGCGCGGGCGCCGTGTTCTACGCGGAATCGGCGCGGCGTGCGTCGGAGCGCGAAGTGCATCTGATCGGCATCGCGTCCGCATGCGGCATCGCGTTGCTGATGCTGTGGGTGTTTCGCTCGCCGCGTCTGTTGCTGCTCGGATTCATGTCGACTGCGCTCGGCATCGTTGTCGCACTGGCCGTCACGATGGCCGTGTTCGGCAAGCTGCATCTGCTGACGCTCGTGTTCGGCGCAAGCCTGATCGGAGAGGCCGTCGATTATTCGATTCAGTACTTCGTCGTCTATCTCGGCGCGCCGCGCAACTGGGATGCGAAAGAAGGCGCGCGTTCGGTGCGGCCCGCGCTTTCCGTGGCGCTCGCGACGAGCCTGCTCGGCTATGCGATTCTCGCGTGGGCGCCGTTTCCCGCGCTCAAGCAGATCGCGTGCTTCGCGATGACGGGTATCTGCGTCGCCTTCGCGTCGGTCATGTGGCTGCTGCCCGCGATGTTGTCGAACGGGCCGAAGGCCACTCAGCGGCGTCTCTTTGCGCGCGCGGCCGTGCTGCTGCAACGCTGGCAGCGTGCGATCGGCGGGAAGCGTTCGTGGGCCGTCGTCGTCGCGCTGGTCGTCGTTTGCGCGCCGGGCTGGCTGCTGCTCAGGAGCGACGACGATATCCACTTGCTGATCCAGCGCGATCCGGCGCTCGTCGCGCAGGAGAATCAGGTGCGCGACGCGGTCGGCATCGACAATACCGCGCAGTTTTTCGTGGTACAGGGCGCGACGCAGGACGTCGTGCTGGAACGTGCCGAAGCGCTGGGCGCGAAACTCGATGCGCTTTCGGGCGATCAGTCGGTGGACGGATGGCGCTCGATCACGCAGTTCGTGCCGTCGGCGCGGCGTCAGGCCGATGACCGCGCACTGCTCGCGCGACATGTCTTCGCCGATCCCGCCGCGTTGCGCGCAACGCTGCTGCAAGCGGGCTTCCGTGACGACATCGCCGATGCGTGGATCGACTCGTTCGCGCAAGCGCAAACGCAACCGCTGACGGTCGAGCGCTGGCTCGCGACGAACTGGTCGAAGCCGTTTTCTCATTTGTGGCTCGGCGCCGTCGATGCCAACGGTCAGCGCGGCTACGCGGCCATCGTGATGCCGCGCCGCGTGACGCCGCAGAACCTGCACGCGCTGATCGCAACGGCGAGCGCGACCGAAGGCGTCGTGTTCGTCGACAAGGCCGCGAGCGTGTCGAAGCTGTTCGGCGAATATCGCGTCGATAGCGCCATCTGGCTCGCCGGCGCGCTGCTGCTCGTGCTCGTGCTGGTGATGACGCGCTATCGGCTGCGCGGCGGTATCGCGACGACGTTGCCCGTGCTGCTGGCGGTCGGCGTGACGCTCGCGGCGTTCGGCTATGCGCGCGTGCCGCTCAATCTGTTCAACTGCCTCGCGCTGATGCTGGTGCTCGGCGTCGGCGCGAATTACGCGGTGTTCCTGCGCGAGGGATGCCTGCGCGACGGCGCCGATCTCGGCGCGGTCTGGACCGGCGTGCTGCTGTCGGCGGCGACGACGCTACTGTCGTTCGGCATGCTCGGCATGAGCGGCATGCCCGCGCTGAAGAGCTTCGGCGTCACGCTCACGCTCGGCATTCTGGTGGCGGTGCTGCTCGCGCCCATCGCCATGCCAAACGAAGGGAGACAACACGCATGACGCTGCCGCCTGTTTATCTGCATGCGCTCGGCATGATCAACGCACTCGGCGACGAGACCGCTGCAATCGCGTCCGCGCTCGCGGAATCGCAATCGCCCGGCATGGGACCTGTGTCCATGAAAAACGGCGATGCGTTCGTCGGCCGTGTGCTCGCGCCGCTCGATATCGCGCCGCCCGCCGCGCTCGAACGCTTCGATTGCCGCAACAACCGCTTGCTGCTCGCGGCACTCGAACGGATTCGACCGGAGATCGAAACGGCTCGCGAACGCTATGGCTCGGCGCGCATCGGCGTGGTGCTCGGCACGAGCACGTCGGGCGTCGGTGCAGCGGAAGAAGCGTTCGCGCATCGCACGAAAACGGGTGCGTTGCCGGCGCACTTCGACTACCGGCAGATGGAGATCGGCACGGCCGCGCCGTTCGCGGCGGCCGCGCTGAACCTGCAAGGCCCGGCGTTCACGATCTCGACGGCCTGCACGTCGAGCGCGAAAGCATTCGCGTCGGCGCGGCGTCTGCTGCAACTGAATCTGTGCGACGCGCTGATCGTTGGCGGCATCGATACGTTATGCGAACTGACCGTGCAGGGCTTCGCGTCGCTCGATTCGGTCAGCCCCGTGCGCACCAATCCGATGAGCCGCAACCGCAACGGGATCAACATCGGCGAAGGTGCGGCCGTGTTTCTGATGACGCGCGACGAAAGCGCCGTGCGTCTCGCCGGCGTGGGCGAATCCAGCGACGCGCATCATGTATCGGCGCCCGATCCGCAAGGCGTCGGTGGCGAAATGGCGCTGCGTGCGGCGTTTGCGGATGCCGGCGTGATGCCCGGCGACATCGGCTATGTGAACATGCACGCGACCGCCACGCGCAAGAACGATGAAATGGAAGCGCGTCTGATGGAACGCGTATTCCCGGACGGCGTGCCCGCGAGCGGCACCAAGCCGTTCACCGGGCATCTGCTCGGCGCGGCGGGCGCGACGGAACTCGGCTTTGCATGGCTCACGCTCGCACGCGACGACGTCCCGTTGCCGCTGCATGCGTGGGACGGCGAAGCCGACACCGCGTTGCCCGCGCTCGATCTCGTGCAGACGAAGCGCCACCTTTCCCGCGCAGCGGGCGCGCGCCATGTCATGAGCAATTCGTTCGCATTCGGCGGCAGCAATGTCAGCCTGATTCTGGCGGGCTGACGACGATGAACGGCGAAACCATGTACCTCAGCGACGCGCTAACCGGCACCTTTCCAGCAATCGAATCGATCATTCCTCATCGCGGCACGATGCTGCTGATCGACGCGGTGACATCGTGCGACGACGAAACGCTGACGGCCCGCGCGAGCGTGCGCCCCGGCGCGTGGTACGCGGACGAGCACGGCGCGATGCCCGCGTGGATCGGCATCGAGTTGATGGCGCAGTGCATCGCGGCGCATATCTCGCTGCTCGCGATGCGCGCGGGCGAGCAGGCGCGCCCCGGCGTGCTGCTCGGCTCGCGCAGCTATCAGGCGCACGTGAGCGCGTTCGCGCGTGATGCGCAACTCGACATCGGCGTGCGCGAAGTGCTGCGCGGCGAAGAGGGCCACGGCGCGTACGAATGCACGATCGGGCATAACGGCGAACGTTATGCCGAGGCCATCATCAAGGTATATCAACCCCATGATTTTCAGACGTTCATCGAAGGGAGCGTGAGCGCATGAACCGTCGAGTTCTCGTAACGGGCGCAAGCCGCGGCATCGGCCGCGCCATTGCGTATCAACTTGCCGCAGACGGCTTCGCTGTTTCCGTGCATTGCCGCACGGGCCGCACGGAAGCCGAAGCCGTGACCGCGGGCATCGCCGCACAGGGCGGTTCGGCGCGCGTCATCCAGTTCGACGTGCGCGACCGCGCCGCGTGCCGCGGGGAGCTCGAAACCGATGTCGCCGCGCACGGCCCTTACTACGGCGTCGTGTGCAGCGCCGGCGTCACGCGCGACGCCGCGTTCCCAGCGCTCACGGAAGAAGACTGGGACGTCGTGATCGAAACCGGTCTCGACGCGTTCTACAACGTGATCCATCCGCTGACGATGCCGATGGTCCGCGCGAAGCAGGGCGGCCGCATCGTGACGATCGCATCGGTGTCGGGTGTGATCGGCAATCGCGGGCAGGTGAACTACAGCGCCGCGAAGGCCGGACTGATCGGCGCGACCAAGGCGCTCGCCGTCGAGCTGGCGTCGCGCAACGTCACGGTGAACTGCGTGGCGCCGGGGCTGATCGAGACGGGCATGCTGGATAACGCGCCCGTCGAGCATGCGCTGAAGACCATTCCGATGAACCGCGTCGGTCAGCCGGGCGAAGTGGCCGCGGTCGTCAGCTTCCTGATGTCCGATGCGGCGTCGTATGTGACGCGTCAGGTGATCGGCGTGAACGGCGGGATGATCTGATGAAACGAGTCGTCATTACAGGCATGGGCGGCGTCACGGCGCTCGGCGATCGCTGGAGCGATGTCGAGACCGCGCTGAAGACGGGCCGCAACGCGGTGCGCCGCATCGACGAATGGGACTTCTTTCAGGCGCTGCATACGCGTCTCGCGTGTCCGCTGCCCGCGTTCGAACAGCCCGCCGGCTGGCCGCGCAAGAAGACGCGTTCGATGGGCATCGTCTCGATGTACGCCGTGCGCGCGAGCGAACTCGCACTCGCGGATGCAGGGCTTGCCGGCGACACATCGATCGGCGACGGACGCATGGGCGTGGCGTACGGATCGTCGTCGGGTTCCGTCGAGCCTATTCGCGCGTTCGGCACGATGCTCAACACCGGCTCGATGACCGAGGTCACATCGAACAGCTATGTGCAGATGATGCCGCACACGACCGCCGTCAACGTGAGCCTGTTCTGGGATCTGAAGGGACGCGTGATTCCGGCGTCGTCGGCGTGCGCGTCGGGCAGCCAGGCGATCGGCTTCGCGTACGAAGCCATCGCGACAGGCAAGCAGACGATGATGCTCGCGGGCGGCGCGGAAGAGCTCTCGGGGCCGGCCGTCGCCGTGTTCGACACGCTCTACGCGACGAGCACGCGCAATGACGAGCCGCAGCTCACGCCGCGCCCGTTCGATGCGAAGCGCGACGGTCTCGTGGTCGGCGAGGGCGCAGCCACGCTCGTGCTCGAAGAGTATGAACACGCGAAGGCGCGCGGCGCGACGATTCACGCGGAGATCGTCGGCTTCAGCTGCAACTCGGACGGCGCGCATATCACGCAACCGACCGCGAGCACGATGGCGCGCGCGATGCAGCTTGCACTCGATGATGCACGGCTCGACCCGCAGGCCATCGCCTACGTGAATGCGCACGGCACATCGACGGATCGCGGCGACGTCGCGGAAAGTCAGGCGACCGCGCAGACCTTCGGCGAGCGCATGCCGATCAGTTCGCTCAAGAGCTACATCGGCCACACGCTCGGTGCGTGCGGCGCGATCGAGGCGTGGTGGACCATCGAGATGATGAAGCGCAACTGGTATGCGCCGACACTCAATCTCACCGAGGTCGATCCCGCGTGCGCGCCGCTCGATTACATCATCGGCGATGCGCGCGCTATCGACGCCGAATACGTGATGAGCAACAACTTCGCGTTCGGCGGCATCAATACGTCGCTGATTTTCCGGAACGTTCGATGAACGCAGCGCGGGTCATGCAGCGCGTCGTCGTGACGGGCATGGGTATCGTCTCGTGTCTCGGCAATTCGCTCGATGCGGTGAGCCGTGCCCTTCGCGAAGGCAGGAGCGGCGTGACGCGTATCGACGCGTGGCGCGAGCGCGGCTTTCATTCCCAAGTCGCGGCGGTAGCGTCCGTCGCTGACGAGCCGCCGTTCGACCGCAAGCTCGAGCGCTTCATGGGCGACACGGCACGTTTTGCGTGCCACGCGGCGAGGAAGGCTATCGACGATGCGCGGCTCGACGAAGCCATGCTGCGCTCGCCGAAGACGGGTGCCGTGATCGGTTCGGGCGTCGGCGCAATGGCGGAGTACGACGTGGCGCTCGCCGTGGCGCACGCGCATGGCGTCGACAGAACGCCGCCCTATACGGTGCCGCGCGCGATGAGCAGCACGGCCTCGGCGAACGTCGCGCAGACCTTCGGCATCGAGGGCGTCGCGTACTCGCCTTCGTCGGCGTGCACGACATCCGCACTCGCGATCGGACAGGCGATGCAGTTGATACGCACCGGACGGCAACACGTCGTGCTCGCGGGCGGCAGCGAAGCGTTGCACGACAACATGACGCTGATGTTCGACGCGATGCACGCGCTGTCGCGCGGCTTCAACGAGACGCCGGCGCGCGCTTCGCGCCCTTACGACACCGCGCGCGACGGCTTCGTGATCGGCTCCGGCGCGGGCGTGCTGGTGCTCGAATCGCTGGATCACGCGCTCGAGCGCGGCGCACGCATCTACGCCGAGCTGACCGGGTTCGGCGAGAGTACCGACAGCACGGGCATGGTGACGCCGCACAGCGGCGGCATCGCGCGCGCATTGCGCATGACGCTCGACGATGCGCGCGATATCGACGAATGGCCCGAGTACATCAACACTCAGGCGCCGTCCACGCCGCTCGGCGATGCCGAAGAACTGCGCGCATTGCGCGAGGTGTTCCGCGCGAAGGTGCCGCCGTTCTCGTCGACCAAGGGCATGACGGGGCATTCGATCGGCGCATGCGGCGCGCACGAAGCGATCTACACGCTGCTCATGATGCGCGACGGGTTCATTGCGGGAACGGGAACGGTCGAGTCGCCGGACCCGCTCGTCCACGGCATGCCGCTCGTGCAGTCCACGCGCGAGGCGCATATCGCGCGTGCGATGTCGGTGTCGTTCGGCTTCGGCGGAAGCTGCGCGGGCCTGAGTTTCAGGAGTGTTTGACCGGTGCCCTTCGTGCAACGACGGGCGTGATTCAAAAGCAACCAAGAGTGACCACAAGAATGAGAACGAAGATCTTCCTGACGATGGCAGCCGGCATCGTGATTTCGCAAGCCGGATGCACGACGCAGGTCCGCTCGCTGCCGATGCCCGCCGAAGTGCAGGCGCAAAGCAAGCAGGGCGTGCCGCTGTATTTCGGCGACGAGGCACATCCGAACGTGAAGAAGTTGATCGAGACCAAGGAAGTGCGCGCGCGTGTCTCGCGCGAGATGACCGGTCAGGAAGCGACGTGCAACATCGCGCTGGGCAAGGCGTTGCAGCAGTTGCGCGACTATGCGGGCGCTCATCAGGCGAACGCTGTCGTCAACGTGACGACGCGCTTCCAGCACACGGAAACGTCGTCATCGAAGGAGTTTGCGTGCGGGTCGAGCAACAACGGTTCGACGATAGCCGTGCGCGGCGACCTCGTGCAGTTCGACGCGCAATAAACACGCCAGCTTGAGGAACAACATCATGAAGCATCAGATGATCTGCGCGGCGCTGCTCGCGTGCATGCTGCCGTCGCACGCGTTCGCGCGCGATTCGGTCACGAACTATTCCGTCGAATCCGCGCTGACGAGCGAAGGCGGCAAGGTCGATCAGGACATTGCGCTCTATTTCGCGGGACAAGCACATCCGGGCGTTGTGAAATCGTTCGGCGAGTTCGCGACGAACAAGAAGACCAACTCGTTCGGCAAGAGCGATGAAACCGCGTGTCAGCACGTGTTCTTGTCGGCGGTAATGGCGCTGCAGGACCGCGTGCGCAAGGAAGGCGGCAATGCGGTCATCAACATCAAGAGCAACTACCGGAACGTCGAGCGCGAAAGCGCGACGGAGTTCACGTGCGGCGCGGGTGCAGTGGTTGCGGGCGTAGCGCTGAAGGGCGAAGTGGTGACGCTGAAGAAGTAACGCGCAAAGGACGTGCGGCGCGCTTGTTCGAAGGCGCGCCGCGTTTCGCTGTCAGATGGTCTTGACGGCCGCAACGTTCACGAGCGTCTCGCGCCGCTTGCCCGGCTTCGGGGCATAGAGACCGATGCGCTCCAGCAGTCCGAAGTCTTTTGCACGGCTCCACCACAGGTAGGGCAGCGACACGTTGCGGGGTTCGAAGCTGAAGCCACCGTTGCGGATCATCTCGAGATACCCGTCCGCGCTCTTTTGCACTTGCATTGGATGACGGAACAGCAGGCGGATGACCCACGACTTGATGTACGCATCCGTGGATTCGGCGAACAGCAGCAAGCCGCCGGGCTTGAGCACGCGGCGGAACTCGGCGAGCGCGCGTTCCTGTTCGACGAGGTGATGGAACGTCTGGTGACAGAAGACGATATCCGCGCTGGCGTCGCCTAGCGGCAAATCCGCACAGTCGCCGTGCAACACTTCGATGCGCGTCGCGGCGATGTCAGAATCGTTTTCGCAGGCGAGCGCGGCATTCGCGGCGAGCGCGAGCGATGGTTCGTGGAAGTCGATGCCGACGATACGCTGCGGCGCAAACGCTTTCGCCAGCAGTCGAAACGAAACCCCTTGCCCGCAGCCGACATCGACGATCGTGGGACGAACGGGCAGCGGGCCGTCGATCAGGCCTTTGAGGTCGTTGATGGCGACGCGCAGTACGTGGTGTTCCCACGTATGCGTGCGCAGGAACCAGACGCCGAACGCAGTTTCAGAAACGAAGGGCACGCTGGATGTTTCGGTATTCTGCACAATTAAATCCGGTAAAGAAATAGTAGTCGAATCTTTGGCACTTGGGTGGCTCGATTGTAATCGCTGATCCGTCGCGCAAGCGTCGTATTTGCCCTTTGCTTCGCAGGCACCTGCATGGGAATTAACGATGAACAATGAATGTTGGATGAATACCTCCGTCGATGTCGCCATCATCGGAGCCGGGCCTTCAGGTGCGGTCGCCGCGGCGTTGCTCCGAAAGGCCGGACGTTCGGTGCTGGTGCTGGAGCGGCAACACTTTCCGCGCTTTTCGATCGGCGAAAGTCTGCTGCCGCAAAGCATGGCGTATCTCGAAGAGGCGGGTATGTTGCAGGACGTCGTGGAAGCCGGCTTTCAGTACAAGAACGGCGCGCACTTCGTCCATCGCGATCAGGTGTCCGCTTACGATTTTCGCGACAAGCATTCCGACGGCTGGGGCACGACATTCCAGGTCGAGCGTGCCGTGTTCGACGATCTGTTGATTCGTCGCGCGGCGAAGGAGGGCGCCGAAGTGCGTTTCGGCCATACGGTTCTCGAAATGAGAACGGGCGACGCACCCGCGCTCGAAGTCACCGACGAGGCGGGTACGCGATATCAGGTACATGCGCGTTTCGTGCTCGATGCAAGCGGTTTCGGCCGCGTGCTGCCACGTCTTCTGAACCTCGAAGCGCCTACGCGCATGCCCACGCGCGCCGCGATCTTCACTCACGTGCGCGACGACATTCCCATCGGTGCGCACGATCGCAACAAGATCACGGTCGCCGTGCATCCCGAGCATCGCGATATCTGGTACTGGATGATTCCGTTGGCGAACGGACGCTCGTCCGTCGGATGTGTCGCCGAAGCGCCGTTTCTCGATGCGCCCGAAGCGGAGCGCGAAGCGAAGTTGCGTTCGTTGATTCGCAGCGAGCCGACGCTGAACCGGCTGATCGGCGATGCGCCTTTCTTGATGCCGGTGCGGCATATCGGTGGATACTCGGCGAACGTCGAGCGGCTGCATGGTCCGGGTTACGCGTTGCTCGGCAATGCAGGAGAGTTTCTGGATCCCGTGTTTTCTTCGGGCGTGACGATCGCGTTGCGATC
This sequence comes from Caballeronia jiangsuensis, assembly GCF_046030135.1. Taxonomy (NCBI): domain Bacteria; kingdom Pseudomonadati; phylum Pseudomonadota; class Betaproteobacteria; order Burkholderiales; family Burkholderiaceae; genus Caballeronia; species Caballeronia jiangsuensis. The sequence continues at coordinate 61,598 of NZ_JAQQDB010000039.1, forward strand.
CGCGCATCTCGCTGTTGAAACGCTGGAGCGTCAGTTGAACGGCGAGGCCGTCGACTGGCAGACGCAATACGACATGCCGCTGCGCAAGGGTATCGATACGTTTCGTGCGTTCGTCGAGAACTGGTATACGGGGAAGCTTCAGGACATCATCTTCGCGCGTGAGCAGGCGCCGACGATACGTCGAATGATCAGCGCCGTGCTTGCCGGGTACGCGTGGGATGAGACGAATCCTTATGTCGTCGAGCCGGTTCGGCGGTTGAATACGTTGCACGAAATGTGTGGGCGACGTGGGTGACGTGAGCGACGTGCCTTGAAAGTCGAGTTGGCGGCGCTTCGATGACGTGGCCAGTCCCTCATACCATCGATCGGAGTGCCTGAGGTCTCACCTACTCGGCGAACGCCCACTGGCTATCGTGATCGATCTTATGCGAGGCCGTTCAGAACATAGAGGCTGCCAAAGATATCGAAAACGTCCGGTAGCCCGCTGGGCGTGTGAGTCCGCATGATGGACTCCGCTGTGGTGCGCGACTCAACGCATGCCGTCACCACATTCGGCCGGCCTGCCGCACTGCGGAACGCGATCGGCTCAACCCGGCTATTTGTTCATATGAGATAAAGTAAAGTCTCCGCCTTGGTTCGAGATCCAAAATGATTTATAGACGTAAGCATAATGACATTCAAGCTGGCGACACGTACGTGTTAACGCGATGGTCACATTCGCATTGTAATTCGCACTGCAATCGCGCTTGAGCAGGGTCACCAAGGCCTGTGGGGCTAAGAGCTGCGTGTGACGCCTAGACTCGAGGTTTACATTCGCTCCATTTTCACCTTTCATTGATGGCAGGCGCCCCGCTGTGGACAAGCGCTAGGTGATAAGGCGAGAGGGAGATGCGCATGGCGAAGAAAACATCTGTTCCCAGGGCTGCGGCCAAGAAAAGCCGCTCTGCTCCAAAGGGATCGAAGGGAGCGCTTGCGAAGCCGCTTAACGACGAGGTCGAAAGTATCAAGCGATTGATACGCGCCGAAGGGGAGGCGCTGCTAAAGCGGCCTAACGTGACAAGCGTCGGCATTGGAATGAAGCAGGTCGGTGGCAAGACCACGAACGTCCCGTCGCTGCAGGTTACGGTCGAACAGAAGATGTCCCCCGAAGCGCTCGTCGCGAACGCGATCCCGCCCTTGCCGGAAGCGATCGAATTCGAAGGGCGCCAGATTCCGATCGATGTTCTGCAACGCAGCTACGTGCCGGCGTTTCAGGTGGTGGAGCTACAGGCCAAGCCAGTGAGGAAGGTCAGGCAGGACGTCGTCTGCGGCGGACTCAGCATCGGGCACTTCCGGTCGACCGCCGGAACGATTGGCGCCATCGTTCGAGACACCTCCTCGGGTAAGCCGCTCATCCTGAGCAATTGGCACGTACTCTGTGGGGCTTTGGGGGCGCCCGGCGACACCATTGTTCAGCCCGGTCCGTTCGACGATGACCGCATCGCTCAAAATGTCGTCGGCAAGCTGGTGAGAAGTCACCTCGGCATCGCGGGCGATTGTGCGGTGGCTTCCATAGAGAATCGGGAGATCGATCTGAAACTGCTCGAACTCCACGCGTCGGTCGCGCGCATCGGCAAACCGGAAATCGGCGATCTGGTCGTCAAGAGCGGGCGAACTACCGGCATCACCTACGCCACGGTCACGCGTATCGAGGCGCTGTTCAAGATGCCCTATGAGGGTGTCGGAGAAAAGACGATCAACGGATTCGAACTGGAACCATCGCCCGATCATCCCGTTGCGGACAACGAGATCTCTAAGGGCGGCGATTCCGGGTCTGTGTGGATGGCCGTCGATCCGAAGACAGGCGACGTGACGGACACGATGCTTGGACTGCACTTCGGCGGGGAGGCGGACGGGTCGGACGGCGAGTTCGCTCTGGCCTGCTATGCGCAAACAGTGTTTCAAAAGCTGGAGATCGAGCCTCTTCCGGAGGTGCCCGCCGCACAGGCGCTGAGTGCCGAACAGCGGCAGACGGACGCTTCGTTGCGCATGGGATTCAGATCCGATTTTTTGGATTTTCCCGTACCAAAGCCCACGTTTCAGAGCAAAGTCGGCAAGGATCTGAAGGGTCTGCGAGGCCAGGATTCGATCGAGTACTGTCACTTCACAGTGTGGCTTTCGGGATCGAGAAAGCTGCCGCTTTGCAGCGCCTGGAACATCGATGGCGATGCAAAGAAAAGTCTCAACAGAAAGGGGCTGAAGTTCGTTAAGGACGAGCGCGACGGACTTGACGAATTTCAAGTCGGCGACGAGCTTTACAACAGCAATGACATCGACCGGGGGCACCTCGCAAGAAGGGACGACCTGGTATGGGGAAGCATGGAGGAAGCCCGGCAGGCGAACGAGGATAGTTTCTTCTTCACCAATATGACGCCGCAGCATCGTGCGTTCAATCAGTCGATGTTGAACGGTAAGTGGGGGCTGCTTGAAAACGCCGTATTGGATGACGTTGTTTTGCGCAAGCTGCGTGTCAGTCTGATGGGCGGCCCCGTGCTTTCCGACGAGGATCTTCCTTATCGTGGCGTGAAGATCCCACGGCAATTCTGGAAGGCAGTTTTCTTCACGGATGACGCGGACGGCTCGAACAAGGCCCGCGCTTACGTGCTGACACAGGACGACCTGCTCAAGACGCTCAAGCCGGAAGCGCTCGAACTGGACGAGTTTCGCTGGTATCAGGTTCCGCTCGGAAGAATCGAACAGATGACCGGGCTGCGTTTCGCAAGAGAGCTTCATCAGATCGACACGCAGTTTCCCGAAAGCATGAGCACACAAGCCATTCTGATCGAGGGCAGCAACTTCATTTCGTGACTCGAACGACGCGCGTATTCGCATGTGGGGCGTGGATGCCGGTTCACTCAACCGTTATCGAGGAAGTCGCTGCGGCGGGGGCGAATCTCTCCATCGACGCAGGGAGCGTGCTGATCCCTCTGGTAGGCGCCATTTATCAGCATGGCTTCGCGACTGCCGGCGCCGGCCGGTCAATGACCCCCTCCTTGCAGCAAGGAGAGGGAGATCGGCGGCTCGATGCTACCTAAAAGGTGGACGTGTGCCTCTCAGTCAAAGGGACCTCTTGCGTCGGCTGTTAGGCGTCCGCTCTTTGCCCCGAGCTTCCACGAGTTGCTTGACAGCCGACTTGGTACACAAGCGATCTTGAGGAGTATCAGAATGGATTCGGCTATCCTAATCGCTGTCATCGCAGCGGCATCTGCACTTACAGGTGGACTATTGACCTCCGGTGCCAACTTCTTTCTGTCTCGGCGCCAGACATCTCGGAGTGGGGCGCGGCTACTTGCCGATCTGCAAATCCTGGAGAAGGCGCGCGCTCTCAGCTTGGATAAGAAGTCTATGGATGCGCTCGAGGACTACATTCGCGAGCGGGTGGAGTGGCATACCCATACCAAGTGACATCTACTGCGGTCAAACGTTCGAGGCGAGCGCGTTCATCGAGAAGGCATTCGCGATCGAAGCCAGGCGTGAAGCGCTGCGGGCGTCTTTTCGCAGCAGTGAAGCGTTTCGCAGCGTATCGGAAATGACGATCTATGCCTTGCTGGAAGAGTCCGTTCCCTACGACTGCGAGCACTCCGTACCGCAATCGTTGTTCTGCGACAGGAACCGATGCGCCGGCGAAATGCACCACTATTCGCATGCGAGCCGAAATGCAATACGTTCGCGGCAATCATGCTTACTTCAACTTTCCGCCTCAGGAGAGGACGATGGATGCACGTGGTCAGCAGGAGGATAATCAGTTCGAACCGGCTTCCGGAAATGGCGCAGTCGCGAGAGCCACGTTGTATTTTCTGATGCGCTAGCCCGGGCACATCGATCTCGGCAAAAGCAAGATGACGGAAGAACGGATCGAGACGTTGCCGAGATGGCATGCCGGCAACGCCGTGACCGAATACGAACGGCATCGGAATCAGGCAATCTTCGAGGCGCGGCGAAACCGCAATCCGCTGATCGATTTCCCTGGCTGGGCCGACAAGATCGCGTTCATCAACGGCCTTCGATAGCACTGGAGAGCGCATCGCGACCTCGTGCGACGCGTGCGAACGCGGCAAGCGCTTGTTATCCGATCATGTCCATCTGCAGGACGTCTGCGATCCGCTCGCCATTCGTGCTGAGCGTATCGCCCAAATCGAAAAAGATCGCGCGGACGCTTTTCACGCGATACCTCTGATTATTTCCCGCAGTTACTCAGACAAATTTTGCTAATTGGTAGCGGCTTTGCGGTACGCGTTTCCCACATGTTTAGGGATCAACAAAATTCCGTGACAAGTTTCGCGGTTTCTAGCGCGATCTTTTTATCGCCCGCTAATGGAATGTAATGAATAAGAAAGCTTTGGTGCGCTACCACACGTTAGCAAAACGGTTCTTCCTTTAGTTGCAGCCACACGTGCTAGCTTAAGTAACGAAAACGTTTGCGCGCAAGGTTCCGCATCGAAGTTCGTGCTCCGATTTGGGCTGTTCCAAATCGAAATCATCCGGCCAGAACTCACCCGCAACCAAGCACGGTTTCACACTCGCGACGATGAAGACTTCGTCTCGGCGCCCAGACGATATTCGCCGCCTTCTCAATAGAGGATGAATACCATGAACGATGCAAGTTCGACGAAGCGCAGGTCACCGGACGATATCGCTCGCGAAATCGATCCGCTCGTGCATCTCGTGTCGCCACGGATAATTTGCTCGACAGAGTATAGAGCTCGCCGGCGATCCCGTCTTGAAATCGTGCTTGACGCGACAGAGGGATTTATCCCGCTTTGGGCTGAGAACCTCGTCCTCAGATGGAAGTTCAATGCAACGTCGCTTGCCCACTTCGAAGAGTCCGAGAAGTTAGCGAATACAGTTCGTGAATTGCTTTCATCGGCGATTACAGCGTGGGGCGCGGCCGCTCCGATCCGATTCGCCGAAAACGACGATAACTCCGATTTCGAAATCGTCCTGGAGGAACACGAAAGTTGTAATCGCTTGGGATGCACGCTGGCCCAGGCCTTCTTCCCGGACGCGGGTCGCCATCAGCTATTCGTATTTCCGACCATGTTCACGCAGAGCCGAAAAGAGCAGGTGGACACGCTCACGCATGAAATCGGCCATGTGTTTGGATTACGGCATTTCTTCGCTCCCGAAAACGAAACACAATGGCCCGCAGTGATTTATGGGGAGCACAAGCCTTTTACTATCATGAATTACGGAAAGAACAGCGAATTGACAGATGCCGATCAGAACGACTTGAGTTCGCTCTATAAGGCAGCCTGGAAAGGAGAACTTTTGAGCATCAATGGCACGCCGATCAAATTCGTTCGCCCATATCATTAACTTACGGCGTAAGAATAAGCGCTTTGCGAAAGGTGGAGCCATTCATCTGCACGTCTCTTTTCGTCGTTTGCACTTTAGTGAGAGGCTGCCATGCCCATAAATCCAGCCATACTCGACGAACTCGCCGCTGCCGGCGCCAACCTGTCCATCGATGCGGCGACAACGCCGCCATTGAAGCTGGAGGGCGTTTGCCGCCTGTGGCTGCATCAGTCCGGTAATCTGACGATACGTAACGCGACCGCCGTTCCGCCTCCTCTCCTCGTGCAGATTGCCAGAGGGCTCGGTTCGCGCGTGACGCTCGTAGAATGACGCCGCCGCGGCGCCCGCACGCCGCGCGTCTGGTCACTGAGTCGGGATCTTCGGGAAGCATGAAACCTTCGATTCCTGCACCAGGACGGCCTTGAAGGTGCCACTAAGGCGCGCGGCGTGGATCTGCACTTTGGGGCCGTCGATGCTCCCCGCGTACGCGATCGGCACGAACGTATTGCCCGGCGCTTCGCCGGGATAGCCGACGACCACGGCGAGGTGCCCGTGGTTCTGCGCATGCAGGTGTTGACCAAGTATGTGGCAGGTGGCCGCTTGCCGTGGCGCGCGGTTGCCCGGCTTTCTTGCTTCGAAACGCCAACATCCGAACTCGACGCGCATTTGCTCATCAGCCGCTCGGACGCTGACTTTCGAGACGCGGGACAACCATGCCGATCCCGCGGGCGTGCCCATCGTTCGTGAAGTCTGGATGAGCGACTACACAGAGCCGACATGGCTCACATTTATCGGCTCTCTCGGCAAAGAAAGCATGGGAAATGCCGAGAGCTTTACCCTTTCGGAAAGCGGTAAGACACTGACCTTACGCGCGGCCGCCTAGGCGCCGATGCCCGAACTGAGCGCGCGTGACTGAGACAAACCATGCTTCCACATGCTTCTCGTCTTCAATCCCGTAAGCAGTGCGATCCTCACAGAAGGTGCGCACGACGGCGGCGCGCTGGTCGCCACGTATATTGCGACCGGGGGCGGATCCGACTTTGCACCGCTTCCAATGGCCGTTACGGCGCCTGCATCGCTCGTCGGCTGCCAGGCGTATCTGATGACCATGCAGCGGATCGCGGCGGCGTCGAAAGACGAGGAAGACAAGGTGGATCACGCGGGCACGTTCGAGGAATTGATCGAATACATGTTTCCGTCGGGCCTAAACGTGCGCGAAAGTTTGCTGCGCCTGTTGCCGGAATATCTCGGCCCGATTCCGATTACGAAATGAGCGGTCGTACACCCTCCATTGAGTCGGGAAGCGCGAACAGATCCGCCCTAAAGATGGGCTGCGACCCGAGCGTCCCAGACTAGGGCCGTAGGCGCCCGAGCGGCAACAACTTGACGGAGCCATCCGAAATGCACCTGCTGTTTTCGGGGGATTTTTTGCAGGACGGAAGGTAGTCATGCCAATCGACCGTCGATCTCAATCCGGTGGCGGCGCATTGAAATCGATGGTCCACTCCGTACCGTGAACCCATCCATGACCGATAGCCAGGGTGCCTTTGCGGTTCATGGCATCGACCCGCCATTGCACACGCGACAGTTGCGAACGCAGGTACGATGCCGCGAAAAGCAGCGTGACGTTCATTGGCATGGCTTTTGGGGACCAGATACCCGCGTTGCGATTAGCATCCCGATAGCCTGACTCGGTCTTGGCGCGGCTTTGCAGCCATTGAATCACCATGTCGAGATTCGAAGACTTTTTTTGGAATTCCTTCACCTGCATGGCCGTGAGTGAACTGACACCGCCGTTCTGCGTATAGACATCGAAGAACCAGCAAAACGCGTGGATGTCGGGGTCTATCTTCCAGACACCACACCATTCGACGCACTTTCGATTGGCGCGACCGGCCACCTCGTTCGCAGCGCGTATCTGCTGTTCGACGAAATCGTTGCTCTCGGCCAAGGCCCGCAGTTCTTTCTTGTAGGCGGGCGGCAATATGCCACCGGGTTGCCATGCCCTAACGATGTCGAGGCCTTTTGCGGCGGGCTGCTTGGCCGCCTCGAGGAGATCTGCGCCGCACTTTGGACACAGGCGCTTGATCGTCGGCTCAGGCGTGTCCCGAAGCAACGGCTGCAGTGAATTCGAACCGATATTCCATTGCAACACGCCGAGCGAGATGCCCATGCCGTCGAAGTTGCCCGAAACAGCGCCAAACGGGTTGTCCGAGTCTTCGAAACGCCCGGTGATGGAAAGAGCTTTCTTGATCATCTGATCGGAGGGAACGTCGGGCATGTCGCACCTCGTTCATTCACGTGTAAGACGCAAGATAGACGTTCGCTCGTGGCATTTCACGGATCGTTGCGCGCTTCTGTGCGCCTGGCCACACACGCTCGCGACATCGCGTCAAGGAGTGTCTGCACAATGCGTCTTGGAAGCCTGCTACGGATATGGACGTGCGCACGATGGAAACAGTACGCGACGGCTTCTCGCTGCACCGCCGGCTGAGCGAACAGGGCATCGTCAATCTCCTTGTGGGACGATACTCTAACCTTGACTTTCGGATCCCCACAGAAGAGCGTGTTATGACTTTGACCGATACTATAATTAGGATATCAAATAAGAAACAAAAAAACGATGGTAACGCGAAGACTCTATCCGGCCGATGTATCCGACGAAGAGTGGAGTTTCGTGGTTCCTTATCTGACGCCGACGGTCGGCGACGTGCGTTCGATAATGCGTGTCCCGCAGGGTCGGCAGGCCAGGCCAGTCTTGTGAGAGCGGCGCCCGCGTGAACTATGACAGCTATAAACGTAAGCGCGGCAGCAAGGTACGCATGCCGGTTGGTACCCTCGGTCAGTTGCTTGCGGCATATGTGATTCGGGTGAACGAACAGGAACGAGCCCAAGTCGCCGAGCTCGCCAGGCAGATCCAGCGGGCGGCGGGGGAGGCGCTTCCAGCGGCTTCGGGGCCGTCTTCTTTAATGGCTTGAGCGCTCCGTTCAACTTTCGTGCCGCAGCGTTCAGGCTTATGTGCGATGGCGCTCATTACATTTAGCAAGAGACCTTTCGTTTTGCTGGCGCCTGACTACACTGAATCGATAGTTCTGGGGGCGAATGCGCCGCCGCCAGGAACAGGCGAGTCCATCCGAAGAAATCGTTAAAATAATACTTAGATAACCAAAACGCATAAAACTCGATTTCGCTTTCAATCGCGCATCTCTCGCGCGTCTTGTATGCAGGAGTTCCATATGCCGCATTCCTTCGATAACGCAACGGCCGCGTCGACGATCCGTCTTCAGCTGTCCGACGCAAGCGTCAAGAAGCTATCCACCAGCTTGTCCGCGATCGAACAAGTCGATGACGCGCTCTGGCTCGCCGGCGACGAATCGCGCTCGCTCGTTCGCCTGATGCCACGGGGAGACGCCGACTATGTCGATCAAAAAGGTTTTGAGCTGGGCGAGCATTTCCCGCCGCTGATGCACAAGCTCAAGCAGGAGATGGATCTCGAAGCCTTGTCCTGGGACGTCGAAAGCTTTCGCCTCTGGTTCGTCGGATCGCATAGCTTGCGCCGAAAGGACTGGGAAGCGATTGACGAAGCGCCGGCCGATGCGGCATTGCGCGCGCTCGGCAAGCTCGATCGGCAGGAAAACCGCTATGTTCTCGGTTCGGTGAAGCTCGGGCCGGAAGCCGGGCCGCATACCGAACCGGTTGCGGAAAGCTGGTCGGCGGTCAAGTTTGATCAGAACTCAAGCACCCTTTACACTCTTCTTGAAGGCAATCCCGCGCTCAAACCGTTCATGGCGATTCCATCGAAGGAGAACGGTTTCGACATCGAAGGCCTGGCGGTGGGACAGAACCGGCTCTTCCTCGGGTTGCGCGGGCCGGTCATTCGTGGACTCGCCAGCGTGCTGCAATTGGATATCGAGAGAGACAAGGATGTCGTACTGAAGTCAAGCGACGGAAGGCAGCCGTATCGCCATTTCCTGCTGGATCTCGCGGGCCTGGGCATTCGTGATCTCTGCGTGCAAGGTGGCGATCTTCTCGTGCTGGCCGGTCCGACCATGAAACTCGATGGCCCGATCCGCGTGTATCGATGGACGAATGCGCTCAAGAGTATTGCGGACGGCGTCGTGGACGGGGCTTCAGTCAAGTTTCTCTTCGGCATAGCCACTCAGGAAGGACGAGATCACGCCGAAGGTATTGCGCTGTTCAAGCGAGCCGGGCGTGAACAATTGATCGTGGTCTACGACAGCCCGAGCGACGAGCGCCTGAATGGCGGTGTGCATTACACGGCCGATCTCTTCGATCTGCCGTGACGCGCCTCGTGTGACAAGTCGAAGAATCGGACGGAGTGAACGGCACGGGCGAAACAGGAAAACATCGTGAGTCGTAAAATGCGGCTTCATCGGGCGCGAAGAAGGACGGGCAACAGAAGGCGCTGCGGTTCGATCACGTCATCGTGCTGATGCTGAAAAACCGATCCGTCGACCATCTGTTCGGCTGCCTCACTCAGTGAGATCAATCAGCCCGCGTCGCCTTCCGTGAGTCCGTCGCGCATCGATGAACTCAGATCGTCGAACGGGCAATCGGAGCGAGTGGCGCATCGGCCTTGATGCGTTCTCCGTACTGCGTCAACGAAACGCTTCTAGGACGTGAACGCCAGTGCATGACTCAGATCGCCGGGCGGGACCTGACCGCGCGCGAGCATCGCGTCGTCCCGCTGCCTTACGCCATCGAGCGTTTCGAGGCGGAACACGCGCGTGATGAGGCGCAGGATGGAGCCCGTGTCGTACATGGTGTGATCGACGAAGCCCTTCTTCGAGAATTGCGAAATCACCAGTGCCGGAATGCGCATGCCCGGGCCCCAGCGGTCGCCTTTCGGCGGCGCAACGTGGTCCCACCAGCCGCCGTTCTCGTCGACCGTGACGATCACGACCATGTTGCGCCACTGCGGGCTCTCGCGCAGCGCCTTCACCGCGTGGGTGCTATGACGGTCTCCCGACGCAACGTCCGCATACCCCGCGTGCATGTTCAGGTTGCCTTGCGGCTTGTAGAACGTAACCGGAGGCAGCTTGCCTGCTCTCGCATCGGCGAGAAAGCGGTTCGTGCTCTCGTCGTCGCCCAGTCCGCCGTCACGAAGGTGCTTCATGCGCGCGGCGGTTCCGGGGGCGAGATTCTTGAAATAGTGAGATCGCGGATCGTACCACCGACGATGCCCGCATCGAGTTCCTTGAGCTGAGCAAGTTTCGGATTT